>NZ_VOZS01000010.1:0-168051 GCF_013419675.1 Acinetobacter sp. YH12069 | reverse complement strand
AAACTCTTCAGTTTAAAATCAATAGTACATATAGTGTACCAATCTTGGCTCATCAATTACTGACAAAAATTTGCTCAAATAAACTTCGAGTAATTTCTACCATCAATCAATGAAAATAATTTCGATCAATCAATCAGTAAAAATCCACACAAGTTGTTCTTCATAATCTCTTAATGATCTTCTTGTTGGTTCGTCACCAGCAAGCTAGGTCGGCTATATTACTCTTTATTTCTAAAGAGTCAACCAGTAATTCAAATTATTTTTAAACTTATCAAATAAAACCCAACTTAATCAATTCAACCAAGTCATTGTTTTATCAGAATCAGAAGTTTTAATCTTCATCACCACCGATGGATGTGCATTCTACAGCATTTCACATCCGTTGCAACACCTTTTTTAAAATAATTATTTTGAGCGCACATTTTTCACTCAAATTACATTTTTTCATTCATATTTTGATCAAATTTGGTTTAATAGTAATAAATCAGGATTATTTGAACGTTTTTACTTATTATACGGCAAACATTTTGCCGTGCTAAAAGCGTCAGGACTATATATGCGCCAAACTTCTTTTTTATATGCAGGATTATTGTCATTTGTCGTAACAACACCTGTATTTGCAAATGACGAGTCTTCAGCACCTGTTGCTCAAGACTCAGAAGCTGCCAATAAATCAAAAACACAACAACTTGCGCATGCGGCGAGGGTCAAGTCATCTGAAGTTGCAAAAAAATTATCTGTAAATGCAAATGCAGCACAATCAGAAGAAGATAAAGACCCTTTCCAACCGATCAACCGGAAAGTTTACGCATTTAATGATTATTTAGATGTCCACATTGCCCGCCCTGCTGCTGTGCAATATGTAGCAAAAACTCCAAAGGATATTCGTGAATCTTATCGTTTATTCCGTAAAAATTTGGGCGAACCTTGGAATGCATTTAACCAACTCATCCAAGGACGACCGACACGTGCCGCAAAAAGTCTGGGGCGTTTTACTGTTAATACACTGACAACTTTAGGCTTTGCTGACCCTGCAAGCCGTCTAGGTCTAGAAACAGAAGATGAAAACTTTGGCGCGACTTTAGGATATTACGGTATTCCTTCTGGTCCTTATATTGTTCTACCAGTGCTTGGTCCAAGCACATTGCGCCAAACCGTCGGTCTAGCTGTAGATAGTCAAGGACGTCCACAGAAATATATGCTTGATGGTCATGATGTGGCGTATTGGTCTGAGCAAACTTTACGTGGAATCGATACTCGCGCTCAATTACTGGATATCGAAGGTGTATTGCAAGGCGATAAATACGCTCAAATTCGTGACATCTATTTGCAACGCCTGAACTATTCTATTGCCGAGAAAAAAGGTATTGCTGAAGAAAACTTATTTATTGATGAAGAAGATGACGATATTGATGAATCTGAAGATAATTCAACAGATGTTTCAACTGATGATTCTACCGATTTCATTGATGATAGCAGTTCAGATGATACCGACACGGTAACAACTGAATAAATAAAATTTTTCAATTGGCTGGTGTGGTTTTTCCCTCCAGCCATCATTAGCTTGCTATAGTACACTTATTGTCTATCGAAGGATTCATCTAATTCTTTATGTATTTCATTCAACCTACTCGTGATATTCCATATTTAGATCAGGTACTTGATGCGCTTCCTAGCGTACAAATGATTAACATTGAAGATCTAGACTTGTATGATCCAACGATCATTGCAATTGCTGATGTTGCCGACTTTTTAAATCACCAATGGACACTTCCTACCATTGTGCTCGCTTTTGAGCATGAGGGCGCTGCATTGGCTCAAGCGTGGCAACAAGGTGCTTTAGCAGGATGGGTGTGGGACCATATTCCAACCAACCTTCAGGTGGCACTCACTAAAATTGATGCGCAATACAAACGCAATCAAGACAGCCGTGATCTCCCTTCTGCTGCAGATTTGCAAAAACGTTTACTGCCCAACCCGATTGAACTCCACAACTATAAAATTGAAACATTCTTCCAGCCTTCAGCCTATTTATCCGGTGATTGGTACGATTACTGGAAAATCAGCGATAAAGAAATCATGTTTTATCTTGCAGATGTATCTGGTCATGGGGTGACGAGTAGTTTACTGACCTCTTGGATGGCTGCTTTCCACGGTCGTTCAAAAACCCCGAGAGAACTCATCAAAAAGCTCAATGGCATGTTGGTTCAAGAAAATATTGAAAAGCACATTACCATGATTGCGGGGATACTCAATCTCGATACGCATGTCTTGAAATGGTCTAGTGCAGGCCATTATCCGCCGGCCATTTTATTTGAACCCGGTCTTCCCGCACGAATTTTAAATACCAGCAGCTTCCCACTCGGCTTAACTGAAGATCTAGAAGTTGAAGAGTTTGAATTTACCTTAAATCGTTATTCTCGCTTTGTAATTTGCTCGGATGGCGCACTTGAACCTTTTGACGGTGGATTGAATGAACAGCTAGGTCAATTGGTTTATCACTTGCAAAATCAATCATTTCAAGCACCAGACCATGTTGCTGATGATATTGCCATCCTAAGTTTACGTCGAATCAATTAATCACGAAATCAATCACTTAAACCGAATACGACTTTCTGATCATACTCGGCTACTTGAGTAAGCTGTGCCCCTATGGGATAATTTACTATCCTTCTCTGCAAATGGCATTTATATGTCAACAGGTCATGTTGAATATGCAAGCTTGAACGGAACGCATATTTTTAAGCTTATTGGCGAAGTGCGTGCCCAATCTTGTATTAGTCTAGACAAGTTATTAAACAAAATTGAACAGCAACAAAATGTCGTCGGTGCAATCGTTGATTTAACCCAAACGACATTTATCGATAGTACTGTCCTTGGCATTTTGGCTAAACTGGGTTTGAAGCTCAAACAAGTTCACCATATCCAAGCGGTAATGTTGTCTACAAACTCTGATATCACAACGCTTGCCAATAGCATGGGTTTAGGTCAGGTGTTTGTTATTTTGAATTATTGTGGTGATCCAAGTGTATGCACTCGCGCACTTATGGAAGAACACATTACCCATAGCAATATGCTGAATACGGTTTTAGATGCACACAAAACGCTGATGAAACTAAATGATAGCAACCAAAATATGTTTGAGCCTTTGGTCAAACAACTGCAAAAAGAGCAGGACAATCTAGAGCAACCCAAGCAGCAAAATGTCTAATTTAGGTTAATCACAGCAGAGACCCTCTTCGCATGACTTTACTTTCCGTTGCACAAATGAATTCTCAAAATGACATTGAAGATAACTTCAAAGTGATCGAATCATTGATGCAACAAAGTCAGGCTCAAGGTGCGAGTCTCATTGTATTTCCTGAAAATTTTGTCTGCTTTGCCGCAGGTAAACAACGTGAAACCGCGGCGCAATTTGAAAGTATTCAGCAGCGACTAGAACAACTCGCACATCGTTATCAACTTTGGATTGTTGCGGGCACACTCCCATGCCCTTATCGTCCAGATGGTTCAATCATTCAAGATGGCCGTGTCCGTACTGTCAGCCTGTGTATCAGCCCTGAACGTACCGAAGCACGTTATGACAAAATTCATTTATTTGATGTGCAAGTTGGTGACGCTGTCGGTGGCTATCAAGAATCAAAATTCTTTGAACCTGGTACTGAAACCGTAGTTGCAACAACACCTTTTGGCAATATTGGCCTGATGGTGTGCTACGACTTGCGCTTTCCTGAACTGGCTTTGAAACTTCGTAGCCAAGGTGCAAACATTTTAACGGCGCCTGCAGCTTTTACTTATACCACGGGTGAAATGCACTGGCAGTTGTTACTGCAAGCTCGTGCCATGGATAGCCAATGTGCTGTACTGGGTGCCGCACAACAAGGTTGGCATGGTGAAAAGCGTCAAACTTGGGGGCATGCTGGAGCAAGCAACAGCCGCGGTCAAATTTTAGCAATCACCGCAGAAGAAGGCGCTCAACTACTCACGGTTCCTTTTGACTTAGACGAACAGCAACAGATTCGCGCATCTATGCCACTGATGCAGCACCGTGTTTTGGTTCAATATTGATTTTTACCCTGTATAAAATTACAAAAAAACTGAATATTATTTAAGCAAAATCCCCCACGATATGATTTTGAACCATCATCTGAGGGATTAGAATAATGACTTTAGAAAAAGCAGTTTATACAGCCCATGCAAAAGCCACTGGTGGTCGTGATGGTCGTGCTACGACGTCCGATGGTCATTTAGATGTTCAATTGGCTGTGCCGAAAATTATGGGGGGTACAGGTAATGGTACGAATCCTGAACAACTCTTCGCCGCTGGTTATTCAGCCTGTTTTTTAGGTGCAATGAAATTTGTGTCAAACCGAGATAAAATTTCGATCGCCCCTGCTGCCTACGTCGAGGGTGATGTGGGTATCGGCCCTATTCCAACAGGATTTGGTATCGAAGTGACGCTTAATATTCATCTTGAAGGTATGGATGCAAGCGAGGCACAGAAATTGGTCGATGCCGCACATATTGTTTGCCCCTATTCAAATGCGACCCGAAACAATATTAATGTCACTTTAAATGTTTTGACTTAAATCCATTTGTACCTATCTATACAAAGCACTGTTTTAATTCCTTATAAAATAGTGCTTTGAACTTTTTTGACTTCTACAAATCTACAGCTGAGCTCAAAATAAACCTTATCCATTTCCAATACATTTAAATATTAATATTCAGTTGCCAAAACCTTGCTAAAATATATAACGATTCTTATTTACATTCATTTGTTGATCTATGATGCTTAAACCTCTCCTTATCAGTACGTTGCTACTCAGCGCATCCACACTCAGTTTTGCCGAATTAACCCTGTCTGAAAAAGTCCATCCTCAAATTAAATCCTTGGTCAATCCAGATATTCAACGTCTTGCGCTACCGCCAACACCGAACAACATGTCTTTACCTGCCTATGGTCAAGGCATCATTGGTTGGGGTACAGGCTCAGAAGGTGCTGCAGCGCGCCTAGCCAATATCACCAAAGCCGACGTTGAAAAGCTTAAAACTCAAGATGTCACTTTAGAGATGGTTCAAACTTGGCAAAAGTTTTATGAAAATGAAACGCAGCGCAATGCAGGTAACCCAACCGCGCCTATTCGTGCTGAATTGATGAAGAAAGTTGTCAGCTTGTGGTAAGTGAAAGACTGTACAGCCCATATTTTTGGGCTGTTTTTAGTTCAAATTAGAAATAAAAAATCATGAGACATTCGATAGAAAGATTAATGAATAAAATTAAAAAATGTTTAATATTCAAACTATAATTAACTATACATCCATAAAAAAATTAAAATCATTTTCAGGACTTTACAATGAAAACATACTTTTCGATGCTTTTTCTAAGCTTGGCCTTAACCGCATGTAGCCAAACACCTGCGCCTGATTTTTCAGGGGAATGGAAACAAACACCTGACACGGAGAGCCTTCGCAAACTTTCAATCAGCAAACAAGGCGATGACTATCAAATTAAAGACGAATTTTGGCTCGATAAAAATAATACTGAGCGCATTTCTAGTGCTTCATCCGGTATGGCCGAAGTGAATAATGATGTTTTGAAATATAAAGAGAGCAATAGCATTGAAATGAAACTCAGTGATGCAACTCACCTCACTCTGACAGATAAAGCATACGATGCTGTTATTCATTTTGAAAAGATTAACTAAAGCAAAGCCCCGAGTCCTTGCACAGGCTTCGGGGCTTTTTTTATAATTCACACCGACTATTCAGCCGCTTCATTGGTTACACGTAAAACCTCTTCTATCGTGGTTTTACCTGCCAAAACTTTACGCAATCCATCATCACGAATTGAACCCGCATTTGCACGTACATGATTTTCTAACTCAAACTCAGCAGCATTACCATGGATGAGGCGACGTGTTTGCTCATCAATCGGGACGATTTCATAAATTGCGGTACGCCCTGTAAATCCAGTATGCGAGCATTGTTCACAGCCTTTAGGTTGAGGCAATTTTAATTCAGCCGATGCATCGAGATGCCTAAATAAGTCTTTTTCAAAATCATCGGCATCATGCCAAGTCGCACAATTACGGCACAAGGTTCGAACCAAACGCTGTGCCACAACACCGATCAGTGAGCTTGAAAGTAGAAAGGGTTCAATCCCCATGTCTTTAAGACGGGTCACAGCACCAATTGCTGTATTGGTATGCAGCGTTGAAAGTACCAAGTGGCCTGTTAATGACGCTTGTACTGCAATTTCAGCAGTTTCTAAATCACGAATCTCCCCGACCATCACCACATCTGGGTCTTGGCGGAGCATGGCTTTTAATGCACGAGCAAAGGTCATATCCACTTTGGTATTGACCTGTGTCTGCCCGATCCCTTCAAGTTGATATTCAATTGGATCTTCAGCGGTCAAAATATTTTTTGAGCCATCATTTAGATCAGACAATGCCGCATATAAGGTCGTGGTTTTACCTGAACCAGTCGGCCCTGTAACCAAAATAATGCCATGCGGACGATGCACCAGTTGTTTCAGTCGATCATAGTCATGTTGCATCAAGCCCAAATGGGTCATATTTAAACGCCCAGCTTGCTTATCGAGTAAACGCATCACCACACGCTCACCATACGAAGACGGTAAGGTTGATACACGAACATCGACTTCACGGCCCGCCAAACGCAGAGAAATACGACCATCTTGTGGAATTCGCTTTTCCGCAATATCGAGTTTGGCCATGACTTTGATACGTGACACCAACAATGGCGCAAGTTCACGACGAGGCTGGACAATTTCACGTAATTGACCATCAACACGTAAGCGGACAGACAGCTTTTTTTCAAAAGATTCGATATGAATATCTGAAGCTCCAACACGAATTGCTTCCGACAATAAAGCATTGATTAAGCGTACAATCGGCGCATCATCTTCCTGATCCATCAAATCTTCAGCTTCTGGCACAGAGTCCGCAAGGCTAAGTAAATCAGGATGATCTTCCAGACCCGCTGCCACTTGTTGAGACTCACCGGTGTCTCCGGCAAAGCTTGCACTGAGTAATTGATTAAACTCTTGCTCACTACATAATTGATATTGTGCAGGATGCCCTAAATAGCGACGTGCTTCCTGTAAAGCCAACAGTGGCGTGCTGTCACGACGTACAATAAAAGCTTGATCACCCTCATATCGAAGCAATACGCCATGACGTTTGGCAAAACTATATGGTATTTGTAATTGTTTAAGTACTTGCATCACGCATTATAATGATGAAAAAAGTTGTTTTGAGTGTACTCTAAGCATCTGACAGCGTGAAGTCTGTTTTTAGGATTTATCAGGACAAGGGATATACGCATTGCCATTAGAAAATGATTTGACTGAAAAGGAATCCCCAAAACGTAAATGGTGGGGGGAATATCAATTTGAACTGAATCACCCGCGCAGTTGGCAGTTTGGGTCTTTATTGTTTCGTGTGACGCGCGGCATGCAAGAGTGGCGTATGGAATATCATCGCCCGACCTTTCAGTTTGACTATGAGCAGCAATGGCATCCGATACAAGACCCCGAATTTGGTTTTCCACAACCCATTAAAATGGAACGTTATATGTTCCGCCAGACGCATGACAAAATTCAAATCATGCCACGTTTGGCAGATCGGTCTGTGGTGATTAAACCGGTCGATCCAATTTATATTCCAGCCGGACAGCGCGGAACGCTATATATCAGCACACCGCTTTGGATTGCTGGTTTTGTCGAAGGTCTTAGAGAACCTTTGTTTGATATACCTGTGATTCTACCAAAAGATACCTGGTTTGGTCCGAACCATCGAATGGGTGAAATTTGCTATGCCACAGCAGTGGATGGTCGTACAGAACTTAAACAACTCAAACCTCGTGCTTTTCGTGCAGTAACCCCTATTGAGTTTCATAACGTGAGTAATCAACAGATTCGCTTTGACCGTATGAATGTCCCTGTACCGGCTTTGCCATTATTTTATAGTGAAAGTACAGGACGTTTATGGACTTCACAAATTCGGGTCGTGCATGAAGGTCATGACAAACCGCCGCGGGTCAAAATTGAAAACCGTACACCACCACAAGCGGGTGACGTTGTTTATCTACATCCGCCACGCGAGTCAGCCAATGTGCTGTTCAATATGTTCGATTCATTTTTCTAAGGGCGAGCCATGGCAGATTTAAATATTTCGACAGAAATCACCAGCAGCCTAAAAGGAATGGTCGCCAATCTCAATACCGATCGGCTGACAGAATTATTGGTGGCTGTTTTATTGGCAGTCATCGGCTTTCTGATTGCCCGTTTTATATCGAATACCTTTATTCGTACTGTGGGTATGCGTTTCAATGCCCATCAGCAGTTGGTTTGGCGTCGCGGGATTTTCTATTTCATCTTTTTAATCTTTGTAATGGCAAGTTTAAAAGAAGCCGGCTTTAAACTCAGCGTCTTCTTGGGTGCAGCGGGTATTTTAACGGTCGCACTGGGTTTTGCCTCGCAAACGTCCGCATCCAACCTGATCAGCGGGATGTTCTTGATCGGTGAAGGGTCTTTTGAGGTTGGTGATACCATTCAATTGACACTGATTCGCGGGCATACCATTGAAGGTGAAGTAATCTCGATTGATTTACTGTCGGTCAAATTACTCACGCAGGACAATGTCTATGTCCGTTTGCCGAATGAACAACTGATTCGGGCACCTGTACATAACCTGTCTAAGTTTCCAATACGGCGAATTCCAATTACCCTTGCAATTAACTTTCATGAAGACATCATCAAAGTCCGTGAAGTTTTATTAGATGCCGTTAGTAAATATCCATTGGTCTTGGCCGATCCTAAACCTGCCGTGACCGTCACTGCCTTTCGTGAATCTTCCATTGAGCTGCTTTTTGCTATTTGGTGTCAAAGAGAGAATTTCCTGAAAGTCCGTGATGAAATGCAGGAACGGATTCGAAATGCTTTTGTCGAAAATAAAATTGAAATTCCTGTACCGAAAATGGGTTTTGTTGACCACCCGCTTTCTACACAAGCAAGCGATGCTGACGTCGATCAATATGCCAATACACAAGAAATCCAACGAGAGCCTCAACTCAAATAATGGTCTATCGACTTGATATGAAAGGCCCTGCATATCTTCAAATGTGCAGGGTTTGTTTTATCATGTACTTTTATAGCCATCGACCTGTACAGCTTAGTGATCTCGTACCTTTAAGAATTTCATCATGGTTCAACCTTGTCATTCGGCATGGGTGCAATATAGGCAATCAAAAGCATGGCAAAACCTGCCGCCATAAATGAAATCACTCGCATGAGTGTGCCGACATGAGATAAATCCAGCAAGACCAGTTTCAAAGTGACCAAGACCAAAATACTGCCGCCGAGCAGCCAAACTGAACGTAATTGGCGCTGAGTGGCAAAGCGCATACTCACCAAAGCCAATAACACCCACAGCACAGTAAAACTCAGTTGAACGGTCGCATCGCTCCAAATGTCTAAACTGTTATAAGGCGTATCCAGATACCTATGTAAGGCACGAAGCACGACATAGCTACTTAACCAAAGTAGCCCAAGGACACTCAACACGGCAGCCAAGCTACGATCTAAACCAGCTTTTAACTGTTGATTCAACATCCATAAAAAAGCCGCTAACAACAGCAAACTCACTGCATCAAAAGGATTCAGTATCGGCAAGATATATCCCACAAAGGCCTGCTGACTAAATAATTGCGAACTGATGATCCAACTTAAAGCCAAAAACAAACTGCTACGCGCTTGCCAAAACATTTTCCAGACCGGTTGCTGCGCTTGCCAATAACACCATGCACAAAATATCAGCGGCAAAATTACCACACTGATATACGGCATACTGGGTATCAGCGTCAGACTGGTCCACGCCAAGCTACTCAAAATTCCGAGACTGACCCATTCTTTTTCTTCACGCACACCGAGTAATGGTCGTAGCCAAAGCAGCGTCAAGCTCAGCCCAGCGAATGCAAAATAAATCTGCTCCATCGTTGAATGCCAAATTAACTGACCATTCTCACTCACTGAAATAACTTGGTACAGCCCCCTCACATAAACAGGCACTAGACCCGTCCACTTAATGATGGACCAACTCCACGAAGCTTTTCGTTTTAACAAGCCTTCATTCACCACCAGATAAGCCACACTAACGATCAATAGACTCAAGGCCAATTGATGGCTAGTCTGCAGCCAATCTAAGAGCAACATGATGAACATAGTAGTTGCTGAGAGCATTTGCACACATTGAAAGGCAATACTCGAACTTGAAAGCTGTTTATGAAATGCAGGAACAGCATGCGTCACGATAATGGCCGCCAAATAGCTCAAACACACGCCCCAATACATCTGTGCAGGGAAATGTGGCAGTTGAACCAAATAATACAGACTTGAACAACCCGCCATCACCAAGAGCGCCATGCCTAAATAACGGCTGATATTGGACTGCTTGTATAAGGCATATATAAATATCAACGCACCTTCAACTGCCCAACCGACCACACTCCACTGCTCTTTCAATACTATCGGTGGAATCAATGCCAAGAAAATTAAGGTCAAACTCAAATAACTTTGTGCAATCAGTGGAATCACAGCACTACGTTTACTGATGCTATACAGTACGGCAAAAAGCGCTGCGAATAACAGGCTATACCCCGCCTGCCATACCGTTTCCTCAAAATACATCAAATACAATGCCAGATAAGCAAGCACTGGTGCAGCAAATATCAGTGCAATATCCAAGGCAGGTTTAAGCTGAAAATGCGCAAGATCCTGTTTCGCCAATAACTGGCTAAAACGAAAACCGAGCCAGATAAAAATCGCAGCGTGGGCTAAAACCAGCACGCTCATCATCTGACGTTCGGTGGTGTATCCGTGGTAAAAAGCATATCCTCCACCCATAATCACCGTCATCAAAAAAGCGATTTGATTCAGATATTTCCACGGTCTTAAAGTACTCATGACTGCAACAGCAATATTAATCACAAGATAATAGGCAATAAATTCCGTTGCAGTTGCATCACGAACAGGCAAGGTAAATGGCGCAAGATAGGCGATCAGCATTGCCATAATTGCCAGTTCTACCGACTGTTGTTTCAAACTGAGCCAAATCGTCAATGCCATAAGTGCAGCATATAGTAGACAAGCTATGCCAAAGCCCGGAATGACGGCATTGTAATAGGCAAAAAATAAAGTCAAAAACAGCGCTGCAAGACCTAGACCTTCTAGAGCCAAGGCAAAACTGCGGTTTTTGGTTTGCAGCCAAAAACCCAGTCCGACAACACCAATACTGCTTAAACTCACGATCAGCAGTTTCATGGCCAAGCTTAGTTGCCAATGCTCTGTGGCAAATCTAAGTAAGAGCACCACGCCAATCACCAAGACCAGTACCGCCACTTTTAACACGGGATTGCCTTGGAAAAGCCATTGCTGAATTTGACTAGATAGATTTAGCGCAGACTTGGATGGTGTATTAGAAAGCGTTGAATTGAATGTTGCCTGATGTCTAACTGTACCAATTGCCGTCTCGGGATGTACAGATGGTGTATCATCAGAATCAAAATTTTCAGGACGATCTATTGTCGACGCTGATATTGAAGTAGCTGCATGAATCGATTGCGAGTGAAGCGCACGTCCTTGCAATAGATGCAGCTGACGTTCTAATCGTTTCAGCCAGCGCAGAAAAAAATAAACCCACAGGCCAATCCCGATCGCAACCAAATATCCTAATTCTGTTAACAGTCCAACGACCGTTAATAACGATGCAATATATAACGGAACCTTTGATGTCACTTGAAATGGTTGTTTTGATGAGCTCAGTGCATCAGCGCCGTGCTGTAAATCATCGACATAATTCATCACACTGAGCATAAAACCGATGCCACTGATATAACTCAGGATTCGGACATCTAAATACCAAGCCCCGATCCCTACCAAGATCAGCGTCATCAACCAAATCATCTTGAGTTCATTATTCTGTTTCAGCATACCTGCTTCGTCATTTTCCTGAATGTTTTGATGATACATGAGCCTGACGGATGGATTAAAACTATTCATCAGTGATTCGGTAAGTTACATATACAATCTAGACTCAGCGTACGGGCAAAAAATCACGTACAATAAAACCGTTTTTAGGATTAGGAAATTATCAATGCCACCATTTGTCTTGGTCGATGGCTCATACTTTTTATTTCGTGCTTACCATGCACTGCCACCATTAACCACTTCAACCGGTTTGCATACCAATGCAATCCGAGGTGCCATTTCTGCCATCCAAAAATTAATGCGTCGCATCCAACCAACGCACATGGCCGTTATTTTCGATACACCTGAACCAACCTTCCGTCATGAATTGTCCCCGATTTATAAAGGTGACCGTCCAAGCATGCCTGAAGAATTATCACAACAAATTCCATATCTTCATGCATTAATTCGTGCTCTAGGGATTCCGCTGCATATGTTGCCGGGTGCTGAAGCCGATGACATTATCGGAACTTTAGCCAAACGCGCTGAAGCAGCCGGTCATCAAGTTTTAATTTCCACCGGTGACAAGGACATGGCACAGCTCGTTACTGAGCGTGTCACTTTAGAAGACAGCTTCAAAGACAAACCGATGGACGTTCAAGGTGTTTTTGAAAAATTTGGGGTGTGGCCGAATCAAATCATTGACTACCTCACGCTGATGGGCGATGCCTCTGATGGTATCCGTGGTGTACCCGGTGTTGGCGCAAAAACGGCAGCGAAACTTTTAACCGAGTACGGCTCGATTGGCGGCATTTTAGAAAATGTCGACAGTATTAAAGGTAAAGTCGGTCAAAACATTAAAGACAATATCGAAGGGATTGCTCTTGATCACCAACTGGCGAGTATTGTTTGTGACCTCGACATGGGTCTTAAATACGAAGATTTGAAACTTGCCGATCCAAATATTCCAGCACTGCGTGATTTATATACGGAACTAGAATTCCGTAACCAACTGCAGTCTTTAGATCATCCGAACAACCCCAATGGCGCAACCTACAAACAAGCAGCCAAAGCCATTAACACCACGGCGACTGTAGCCAATGCACCTGAAGTGGAAGATCAAGCGGACAAAACCAGTGTTGATGACTTACTTGGTGAAGCACGTTATCACACGGTATTGACTCAAGAAGATTGGGATGTGTTATTTAAACGTCTAAGCACTGAAAAGCGTTTTGCCTTTGATACTGAAACCACTAGCCTCGATTACCGCGTGGCACAGATTGTGGGTTTCTCAGTAGCTTTAGATGCACAGGATGCCTATTACGTGCCGCTTGCGCATGATTATGAAGGTGCGCCGCAACAACTTGATCGCGACACGATCCTGAATCAACTCAAACCTTTACTTGAAAATAATGACGTACAAAAAATTGGTCATCATCTCAAATATGATGCACATGTCTTAGAAAATCATGGCATTCATTTAGCAGGTTGGTATTTCGATACCATGTTGGCCTCTTATGTCCTTAACTCTGTGGCTACACGTCATGGGATGGATGACGTCGCACGTTTGTATTTAAGTCATCTCACAACGACGTTCGAACAAGTGGCGGGCAAAGGTGCAAAACAAAAAACCTTTAACCAAATTGAGCTTGAAACGGCAGCCCATTATGCCGCAGAAGATGCCCATGTGACCTATCGTCTATATGAAGTACTCGATAAGAAGTTACAAGCTCACCCGGAGCTGATCAATATTTTGCACAATATTGAAATGCCTGTTGCTCGTGTTCTAACCTCTATGGAAGAAAACGGCATTGAATTGGATATGAACTTCCTCGACCAACTCGGTGTGGAATTTGCCAATACCATTCAAAATTTAGAAACAGAAATTACCGATCTTGCGGGTCAAAGCTTCAATGTCAGCTCACCAAAACAAGTTGGTGAGATTCTGTTTGATAAATTAGGTTTAAAAGGCGGTAAGAAGACCTCTACAGGTCAGTACAGTACCAGTGAAAGTGTCTTAGAAAAAATCGACCACCCGATTACCGACTTAATTTTGGAATATCGTGGTCTCTCTAAACTCAAAAGCACCTATACCGATGGTCTGTTAAAGCAAGTGAATAATGACACACATCGTGTGCATACCAGTTATCACCAAGCGTTAACAGCTACAGGTCGTTTATCATCCACAGATCCCAACTTACAAAACATTCCTGTCCGTGAAGATATTGGACGTCAAATCCGTAAAGCCTTTATTGCACCTGAAGGTCGCATTTTACTGGCAGCCGATTACTCGCAAATCGAATTACGTTTAATGGCGCACTTCTCGCAAGATCATGCCTTGGTCGATGCCTTCAATCATGGACAAGACGTACATAAACGGACTGCGGCAGAAGTTTTGGGTATTCCACTCGACGAAGTGACTAGCAACCAACGTCGTCAAGCCAAAGCGGTGAACTTCGGTCTGCTCTATGGCATGTCAGAATTCGGTTTGATTCGTCAGTTGGGTTTCACTCGTGAAGAGTCGCGTAACTATATTGGTAAATACTTCCAACGCTACCCTGGTGTTTTGGAATATATGGAACGTACTCGCCAAGTTGCACGTGAACAAGGTTTTGTGGAAACCATTTTAGGTCGTCGTCTGTATACACCAGACATTATGGCGAGCAACAAAATGGTGAAACAAGGCGCTGAACGTGCAGCGATCAATGCACCACTACAAGGTTCTGCGGCAGATATTATTAAATTGGCTATGATTGCAGTCGATAAAATCTTACCAAAAGATCAAGCCAAAATGTTACTGCAAGTACACGATGAATTGGTATTTGAAGTTGATGCTGCAATTGCCGATGAACTCTCTGCCCAACTGGCTGAAGTCATGCAGTCTGTGTTGAAAATTTCCGTTCCACTGATTGTGGAAGTCGGTCAAGGTAATAACTGGGACGAAGCACACTAATTCATTCACGCTCATTCACGCCTTTCTCCCTCTAGGAGGAAGGTTGGATGGAGGTGAGATATTGCTACTAAATAAGAAATTTCTTGTTTTAGACCTCAATTTAAATCCACAAAAAAGGACGCCTCGGCGTCCTTTTTTATTCAACTCGTCTTAGCTCAGATTAAAGACCAGTCAATAATGCAATTGCGACTTGCTTCATAATGGTTTCCGCAACCAACAATGCCAAAATCGCAAAAATTGGCGACAAGTCAATCATCCCCATATTTGGAAGAATACGACGGAATGGTGCAAGTAGCGGTTCTGCCAATTCTTGAACCACTTCAATATAAGGCGAACGTGACTGACTAAACATCACGACCCAACTCAAAATAATCGATGCAAAAATTAAGTAACGACAGAAACGGATTAAATCCTGAATCATGGTCACAAAGGTCATAATGATCAGATGGAATGGACTATTCACTGCCACGCCAGACAAATACATCAAACCAAACATTTTTAACAAATACAGAATCACCACCAACACCAATGCTGCGGTATTCACTCGACCTTTGGCCAAAGTTGGGAAAATTCGGCTAAAGATATCGACAATTTTTGTTGCTTTTGCTGTTGCCAAAACCACAGGGTTATATGGACTCACGGCAGCAAGCTGCATTAAAAAACGGAAAAATACGAGCAAAATTGCAACGTTAATAATGATTCCAAAAATTTGAGCAGAGCCCATACTTGAACTTTCCTAAATCAAATCGAATTATTTGGTGCTTTCGCTTAACTCTTGTGCCAACTCTTGGCTACGCTTTTGCGCTGCGGCTAAAGCGGCCTGAATATTTTGTGAAATTTGAGCACGATCAAATACTTCAATCGCGGCTTGTGTTGTACCGTTTGGAGAGGTTACATTTTTACGTAACTCCGCAGGACTGTTAGCACTGGTAATTGCCATTTGTGCGGCACCTAATGCAGTTTGCAAGGTTAGTGCTGTAGCCACTTTTTCATCCAAGCCCATGTTTTTACCTGCACGGATCATACTTTCCATCATATAGAAAAAGTATGCAGGACCTGAGCCAGAAACTGCTGTTACCGCATCAATTTGCGCTTCTGAGTTTACCCAAAGTGTTAAACCCGTTGAAGCCAAAACTTGACTTGCAAGATCACGATCTTCAGCCGAAACCGCTTCACCTGCATATAAACCATGCGCACCGGTTTGAACTAAAGCCGGTGTATTTGGCATGACACGAACAATACGCTCCGTGCCTAATAATTTTGAAATTGTTGCAATTTCTGCACCTGCAACAATTGAAATCACCAACTTCCCTTCTAGCAAACCTTGTAATGGTGCCAAAACTTTTGCCAACACCTGAGGTTTAACTGCAAAAAGAACAATGTCAGCATCTCGAATTGCTGCAACATTATCATCCGTCACATGCAAATCTTTTTCAGCCAAAAGCTCACGTACTTTTTCTACGGGATCTGAAACTGTAATACGTGTAGTCGGGACACCACGTGCAATCAGGCCACCAATTAAAGCCTGTGCCATGTTGCCGCCACCAATGAAACTGATATTACAATTTAGAATTGCGCTCATGATTGAAGATCCGATATTGCAGATTTAGCGTTAAGAGATAATGTTGGTTGCCAGCCAGCTTGAGTACAAAATTCAGACTGCGCCAACCAAAAGCCCTGAGGCGTAAAGACGCCTAGCATAACATTATCTCGGCTTAATATTTGAATAGTATGACGCTGCCATGGAAAAATTTGCGCCTGCTGAATGGCTTTTTTCAACGGCCAACTTCCGACACGACCATATAAATGAATTTTTTCGCCGCCAAGGCGTGGGCGAATCTGCAGTTGCTGCCCCAATAATTCAGGTGATAAGCCAAGCTCTGAGGGTTGAATCACAAAATGGCCTGTAGGCAACTTGAGGGACTGACCTGCAACACAAGTTATAACCTCAACCTCTTGAATGGGGTCAGTTTGAAGATAATCCGCTTTGGCAATCCGATGAAGTTGCTGTTGAAAGCGCAGATAATAAAACCCATTCCAGTGTAATGCCGCTTGCGAGTCTTCGCGTGAGCCAATCACTTCTGAAAATAAACGCTGTACCATTTCAAAACTTGGACGATATTGCCCCTCACCTTTCATCCAGTGCGATAACAACTGACGCTGACGTGCCTGACTGAGCTGTTGTAAAGCAGCCAAAGATAACATTTGCGATGAACCACAGGCCGCTAAATCTTGCTGCAACACCTCATATAAAATTTCATCAGCATCTTGCATCAAATAACTGGTTCGACTCAAGGCTTGCTGCATTTTAGGAAATCGATCGCTGAGTAACGGCCACAAAATCTCACGACTCCACGCACGGTCATAGTCGGTATCAAAATTGGTGAGGTCTTGAATATTTTGCACATGCAGCTGTGCTGCCCATTGGCAAATTTGCTCACGTGAAAGATCTAATAGCGGACGCCATAATGTAAAATCTTCACGCACATCGAATTTTTTCATGGCAGCAAGGCCATGGACACCGGCACCTGAAAGTAGCCGCAACATCAGTGTCTCAGCTTGATCTTGCTGATGATGCGCGAGTACCAATATTTCATCTGCTTGTAAATGTTCGACAAAGGCTTGATAGCGGGCTGAGCGGGCTTGATTTTCAAGGTTACCTTGCGCAACCTGAACTTTTTGTATGATGAATGGAAGATTCAGCGCTGCACACTGAGCGCGTACAAACTCGCCCCAAGCATGACTACACGCTTGTAGTTGGTGATCAATATAAATCACCCGTATTTTTTCAGGGCACAAAAACGACATAAGATGCAGCAGCAACATGGAATCCATGCCACCACTACATCCTATTAAAAATCGGCTTTGTTCAGGCAGCGCCTGAATTTGACTTAAGCAGTCAGCCCTAAATTGTCGCTGCCAAACTTCATTAAACGCTGATAACGCGCTTCGCATCGTTCGTTTGCATCCATTGGTTGCAGTTCTTCTAGAGCTTGCTTCAAGACCACTTTCAAATCCTGCATGACTTTTTCAGGGTTTAAATGTGCCCCTTCCGCTTCGTCCACCACGTATTCCACAATGCCCATCTTCTGCAATTTATCTGCCGTCAATGCCAATGCTTCACTTGCTTGTTCTGCTTTCTCTGCAGTTTTCCACAAAATAGATGCACAGCCTTCAGGTGAAATCACTGAATAAATACTGTGAGATAGCATAATCACACGGTCAGCTACGCCGATACCGAGCGCACCACCCGAACCGCCTTCACCCAATACCGTTGCCACTACAGGCACTTTAAGTGAAGAAAGCTGAGCCAAACTGGTTGCAATCGCTTCAGCCTGACCACGTTCTTCTGCACCCACGCCTGGGTATGCACCCATGGTATCAATAAAGGTAAAGACAGGCAGATTAAAACGCTCCGCCATATCCAATAAACGCTGTGCTTTACGGTAACCTTCAGGGTTACTCATACCAAAATTATGCTGTAATTTTTCACGTGTACTACGACCACGGTGCTGACCTACGATCATCACAGGCTGACCATCTAAACGAGCCAAACCACCAATCATCGCGCCGTCATCACCAAATAGGCGGTCACCGTGCAAAGCATCGAACTCTGTAAAAATTTCGCCAACATAATCCAAAAACTGCGGACGTTCAGGATGACGTGCGATCTGAACCGTAGTCCAGGCTTTAGATTGAGCTGCTTTATTTTTCATAGGTCGATCATTATCCCTAACTTAACTGGTCTGTTAATTGATAAATTGTTCCGACTGGATATTCAGTTCAATATCCCAATGCTTAAATTGCACCTGCTCATCATGCAAGTCTGCAACCAACAAAGGCCACTGTTTGGCATCACCAGAAACACTAAGTTGCCATTGTTGCGCATTGTCCACGCTTAATTCAATGGCAGGAAGCATCTCATCGCTGCGACTATGATTTAATAAAACTGCTAAACGAAGCAATAGACATAAGTAAACAAGTTTGTTACCACCGACTTTCATCACATCAATGCGCGCGTCACTACGTAACTTACGACGATGATGCGCCACTAAATGTGACAAATGGTTTTGATCAATTTGTGAGAAACCCGGAATATCCGAATGTTGCAGTAAATAAGCACCATGACGATGGTAACCACTATGACTGATCGCTAAGCCAATTTCATGCAAATACGCTGCACGACGCAGTAAATCACTGTCATCACTGGTCAAATTCAGTGCGGTCGCCACACCATTAAACAGTTGTTGAGCGGTATTTACCACACGTTCAGCTTGTTTCATATCTGCGTTGTAGCGACCCATCAACGCATGTACAGAACGATCTCGAACATCTTCATGTTGGAAACGTCCCAATAGGTCGTACATCACGCCTTCACGTAACGCGCCATCAGAATAAACCAATTTATCGATATTCAGCACATCAAAGACTGCATACAAAATGGCAATGCCGGCTGGCAAAACTGCTCGACGGTCTTCTTTTAGACCATCAAATTCCATTTCATTGACATGCTTATATTTAAGCAATTTATCTTTGAGTTTAAATAGACCGTCACGTGTCAGTTCTTCCTGATCGTTGCTCCAGCCCATATTGACACAAATCTGACGACACGCTTTGATCGTACCGCTTGAACCGACAACAGTATCCCAGCCCGCAGCTTTATAAGTGTTAGCAATGCCTGCAATTTCCTTGCGAGCAGCATTTACCGCTTTATCAAAACTTTTCAGGTTAATTTCACCATCGGCAAAAAACGCTTTGGTAAAAGCGACACAGCCCATTTGCACGGATTCAGTATGAATCGGTTCAAACTCTTCACCAATAATCAGCTCTGTAGAACCCCCACCAATATCAATCACTAGACGACGACCACTGTTTGCCATGGTATGTGAAACTCCCAAATAAATGAGACGGGCTTCTTCACGACCAGCAATGATTTCAATTGGTTTTGGTAAAATTTCAGCGGCTTTTTGAATAAATTCATGACCATTTTTTGCTTGGCGCAAGGCATTGGTCGCCACAATACGTAAACGGTTGGCTTGGACAGGATTTAAACGCCCTACAAAACGTGCTAGGCAGGCTAATCCTCGTTGCTGTGCGGCTTCAGTCAAATTTTTATTTTCGTCTAGACCTGCGGCAAGCTGTACTTTTTCTGACATTGATGCAACTTTTTTCACTTCACCATGGTCTACGCGTGCGATAGCCAAGTGGAAGCTGTTCGATCCCATATCGATAGCAGCAAGTAATTCTTCATCAATCAAAAAATCAGACATTATTCAAAAAAACCTGTTCAGAATTGTGCTTAGATTAATTCACATACATGCAATTTAAAAGCCATTTATGAGTAGTTCGGGCGGAACTTATCGATTTTTTATCTGAAGCAATGATAGTCATACACGATCATCGGCATCGTGATCATCCATTAGACAAACTCGCCATTCAGGTCGAAAATTTACATAACCCCCTACATTGTTATAGTTGGCTATGTAATACTTATAAACATAGAGTCAACTTAAAAATTAATTCCGGAGCAAAATCCATGTCTGGCAATATCGTAAATACAACTGATGAAAACTTCCAAGCCGATGTACTAGAGTCTGATACTCCTGTACTTGTAGATTTCTGGGCAGGTTGGTGTGCTCCTTGTAAAGCCATTGCACCTGTACTTGAAGTACTTTCAACTGAGTTTGAAGGCAAAGTTAAAATCGTTAAAGTAGACGTAACTTCTTGCGAACAAACAGCTGTAAACTACAACATCCGTAACATTCCTGCATTATTAATGTTTAAAAACGGCGAAGTTGTAGCAACCCAAGTCGGTGCCGCACCAAAATCTAAATTGACAGCTTTCATCGAAGAAAACATCTAATATTTTTTCGATAAAAACACTCGAAAATACGCTGTTTTACACAGCGTATTTTTTTGGTTGATAAATTGACAAATGCTGTGTTCTCTCTTATATTGTTTACTCAAGAAATTAAGGATCTCAAATCCTCTCATTTTCTTACAACACAACACATAAAATGCCGCTCGGCAACAGAATTGTTTTTCACATCTCTCTTCATATAACGAATCAGATCTCTGAATTGTTTTGTGCAAACCAATTGCTATCGTTTCTTGCATGATCGCGGCACATTTGTTGCTCCCTTTTCCAACCTGTACCTCAGAATTTTAGATTCTATCTGACCACCTATGAACTTAACCGAACTCAAGAAAAAACCGATTGGCGAACTCATCAAGATTGCCGAGTTTATGGGCCTCGAAGGAATGGCTCGTAACCGTAAGCAAGATATTATTTTTGCCATCTTAAAGCGCCACGCAATGAACGGCGAAGAGATTTTTGGTGATGGCGTTCTAGAAATTCTGTCGGACGGCTTTGGTTTCTTACGCTCTGCAGCGGGTTCTTACCTAGCCGGCCCTGACGATATCTATGTGAGCCCATCACAAATCCGTCGCTTCAACCTTCGTACTGGTGACACTATTACAGGTACGATTCGTCCACCTAAAGAAGGCGAACGTTACTTTGCATTATTAAAAGTTAATCAAATTAACTACGACACACCAGAAAACTCACGTAATAAGATTCTTTTCGAGAACTTAACACCTTTATTTCCAACCGAACAATTGGTGATGGAATTGGGTAATGGTACAACTGAAGACTTAACTGCGCGTGTAGTTGACTTGGTTGCTCCGATTGGTAAAGGTCAACGTTCTATTATCGTTGCACCGCCAAAAGCGGGTAAAACCATGTTGTTACAAAACATCGCACAGTCGATTGTTCGTAACAATCCAGAATGTTTCTTGATTGTCCTTCTAATTGACGAACGTCCTGAAGAAGTAACAGAAATGGAACGCACAGTTCGTGGTGAAGTGGTTGCATCTACATTTGATGAATCACCAGCTCGTCACGTACAAGTTGCAGAGATGGTGATTGAAAAAGCTAAACGTCTTGTTGAACACAAAAAAGATGTAGTGATTTTGCTTGACTCAATTACTCGTTTAGCACGTGCTTACAACACCGTAATCCCTTCATCTGGTAAAGTTCTTACTGGTGGTGTGGATGCCCATGCTTTAGAACGTCCAAAACGTTTCTTCGGTGCAGCACGTAATATTGAAGAAGGTGGTTCACTGACAATTATCTCAACTGCGTTGATTGAAACTGGTAGTAAGATGGATGAAGTGATCTACGAAGAATTCAAAGGTACAGGTAACCAAGAAATTACCCTAGACCGTCGTATTGCTGAAAAACGTGTGTTCCCTGCGATGAACATCAAAAAATCAGGTACACGTCGTGAAGAGCGCCTAATGTCTGAAGATAACCTCCGTAAAGTTTGGATTTTACGTAAATTGCTTCATACACAAGACGAACTTGCAGCGATGGAATTCTTGCTTGATCGTATGAAAGAAACCAAAACCAATGATGATTTCTTTGATCAAATGAAACGTAAAGCATCCAACTAAGTTGAATGTTTGACTGAAAAGGCCATCTATAACGATGGCCTTTTTATTTGGTTGACTTTAGTTACACAAAGAAACATTTGATGGATTTCCATGTAAACTTATTTTCAAGTTGATGATTATAAAAAATATATTTTAAAAAACCCTATTCTTTTTAGTGGTTTATTTGCTATTTCCCCAATATAAATCTTTCTCTTAATTGTTATTTTCTGTTAAAAAATGGTCGTTTTTCACCTATTTTTCACGGTTTTTTCAAAGTCGCTAGTAGCATTTCAAAATACTCAGTGATAGCATACACGCAGACCAGTTAGACTGCTCTATGCATTTTTAATACCTATTCAAATTAGGCATAATAAAAGCACACAACAGACTAACGCAGGTTATTTTTTAATCTCATATTTTAGAGAGTGATGCCATGTTATTCAAAAAAATCGCTATTGCTGCTGCAGTTGCTACTACTTTAGCTTTCGTTGGTTGTGCTAAAAAAACTGAAGAAGCTGCTCCTGCTGCTGCATCTGAAGCTGCTGCTTCTGAAGTAGTTGCTGCGTCTGACGCTGCTGCTGTTGAAGCTACTGCTGCTGCATCTGAAGCTACTGCTGCTGCTTCTGAAGCTACTGCTGCTGCTTCTGAAGCTACTACTGCTGCTTCTGAAGCTGCTGCTCAATAATCTAACCGATTATTCAGCACAAAAAGAGAGCCCTTTGGCTCTCTTTTTTATTGCCTCAAACTTTAAACCTTAGTTCATAAAAAATAGCTAATATTCAAAATACTAAACCCATGCTTATTGAAAAATAAAAACTGAAGATTTAGCTCAAAGAAAGCCACAATCAATCTTTACGACAACTCAACTCAACTCAACTCAACTATATCGTCTCACCTTAAATCGAATATTCTTCAACATGACTTGTGCGATAGATGATGAACACTGCGCCTCCTAAATCAAAGGCAAAAAAAAGCAGATCAATCGATCTGCTCATTTCCAACACGTTGACGGAATTTTTGTCCCGCACGGAAGGTCACTACACGACGGGCAGAAATCGGAATTTCTTCACCCGTTTTCGGGTTACGGCCTGGGCGTTGACGTTTATCACGCAACTCGAAGTTACCGAAACCAGAGAGTTTAACTTGTTCCCCAGAGATTAGCGCTTGGCTAATCTCATCGAAGAATAACTCGACCATTTGTTTTGCTTCACGACGGTTTAAACTCGTGAGCTCACTTAAATGATCAGCCATTTCTGCTTTTGTTAATGCTGTCATGAAGCCCTCAATGTCGCCTGGTAAGTGTTTTCCAACACCTGAAGTATGTTATCCATACCGGTTTTGATTTCAGCATCTTCTAATGTACGTGTTGGATGTTGCCATTGAATTGCAAATGCCAATGAGCGCTTGCCTTCTTCGACACCTTGACCAGTGTACACATCGAACAACCAAACTGCGTCTAAAAGTTCACCGCCTGTTTTTTCGATAAGTTGCTGAATTTCACTAACATTAATCTTATCACTAATTAAAAGCGCAATATCACGTCGAACCGACGGAAAACGTGATAATTCTGTAAAATTAGATACATAAGTTTGCAAAACAGCCAATTGATCCAATTCAGCTACCCAAGTAGTCGCCAAATCCAACTCATCTTCTAAAGATGGGTGTAAACGACCGAAGTAACCAATTGATTGACCATTGACTAAGATTTCAGCAGATTGGCCTGGATGCAACCACGTACGTTCTGAACGTACATATTCAACATTTAAACGTGCAGAATTTAAAATCTCTTCTACATCGCCTTTAAAGTCAAAGAAATCCATAGGCTGTGCTTTACCATGCCAAGATTCAGTCGTACGCGAACCTGTTGCAACTAGTGCAAAGGTTGGGATCTGTTTGAGATCATGAATGCTGTTCGCACCTTGATAATCAAAACGTAGACCAAGCTCATAGAAACGCACACGGTTTTGCTGACGGTTCACGTTGTATTGCACACATGGGATCAAACTTGATAATAAGGTTGAACGCATCACTGCAAGGTCGCTAGAAATCGGGTTTGCAAGCGCTAGTGGTTGAACCTGTGGATTCAATTGTTTCTCTAGTTTCGCATCAGCAAAGCTAAAGCTAATTGCTTCTTGATAACCCAAAGCCACTGCAGTTTGACGTAACTGAACCAATTCAAATTGGTCTTGGTATTTCGCCAGTTTGACATCAATCACCGGCAAGCTGATTTGAATATTGTCGTAACCGTGAATACGTGCAACTTCTTCGATGAGGTCTTGATAAATTGCCATGTCAAAACGGTGTGATGGTGGTACAACTGTCCACTCACCTTCTGCTTTCACAGTGACATTACAACCCAAACGCGTTAAAGCATCGATAATAAATGCAGATTCAACTTTATAACCGAGCAGTTGATCGACTTGCGCTTGGTTCAGTTCAATGGCTTCACGTTTTGGTAATAATTCAACTTTTTCAGCAACAGTAATTGGACCAAACTCACCACCAGCTAAATCAGCAATAAGCTGAGAAGCACGATGCATTGCAGTCATCGGCAATTCAAAGTCTACACCGCGTTCATAACGCTGAGATGCATCGGTATGCAAACCAAAACTACGTGCACGACCTGCGATATAGAGTTGATCAAAGAACGCCGACTCAAGGAAAATTTCAGTGGTATCGTCAGAAACGGCTGAACTTAGACCGCCCATGATCCCTGCAATCGCCAAGGCTTTTTGATCATCCGCAATCACCATCACGTTTTCAGATAATTTAACTTCTTGTTCATTCAACAACGTTAACTTTTCTGCTGCTGTTGCTTGGCGTACACGAACTGCCCCTTCAACTTTACCGCCATCGAATGCATGTAAAGGTTGACCCAATTCCATTAAAACGTAGTTGGTAATATCGACCAAAATACTGTGCTGACGAATGCCTGCACGAGCTAATGCACGCTCCATCCACTCAGGAGTTGGTGCTTTGGTATTGACGTTTTTGATCACTCGACCTAAGTAACGTGGGCAACCATCAGTTTCAACAACAACTTTCTTCTCATCAGTAATTGTTGCAGCAACTTCTTTAATTTCAGGGGCAGTCACAGGGAGTTGATTAATCACACCAATTTCACGTGCAATACCACGAATACTGAAGCAGTCACCACGGTTTGGCGTGATGCTGATATCAATCACATTGTCATCAAGATCTAAATATTCACGCACATTTACACCAACAGGTGCATCGGCAGGAAGCTCTAATAGACCGTCGATTTTATCTTCAAGATCAATTTCAGACGCACCGCACAGCATGCCTTGTGATTCAACACCACGAAGCTTGCCTTTTTTAATTTTGAAATCGCCCGGAAGTACTGCACCAATGGTTGCTACAGGAGCTTTCATCCCTGCACGTACGTTTGGAGCTCCACAAACGATTTGTAACGGCTCGCCTGAACCGATGTTTACAGTAGTGACACGTAAACGGTCAGCATCGGGATGTTGAACCACTGTTAAAACTTCACCGACTACTACACCAGTAAATGGTTTTGCAGCAGGAGATAAATCATCAACTTCTAAACCTAACATGGTCAGTTGGTCAGAAAGTGTATCGCTATCAATGGCTGGGTTAACCCATGTACGCAACCAATTTTCGCTAATTTTCATTTATAAAAACCTATATATCTAAATTCTTAATCCCCCTCTAACTCCCTCCTCATTTAAAAGGGAGAACTCCTCTACTTCTAATTGATTTCGAGAAGTCCCTCTCCTTTTATAAAGGAGAGGTAGGAAAGGATTTACAAAAAATCTGTTTTAAGCAAATTGGCGTAAGAAACGCACATCATTTTGGTAGAACATACGCAGGTCATTAATGCCGTAACGCAACATGGCAAAACGCTCTACACCTAAACCGAAGGCAAAGCCTTTGTATTTTTCTGGGTCGATGCCAGCGGCTTGTAAAACGTTTGGATGCACCATACCGCAGCCCAAAACTTCCAACCATTTACCACGTTCATCCATGATATCCACTTCCGCACTTGGCTCTGTAAATGGGAAATAAGATGGACGGAAACGTACTTTCAAATCTTTTTCAAAGAATTCATTTAACAAGTTAACCAACAAACCTTTTAGTTCTGCAAAGCTGGTGTTTTCAGCCACATACAAACCTTCGATTTGATGGAACATTGGCGAATGCGTTTGGTCCGAGTCACAGCGATAAACACGACCAGGACACACAATACGGATTGGAGGCTGCTGATTTTCCATCGTACGAATTTGCACGCCTGAGGTATGCGTACGAAGTAAATGATTCGCATCAAAATAGAAAGTGTCGTGCATCGCACGTGCAGGATGATGACCCGGAATGTTCAATGCTTCAAAGTTGTGATAATCATCTTCAACTTCTGGACCAGTCGCAACAGTAAAGCCAGCTTTGGTAAAAAATTGGCAAATACGTTCTTGAACTTGGGTCACAGGGTGAATACTACCCACCGTTTGACCACGGCCGGGTAAAGTAATATCAATCGTTTCGCTAGCAAGCTTTTGTTCTAATGCAGCTTTTTGTAATTCAGCTTGACGAGCAGTCAGTGCGCCAGTAATCGATTCACGAACGGCATGAATTTGAGCACCAAAAACTTTACGTTCTTCTGGGTCCATTTTACCGAGCGACTTCGATTGTTCCGCGAGCTGGCTTTTCTTCCCTGTAAATTGCACTCGCACTTGGTCGAGTGTAGCAAGGTCCTCTGCTGCTGCAATCGCAGCGAGCGCTTCAGTGGTCAGGGCTTCCAGTGACATAGTAACTCTCAAAGCAACAATTTAAAAAAATAATATAAACCCCTTATTCTAACAGTTTTTAGCCGTTATGATGAAGCGCATTCACAAGTTAAAATTGCATTAGCATCAAGTTTTAAAAAAAGTATAAGATAAACACAATATCAATGGGATCCAATCTTTATGGCACTCGATCCAATCTGGAAACAACAGCTCACACTCGTCACTTATGGCAATGAATTTCTCAACCAAGGTTTGAGTTTTCAACGTTGGTTGAATCACCACATTTTTGATCAGCACAGTTTCCATTTTCGTGATTTGCTATCACAGCATTTATTGGCTCAACATTTCCAAATTTGGCTAGAAGGCTTAAAAAAACACGGGGTACAACGCTTAAGTTTACATAGCTCTAGCTTGCTAAATGATGAACAAAATCCGAATGCTAACGTTGAACTTCTTCCCTTTGCCCATTTTATTGTGAGCCACGAACAAAATAAAAAGCAGGCATGGATTTTTGGTAAAGAACTTGCCGAGTGGTATAACGCAGAAAATGACTATGAAGCACCTGTATCCCAACAACTACAAATACGTCGCGAAACTTTTTGGCGCTATGAGCTGAACTATAAACTCATTAAACGCATTGAAGCGGATATGCAGTTACCAAAATGGGATGATATTCATAACTTCACTGAAGCAGAATTATTTTTGCAAAAACCGGCGGAAGGTTTTATTGAGCCGGAGGTGTTAGGCACACCTTATTATGGTACGCAGCCTGATCTAAGCAGCGAATCGAATGAATCCGCAAAACTTGCACTCTTGCCAACGGATGCACAAGCGGATTTCGCACATGACAGCTTACATCGCCTAGAAGCATTAAACCGCCATATTCAGTCTAAAATTCAGCATCCCTATCACGCAGATGGCAGCATCTATACACCTGAAGAACAGTTAAATTTGCGCCATTTTGCTCAAAAAACTGAAGATTTAACGGCAAAATTTATTGTTAAAGTCGCCAATCACTATAAAACTGCACGCTTAACTCCTGTAGTTGAAAGCTCTCCTCTGGATGGTTTTAAAACTGAGCAAAGAAAATCAAATCCTCAGCATGCACACACGCCTAACCCGCCCCATAAACCCGGTGCAGGTGGAGTAATCACCTTAATTATTATTACTGTTGTAATTTGCTTATTGGCTTATTACTTCG
Organism: Acinetobacter sp. YH12069; assembly: GCF_013419675.1. NCBI lineage: Bacteria > Pseudomonadati > Pseudomonadota > Gammaproteobacteria > Moraxellales > Moraxellaceae > Acinetobacter > Acinetobacter sp. YH12069. The sequence continues at coordinate 139,711 of NZ_VOZS01000010.1, read as the reverse complement.
GTCTTTAACTGTATAAATGTGATCAACATTAAAAAGCCCTTCTCATAGAAGGGCTTTTTTTATAAACATGCTTATGTATGAAAAACCTCAAAATTATGAGGTAATTAAATAATTTAACGGACGAATTTCTAATCGAACACGATGCTGATCGGCATGTTGATTAATATAATGACTGACAGAGACTACTTCCCCCTCAAGCTCTGCATCTGCACCATACATGATTTTGACTGCCTCACCTTTGCGGGGAATCATTTCGAGCTCTACAGTAATGCTACCTTGACCCATACCAACTATTTCAGCCAACATTTTATTTTCCTTTTGTTTTTTCTATCCATACATTAGGCATGGCGCAAAGCTTGGTATAAAGATTATTTCTGTAACTTGGCTGCACTTTTTATTGATAAAACATCAAAACTTAAACATCAAAAACATAAGAGTCCAATTGTTCTAAAAATGCATCAACAGCATTTGCAGACTTTAAACGAATCCATTGAATATGTTGATATTCAGGTGCATTCATCATCTGTAGATATTTTTCACGATTCTTTTTATGGGTCTTAATCATCCACCAGACAATGGAATCTCGACCAAACATCCGCCATAAACTTTCCTGATTATTTGAATCTGGCCAAAGATCTTGTTTGGACTTAGCCCGAGAAAATGCGCGCTTTACAGAGCGGTATAAATTGACTGGAAACGGAAGGTCTAACCATATCACCGTATCTATTTCCGACCATTTCACCGGAATCGCCCGAGTATAGTTGCCATCAATAACATAACCATTTTTTGCTTTGGCAATTTCAGCTTCGATACGTGCAAAAAAGATTTCGTCAGGACACTCCTGCCAATCATCTAGCCAAAATAGATTATCCAGTTCTATATAATTTAGTCCTAATTTGTCCGCCAAAGCTCTGGAAAAGGTTGATTTTCCAGTGGCCGATGTACCGACTACGTTTATTCTTTTCATTGCCATGATGATCTACTTGAGTCTGGTGAATCTACTTCAAGATAACAGCATTGGATCTGTAGGTTAACTTTTATTATTCACGATAATCCAAAAGATCTGCATCGATATTGATAAAGTCAGGCTTTGGGGTTTGTTCAAATTGAACGGCTAATATTTGCGACTGAGTGGTTATGCATGCTTTTGCGACTCGATGCATCCCATCCATCACTCGACCACTGGCACATAAAATAATGGGATAACTTAAGTCCGCAGCATTTACCAATTGCAGATGTTCAATAATTTGCTGTGTGGTCGGTGCAGATTTTTGAAATTAATATGCTTCATTTAACTATTGAATGTCATTTACAGGGATTTGCTGAATCTTAAAATTTTGACTGAGTTTTACTAAACGATGTACATCCCAAATATACGTATCATCGCCTACTTAGCGGAAGTGATACTGTTTGCGCATCAAGCAGTTACCTTTTAAATCAAATTAAAGCTAAGATAGCTTACAATTGAAAAATAAAAAAATGCTTCATTATGATAGATCATTACGAACAATTTATTCTTGGTTTGCAATATAACGCTCAACGTTTTTTTAACCAGAAAATTTACTATGACGAGATTTTGCACCCATGGTGCGGCCAAGCTTGCGACATTTTCTTGATTCGCGATTTTAAAACCAATGCATTACTACATGACTCAGTTGATCATTTGATCATGTATATGGCTGAAAAGCGGATTAGAACATGCTCACTTTATCCATTTGATCTTCTTTTTGAGCATGCAAAACTTAATCAACATCCTCATTTTGACTTTGTAAAAACCAACTACCCTCTTGCTGTTTTCCACAACAATTTAAATCAAGCCTTTGCACTAGTTCAAATCCAATCTGAAACGAAAATTTTAGATATCAGACCTATTGGTGATCCTCGGGAGTTTTGGGGTGCAAGTTCCACACAATTTCATGACGCATTCGGGCTGTTTACATTGATTGAGCTCAATCAACAACAGCGGAACGAATGCTTTTGCTTTGATAAAAAATCGAGTTGGAGCAGTTTAGTAAATAGCATTCAACTGGATTTATTTGAACATCCGTTTTCTACCCACATTCAGCCTCAATTTAAACTAATCCATAATTTGTATTATTATGGCCTTCTGGATGACTCACTCCCTCTTTTGGAGAATCCTCAAGCTTCACCTCAAGTTGGATTAAGTCTGCTTGAAATGCTCAATTCAATCGAAGCTGCTATCCAAAATTTAAAACATGTAAAAAACGAAAGCTCACCGATCCATTTATTTACAACCGAAGAATATGCACAACTATTAGATTATGAGTACAAACTGTCAGAACACCTTGTAGATGTCATGTGCTATACAGCCAATCATTTCAACCGCGAAAGTTTAGTCAATGATGAAGAGAAAGCTTTACTCAAACAACTACAGAAAAAATACCCCAAAGTTAATTATTTCAAGTCAACATCTGATCAAGCTCTTTCCGCCACCAACACTTCAACAGATAAAGAGCCTGAAAAACCATGGGTTGTATTTTTTTCTTTAGTTTTAATTTTTGCCATGCTATTCGCTTTACTTTATGGCTTTTATTTACTTTTTAAACAATTTGAGTTTATAAAATTTGCCGCAATCACAATTGGCATCATTGTGTTTTTAGCCATATGGTCGAAAAAATAAGATGTCTAATCAAATTCGTCCATAAAAAAAGACCGCTAAAAGCGGTCCCTTTTTAAGTCATAAAGACTTATGCAGCTAATGCATCTTTAGCTTTAGAAGCTAAAGCAGCAAACGCAACTGCGTCATGCATAGCGATGTCAGCAAGTACGCGACGGTCGATAATCACTTGAGCTTTTTTCAAGCCAGCGATCATACGGCTGTACGACAAACCATTTTGACGAGCACCGGCATTGATACGCGCAATCCATAGAGCACGGAATTGACGTTTCTTTTGACGACGGTCACGGTAAGCATATTGACCTGCTTTGATTACTGCTTGGAACGCTACGCGATATACGCGTGAACGAGCGCCGTAGTAACCTTTAGCACGAGCAAGAATTTTTTTATGACGGCGATGAGCCTGTACACCACGTTTAACACGAGCCATTTATAATCTCCTTAGATGTATGGGCACATACGGCGAACTGAAGCAACGTCACTTACGTGAACCATTACACAGCCGCGTAATTGACGGATACGCTTAGCAGATTTTTTGGTCAAAATGTGTCGTTTGAACGCTTGGTGACGTTTAAAACCGTTTGCAGTTGGCTTGAAGCGTTTAGCTGCACCACGGCGAGTTTTCATCTTAGGCATAAGAACCTCTTTTGAACACCTGTTCGGCACGTCTGCACCATTGCAAAGACGCCCTGCAGGTAAGGGAGCGAGTATTCTAAAGCATCTTTGCTCAAAACAAAAGCGAATCTTTCTACCGAATATCGATCTTAATTAATTTTCTGATATAGATTTTCCGATGATTTTATAAGCGATGTCCAATAGGGCTTATATAATGTCGGCACGCCAACTATTAATGTCCATTATGAAACCTGCACAGGATGCTTTTGCAGCCCTACGTTATCGGGATTTCTCGATTGTTACGCTCAATCAATTTTGTCTGACCTTAGCCATTTTGATTCAAGAAATTATTGTTGCTTATTCACTGTATCAAATCACTAAAGACCCGCTAACACTGGGCTTAATTGGTTTAGCCGAAGCAATTCCTTTTATTGCTCTCTCTTTGTGGGGAGGATACTTTGCAGATCGTTTCAATAAACAGACCATTATGAAAATTTGTCTGTTTTTTTCTGTACCGATGCCACTGATTCTTTGGGGGTTATTTCACCAATACGGTCTCGGCCAAATTGATGTCACCCAACTGTCTTGGGGTATTTATTCGGTCATTTTTGGGCTTGGAACGATCCGTGGTTTCTATAATCCCTCGGCAACGTCGCTTAAACCTTTTTTAATCCCACGGGAGCTCTATGCCAATGGTGCAACATGGACAACGATTGGTTGGCAAAGTGGGGTGATTATTGGGCCAATGCTTGGCGGTTTTATGTTGGCATTTTTAGGCCGTGAAACCAGTTTGCTCAGTGTTGCAGCACTACTAACGGTCTGCTTCGTCCTCATTAATCTGCTCAGTAAACGCAGTTTCCCTAAAATTGAATCTGACAATTTAAAAGATAGTTTAAGTGAAGGTTTTCGATTTATCTGGAAAACCAAAATTGTCCTTTGGGCGATTTCACTCGATTTAGTTTCTGTGCTTTTTGGTGGCGTGATTGCCCTCTTACCGATTTTTGCCGAAGATATTTTAAAAGTGGGGCCTGAAGGTTTAGGCTACTTACGGGCAGCACCGTCTATTGGCGCCCTGATCACTATGATTGCATTGACCAAATTCCCTCCAACTCATCATGCATGGCGTAATATGTTATTGGCTGTAGCGGGTTTTGGTGTATTTACCATTTTATTCGCATTTTCAAGCAATCTTTGGTTATCACTCTTTGCACTGGCAATGACTGGGGCATGTGACAGCGTGTCTGTGGTGGTTCGTCAGACCATTTTGCAACTTTATCCACCTGAAAATATGCGAGGTCGTGTTGCTGCGGTGAATGGCATGTTTGTTTCTAGCAGTAATGAACTTGGAGCTTTTGAATCGGGACTTGCAGCAAAATACATGGGCACGATCATGGCGACAATCTTTGGTGGCTGTATGACCATGGCTGTAGTTGCAATCAGTTGGGCAAAAACCCGTGACTTATTTGGAATCGACATTACCCATCAGTCAAAAAAATAATGGCATATTTTCCATTTAAACCTTGCCAGTATTTCCAATACAGGAAATACTGCGCAGCAATATCGACGCATTCATCACTCACTTTGTGATCTTAGAATAGACTTATGAAACAATATCTGTGCTTAACCCTTTTGGCCTGCGCTCCATTTTCTATAGCGTTTAGTGCTTCAACCAAAACCCATCAACTTCCGGCACAGAATATTGAAGTTGCTCCTGCGCATTTAACCACGCGTTTAAATTGGTCGGTTTTTCCAAAACCGGTATATGCCAATGAAGACCTCAAGCAACGTGACCGCGCGGCCATTATTCGTGTTACAGCAAATGCAAAAGGTACAATTACCGATGCAAGTGTTGAAGAAAGTACAGGGGTCGATCAACTCGACCGAATCTTAATTTCTGCTGTCAAAAAAGCTAAAGTCAAGCCACATTTAGAAAATGGTGAATCCAAAGCCATTATTGGCTATCAAGCGTTTAATTTGAGAGTTAAAGGCAATACGCCTGAATGTGATTTCAACTTTGATTCAAAAGTTTGGAATGCACAAAGTGCAAATAAGAAAACGCCATTCCAATATGTATCTCAACCAAAATTAGATCTCACTAGTCATGAGTTGAAACAGCACGATCGTAAAGTCAAATTTAACTTTAAAGTGGACAAACACGGACAAGTAAAAAAGGTGAAGATCAAGCAAGGCTCTGGCATTTATGCACTCGATCAGAAAGTCGTTGAAGCACTAAGAAATAGTCAGATCTCGGTTAAACGTACTGCGAGCACCCTTTGGATCTACAAAAAGTCGAACTTTAAAGATGAAATTCAGTTTCAAGTAAATGGCTGTAAATAAGTAATAGATTCAACATTTCAAACAGGGATTGAATGTTTCAATGCCCTGTTTTATCTCAGAAGAAACCTAAAAATATAAGATAAATACAGAGATAACGCCCGGTTTTCGCTACGGTCACCATGAACACAAAGCGCCAGAAGTTTTCTTTCATTAAACCCGCAATTAAAGTAATAGGGTCTCCAATAATCGGCAGCCAACTCAGTAGCAAAGACCAATAACCATATTTGTGATAAATACCCTGTGCCTGCTGCATTTTCAGCTCTGACACGGGAAACCATGTTTTATTTTTATAATGTTCTACTTTTAAACCGAGCCACCAATTCACACAGGAACCGAGAACATTCCCGATACTGGCCACCACAATCAGCAGCCATGGATTATGTTGACCATAGCTCAACAAGCCGAGCAATACGGCCTCGGACTGTAAAGGAAGTAAGGTCGCAGCCCCAAATGCCGCGAAGAATAAAACTAAAAACGACCACATCGAAACGAATGCTTAGAGACCTAATTTTTTCTTCGACTTCAAATATTCAAAATTTGACCAAAGCACTGCGGCAATAATCACAACGATTCTCGACCATTTATATTGTGAAGAAATCGGTTCAATCGCAGCTCGCATCAAATTTTGATCTTTGGTATGTAAATCTGCAAGAATATTTTGAACATGCACAATTTCAGCGACAAATAGCACTAAGCAGCCTGCAATACCCAAAATAATACTCCAATAGATTCTTGGGTTATTTTCAACAATACGGGTAAAATTTAAGAAAAAGTCTTTCATCGCAAAATCGTCCAACTAAGCCGTCAACAACGCGTTCTTTTCGGCAGCGCCGCATTCTAACACAGCGTTAGAATTTTCTTCCGTCCTATCTAAAATCTTAAGGTGAGTCTTTCCGCACTTTACTTTTATACATGAGACTTCTAATCTGCCACGCAAATATTGAATAATTTTAACTCACTTTATGAAAAAAATTCTTTGCTTAAGTTTTATTGTGTTATTACAAATTTTGACCACTTTATATGCACAAAGTCCTTCTGAAGTTGCCAAACAACACGTGATTACACAAGATCAAATGATTTGGCAAAAGCGACCTATCTTTAACTTCAACAATGACGATCTGGGCAATCAAAATCGTGACCTTAGTTTTAAATTGTATGTTTTAGCCACTGGCGAAGTTCAAAAAGCTGAATTAATCAAAAGCTCTGGACTAACACACATTGATAAGCGGATTGAACAGTCACTTTTACGTACCAAGCTCAAACCTTATACCGAAAATGGCGTAGCCTACCCCTTTATTGCGGTACAACACTTTTCACTCAAGACCCTGAAAGAAAACCAAAGACCTTGGTGGAAAAAGCTTCTATTCATTCCATAAAAAAAGAGCATGTTTCCATGCTCTTTTTTTAAACGTGTATTGCTAAGGCTTTTTGTACCGCTGGACGGGCCGTCAGTCGATCGATATAGTCTTTCACGTATGGATAATCTTCCAGCTGAATTTGCTGCCATTCATGACGCAGTGCCCAAGGCAGAATAGCCATATCTGCAATCGAATACTCTCCAGCCACAAATTTTTGACCAATCAACTGATGGTTCAAAACTTTATATAAGCGTTTAGACTCATTTACATAACGTTCAGTTGCATACGGAATACGTTCAGGTGCAAAACGACTAAAATGATGATTTTGTCCTAACATGGGCCCAAAACCACCCATTTGCCACATCAACCATTGTTCAACTTCAACGCGCTCAAACTCATCTTCTGGATAAAACAAACCTGTTTTACGTCCAAGATAATGCAGAATCGCACCAGACTCAAAAACTGAAATCGACTCTCCTCGTGGGCCATTCTGATCCACGATTGCAGGGATTTTATTGTTCGGAGAAATTCTCAAAAAGTCTGGCTGAAATTGATCATTTTCCAAGATATTAATCGGAAAAATTTGGTATTCCAAACCCATTTCTTCTAAAGCGATGGTAATTTTATGTCCATTGGGTGTACCCCAATAGTAGAGATCAATCATCTATATTCCTTTTTAATTTTCAGTAAGGCAATCTCATTTTGCTTTATGTATAACATGTTTAATCCAGTGAAAGCTTGTCAGTTTTTCTGAAAAGTAACGTTAAAATGTGAATTATAACTTTGCTTTTAAAATCACTTAAGGTACAAAAATTCAAAAAATATAATTTTTTTATAAAAATCCCTTGAAAAAAATCAGCACAGACCGATATTGATACATGTACAAGGATCAAACGATCTTGTTAGTGAACAGTGGATGCCAAGCATCACTGAACATTTCTTATTGTTACAACTTTGCTTATTAAAGAGAGTTCTAATTATGAGTAGTTTAAATCTTAACCCACTTTTCCGTCGTAGCATTGGTTTTGATCGTTTCAACGATTTATTTGATTATGCCATGCAAAGCGACACACCAAATTACCCGCCATACAATATTGAAAAAACGGCTGAAAATAGCTATCGCATTGTGGTGGCAACCGCAGGTTTTACAGAAGATGAACTTTCGCTAAACTTAGAAAATCAAGTGCTAAGCATTTCAGGTAAACCAACTGAAGCGCAAGATACAACTGTGGAATTCCTGCATAAAGGCATTGCTCGTCGTACATTTAAACTGTCTTTACGCTTAGATGAACATATAGAAGTGCAACAAGCCCTATATGAAAATGGTTTATTGACAGTGGACTTACAGCGTATTATTCCTGAAGAAAAACTACCACGCCAAATTCCAATTGGCAAAAAGGCATTGATAGAAAGTCCTGTCCAAGAAAATAGCGCTGAGTAAACCCTCATAAAAAAAGACCCTTCGGGGTCTTTTTTTTGAAAAAATAGTTAAATTCGTAACATGATAAAAAAGAATTAAAATCATCCCATCTCAAAAATATAGTGTCTAGATTGCAAATTTTATGTTCTGATTTTTTATTCCAAACTAAATACTCCATATAGGTGTTTTTAATGAATCCTTGGTGGGTCTGGCTTACAAGCTGCTCATCTACTCTTTTTAAATTTTGGCGTATCTTGCAAAAAATAATCCTACTCTGTATTACTATCTATTTATATGAAATGTACTTTGTTCTGATTGCTTTTATGACATGGAATATACGACCTAATATTACCAAGATGAAAATCTATTGGAGGGTACTGAAAACCCCTATTTCACGGCCTGTTTTATGTAAATAGATCTCACATAGTTAGCTCAATAAAAAGCTTTGCTCACTTTATACCTACATTAAAACTAAATTAAAGCATTTCAAAACGTCTGAATCGAAACAACGATTGAATATCAATTAAAATATAATCAAATTTGTCTTTCTTAAAGAAACTTACTTAATACTCTCAGACATAAGTTCGCATTCATGAATTTTGCTCTATTTTCCAATCAATACGCAGCAAAAATTATTTGTGCCCTTGAACATCATTGAGATTAAAAACCAAAATATAGGCAAAAAAAAGCACTGCAAATGCAGTGCTTTTTTAATGGATACTTACTTTTTCTTTTTAGGACCAAGTAGCATACCCATTTGACGGCCTTCCATTTTTGGTGTTTGTTCAACAACACCATAGTCAACCACGTCAGCTTCAATTTTTTGCAATTGAGCCAAACCTAACTGTTGGTGTGCCATTTCACGACCACGGAAACGAAGCGTGATTTTTACCTTATTGCCTTCTTCAAGGAACTTGATAATGGCACGTAGTTTAACGTTGTAGTCACCAACATCAGTACCAGGGCGTAGCTTGATTTCTTTCACCTGTACTTGATGTTGTTTTTTCTTCGCTTCTTTTTGCTTTTGTTTTAGATCAAACAAATGCTTGTTGAAATCCATGATTTTGCAGACTGGTGGCTCAGCATTAGCAACAATCTCAACAAGGTCAAGATCTACTGCTTCTGCAGCACGCAAAGCGTCAGCAAGAGATACAATCCCTTTTTGCTCGCCATTTTCGTCTACTAGACGGACTTCTTTTGCACGAATTTCATCATTCAAGGCAGGACGGTTTGACTTTCCGCCCTGTTGATTACGGTCAGGCTGTTTAATCGCTTTTACTCCACAATGTACCGGCCGCGTTCGGCTACGGCTGCTTTTACTAAGTCAATGAATGCATCAATTGACATAGTACCCAAATTTTTTCCAGAGCGAGTACGGACGTTTACAGTACCTTCCTCAACTTCACGGTCTCCAAGAACCAATAAGTAAGGAATACGCTCTAAAGTACGTTCACGAATCTTAAAGCCGATTTTCTCATTTCTCAAGTCTGAAATCGCGCGGATACCGCTTTCTTTAAGTTTAGCGACGACTGACTCACATGCTTCAGCTTGTGAATCAGTAATGTTCATCACACATGCTTGAATTGGAGACAACCAAGGTGGCATGAAACCAGCATAGTGTTCAATAAGTATACCAATAAAACGCTCGAAACTGCCAAGTATTGCACGGTGCAACATTACAGGCTGATCACGGTCGTTATCTTCAGTCACATAAGATGCGTCAAGACGTTCTGGTAAGTTAAAGTCACATTGAATTGTACCGCACTGCCATACACGACCTAAGCAGTCTTTCAATGAGAATTCAATTTTCGGACCGTAGAATGCGCCTTCACCCGGTTGAAGTTCCCACTCTAGGCCTGCAGCATCTAAAGCATCTGCTAAAGATTTTTCTGCCATGTCCCAAAGTTTGTCATCACCTACACGTTTTTCTGGACGTGTCGACAATTTCATTTGAACTTCTTCAAAACCAAAGTCTTTATAAACATCTAAAGTCAATTTAATGAAGTCTGCAACTTCAGTACCGATTTGTTCTTTGGTACAGAAGATATGCGCATCATCTTGTGTAAAGCCACGTACACGCATAATGCCGTGTAATGAACCCGATGGTTCGTTACGGTGACATGAACCAAACTCAGCTAAACGGATTGGCAGGTCACGGTATGATTTTAAGCCTTGGTTGAACACTTGCACGTGGCAAGGACAGTTCATCGGTTTTACTGCATAGTTACGGTTCTCTGAGTGAGTCGTAAACATGTTTTCAGCATAGTTAGCTGCGTGCCCTGATTTTTCCCAAAGTGTGAAATCAACCACTTGTGGTGTACGGATTTCTTGGTAACCGTTGGCTTGTTGAACTTTACGCATGTATTGTTCAAGCACTTGGTAAATCGTCCAGCCGTTTGGATGCCAGAACACCATACCCGGCGCTTCTTCTTGCATATGGAACAAGTCTAACGCTTTACCAATTTTACGGTGATCGCGTTTTTCAGCTTCTTCAATACGTTTGATATACGCAGCTAACTGTTTTTTGTCAGCCCAAGCTGTACCGTAAATACGTTGCAGCTGTTCGTTTTTCGCATCACCGCGCCAGTAAGCACCAGAGATTTTAGTCAACTTGAACGATTTTAAGAATTTAGTATTTGGAACGTGCGGACCACGGCACATGTCCAAGTAGTCTTGATGATAGTACAAGCCCATTTCAGTTTCTTCAGGCATGTCTTCGATCAGACGCAGTTTGTATTCTTCGCCGCGTGCAGTGAACTCTTTGATCACTTCGTCACGTGGAGTCATTTTTTTGATGACATCATAGTCTTGGTCGATGAGCTTTTTCATGCGCTCTTCGATTGCTGCCATGTCATCTAAAGTAAAGGGACGTGGCATCCAGATGTCATAGTAGAAACCTTCTTCAATGACAGGACCAATGACCATCTTTGCTTCTGGGAACAATTGCTTAACTGCATGACCCACCAAGTGCGCACAAGAGTGACGAATGATGTGAATACCATCTTCATCTTTAGGCGTGATAATTTGCAGGCTAGCATCTTCTGTAATTAAATCAGACGCATCAACTAAACGATCGTTTACACGACCCGCAACTGTATTTTTTGCTAGACCAGGACCGATGCTTTGAGCAACTTCCATCACAGACACGGCATGATCAAATTCTTTTTGATCGCCATTTGGCAAAGTGATAATTGGCATATAAAAATCCTTAAGGAGTGATGCCCCGTACAATGGAGCATGTCACCGCGAGATTATGATCGAGGGAGACCCCCCAAAAGATAAAAACGGTGGATAAATAAAATTCGACCTAAATTTTACACGCCCTGCCAACTTTAATAAACCTCTAATCCCATGGAAGTTGATTTTTCTGCCTCCTTTTACAAGACTCCTGATAATTCAAGCAGATTTCAACTGAAATGCGCTTTATGCTGTCAACATAATAATCACGTTCTCATTCATAACTGATGTTACGCACGTAAAAAAAAATTGCGAAACAATTGAACCAAAGAACGTAAGGACGCTTTTTTATTCTCTGAAGGTTTCAAAGGCCATGAATTGAGCGGCTTGGTACAACCAAAGCTGTGCAAATTGAGGGATGATCATTTCACTCTGGGTAGGGCGTAAAAAAATATAATCATCTACGTCTATGCTGCTTGTCTGTGGAATTTGCACAAGTTCCTGATTACTACTTCGACCATATAATGCATGGGGCTGACTGCCTTGAGGATAAACATAGTCCCCTCGCCAATAGCCTCCATAAATAAACACAGCCTGAGATTTTGCCCAACGACTGAGCCATTCTAACTGTGGTAATTCAGTCCGCGGCAACACTTTTAACACGGGTGTGGCGAGCCACAAGGCACTTTGGAAAGCTTGTAAATTTTTCAGTTCAAAATCTGCGGGTTTTAATAACATCGAGCCAAACGAGACTTCGTTACAGACGCTCTGCTGATAATGAAAACTAAAACTAGGACTACCACCACCATTCCAACAGGTGTATTCATCACATAAGGTTGGGTAGCGCTGTTGTACATAAGCTTTGAATTGTTGATAACTTTGCTGGGACTGTTGATAAGTCTGTTCAGCAGATTGGATCAGCCGTGGAATCTTCGCCACATGTGCGTCATAGCCCATCAATCCTGAAAATTTTAAATGTTGGGGATGTTGAACGATTACATCCAAAACAGCCTTTAGCTCATCGATCGTTTTCAGGCCTCCACGGTGTAGCCCCACATCGATTTCAATATTGATGCGTAGACACAGTTGATGCTGCTCAGCAAATTTGAGGTATTGGGCTAAACGCTGTTCACTATCAATCAGCCATTGCACTTGCGATTGCGTTGCCTGCAAAAACGCCTTGTCTGCATGGTTCAAAGCCTGAATCGGCATCGGTTTTCCAAACAACACATCGGCTTGCGGTATCGATTCAAAAAGTGTTTTTAGATGTGCAAAATGAAATAGCATGAAACGCTGTGTCTTGAGCTGTGTAGCACAGTGTTGAAGCAATGCCATGCACGCCAAGGATTTCACTACCAAGCGCGGATGCAGACTATGTGGTATTTGCTGCTGAGTGATCACCAAGTTGTGATTTAATGCATCAACATCCACGATTAACTGCGGCATCCCCGTCCCGTTTTGCTTTAGCAGCGTATTCAACTGTTGAAAATATGCATCCATGCCATCCCCTTTTTCATATCGTTCAATTGGTCTTCAATGTTTAACTTTCCACGATGCTTAATCAATCAGTAACTGCTGTAGCTCGGGACTGAGCCACTTTTGCTGAGGATCTAATTCTTGTCGAATATTCAAAAAATCTTGCCACTTGGGGTACACATTTTGAAGCTGCCGCGCATTTAGGCTATGCAATTTCCCCCAATGCGGACGCCCGCCATATTTTAAAAAAATCGGCTCCACGAGCTTAAAGATGACTTGATAATCTTGCTTATAGAACTGATGCACCGAAATTGAGGCCGAATCTTGCTGATAAAACGGACTGAGCCAAATATCATCCCCACGTACAAGTCGATATTCTAGCGGAAAAAACATCGGAACCTTATGTCGTCGAAGGGTATGCAAAATTTCTTCTAAACAATTCATCCCGTGTTGCAGCGGAATCTGGTATTCCATCTCATTAAATTTGGTATTTCGAGCAGAAGGAAAAATTCGACTTGACCAGTCTACGCTCATCGAAGGTTTGACAAAAACACCTAATAATTTTTGTAGCCATGGATTCAGTGGTGGAAAGAATCGCGTCAATTCTGCACAAAATTTGAGTAATACGTCGTCATCTAACCACTGTTCTTTCCGCGGTTGAAGGTTATCTTCCGTCTCATCTAAGGTTTTTAAAATAACCTGATCGGCATGACTAAATGCCCAGAACTCAATATGTCGATGTTCATATTGCCATTGCTGCATATTCTGCATGACGTCTTTCAACGGACATAATCGCGTTTGTTCTATGAGTTTATACATCGGTCGGTTTTGCAGCTTTACATGCGTCAGCACGCCTAAACTCCCGAGTGAAACACGCCCTGCTTGGAAAATTTCGCTATTCTGCTCAGCACTGCATTGTAGTAATTCGCCCTGCGCGGTTAATAATTCGAAACCCTTAACCAATGCCGATAAACATGGTAATTCGAGTCCGGTACCATGCGTCCCAGTTGCAATAGCCCCAGCCAAACTTTGACGATCAATATCCCCTTGATTAATCAGTGCTTGATCAAAAGACGCGAGCTTCTCACCCAAATCAAATAATCGTGTGCCAGCTTGGACGGTACTTTGGCAGTGTTCAGCATCGATATCTAGAATGCCTTTGAGATGATCTAAACGTACTAAGGTATCTGTGGTTTTTGCCAAAGGGCTAAATGAGTGCCCTGCGCCAACCAAGCGAATCTTAGGATGGTATTGCACCACATCCATTAATTGCTCAAGATTTTGCGGTTGTATAAATGACTTCGGGATCGACTTCTGAGCACCTGACCAATTTTCCCATGCAATGTCGTGTTGAATTGTCATATTCATCCTTGTCGCCATACTTTTTATTGTATTTAGCCGTATTGTTTTATTTTTGATTTCCGCTTTTGCAATGTTAATGCACAAGCCATCTTGATTTTTTACTTAGATTATACGAAGTTCAGCATCTTCTCAAACTTAAGTTTATTGTTATAAAACAGTAAATAAGCCACGATCAATTAAAGAAAAAATCATTCGTTTATACCCTCACAAAGACTATTCAAGGCGCTCTACATTATTCGTTAAGCATCATTCAAACCGAATCAACAAAGAGGATCACACACGGAAATATCTGCCAAATCAGTATAAAAAACCAACAACATCTGTATATTTTTCAACTAAATTATTTATGCTAAAAAATCAATTTTGAGAACCATAGGGTTCATTTTCTTCACCTTACTGTTTTTATTTTATTCAATTTCAATCACTTAAAAATTTAGTATAAATACTCGACTAAAGCATAAATGCAGAGAAGCTAAGGACTGAATTATTGTTAAGTCAGATTTAAAACAAATATACATGGACTTGGAGTACCACGATGGTTAGCGCATACGATGAATTGCCACGGACCCCGGCAAATTTTGTGGCACTTTCGCCTCTACGTTATTTAGAGCGTGCAGCCTATATTTATCCTGATCAGAATGCCATTATCCACGGCAATCGTCATATTTCATGGCGCCAAACGTATAACCGCTGTCGTCAATTTGCACATCAGTTGCAACAATTAGGCATTGGCAAAAACGACACCGTGTCTGTGTTATTACCGAACGTTCCAGCTATGGTTGAAGCACACTTTGCCGTACCGATGGCGGGTGCTGTACTAAATACGCTAAATACACGCCTTGATGCGAAAACCATTGCCTTCATGCTGGAACATGCTGAAACCAAAGTCCTGTTGGTTGACCCTGAATTCACTCAGGTTGCCACTGAAGCTTTAGCTTTAATCGATCAAGATATTTATGTCATTGATGTTGCAGATGCTGAATTTGAAGGTACAGCACAACCGATTGGACAAATCGAATTTGAAGACTGGTTGGCGCAAGGCGATGCCAACTTTGAATGGCACTTACCTCAAGATGAATGGGATGCGATTAGTTTAAGCTATACCTCGGGTACCACAGGGAATCCAAAAGGCGTGGTGTATCATCACCGCGGCGCATATATCAATGCAGCGAGTAACATCATTGCTTGCGGCATGACGCCACGTGCAACGTATCTGTGGACGCTTCCTCTATTCCACTGTAATGGCTGGTGCTTTGCTTGGACAATGGCAGCCAATGGCGGAACCAATATTTGTCTACGTAAAATTGACCCTGAACTGATTTTCAAATTGATTGCAGAACACAAAGTAGATTATTTCTGCGGTGCGCCAATCGTACTTTCAATGTTGATCAATACGCCTGAAGAGAAAAAAGCACAATTTGACCATCGCGTTGAAGTGATGGTTGCTGGTGCAGCGCCACCTGCAGCGATTATTGAAGGGATGCGTAATATTGGTATCAATGTCACACATGTTTACGGTTTGACTGAAACCTATGGTCCATCAGCACTTTGCGCATCGCAAGCTGGTTGGTCTGATCTTTCCATTCAAGAACAAGCACAGTTGCATTCTCGCCAAGGTGTGCCATACCCGCTTCAAGATGGCATGAAAGTCATTGATCCTGAAACCATGTTACCTGTTCCGCATGATGGCCAGACCATGGGTGAAATCATGTTCCGTGGCAACATCGTAATGAAAGGTTATTTGAAAAACCCAGAAGCAACGGCTGAAGCCTTTGCCGGTGGCTGGTTCCATACCGGCGACTTAGCAGTCTGCCAACCTGACGGTTATGCCAAAATTACTGACCGCTCTAAAGATGTGATCATTTCAGGGGGTGAAAACATTTCATCGCTCGAAGTAGAAGAAATTCTATATCAACACCCTGCTGTACTGACCGCTGCAGTGGTTGCAAAACCTGACCCTCGTTGGCAAGAAGTGCCTTGTGCCTTTATTGAATTAAAAGCAGGTAAAGAAGCAACGCCTGAAGAACTGATTGAATTCTGTAAACAACATCTTGCACGTTTCAAAGTGCCAAAAGATGTGGTGATTACCGAAATTCCAAAAACATCGACAGGTAAACTTCAGAAGTTCGTTCTCCGTGAATGGGCTAAAGAGCGCGCTGTTGGTGAATTTGGTTAATGTTAAAACTCAAAAGCCAAGCATGATTTTTTCAACATTTAAGCAAAAAAAGCGACCTGATCAGGTCGCTTTTTTGATATGAAGTCTATAACTTCACGTTTTGCTTCAATGATCAGATCATGTTGAATTATCTGATCATTGAGCTATCTAAGCACTTGGCTATCTAATCATGCATTAGTTATCAGATAATAAAGCCACTTGTTGAATGTAGTTAAACAATTTCAACTTTGACGCAGTCAGTTCTTCTTCGCTTACATTTTTGGCTATATCACGTTGAATACGCAAAATATGCTGACGAATGGGATGATGTTCAGCAGCATTATGTGCTTTCATGAACTCTTTAATGACGGGATCACCTTGGGCAATCATACGTTCAGTCCAGCGTTGAAGCTGCGCTGTTTTTTTCGCACCTTGCTGCGGGGTTAAGTAAGATAAAATCATGGTTTCATCTTCATTACGCAGTAATTTACCTACACGTTGAAACTGACGGCGTCGCGCTTCATGTGAAGTAATGGTTTGTGCATCTAGTAGTGCTTCGATCAGACGCTCTTCAACAGGAAGATTTTTAATCTGTTTAGGATTCAGTTTTGCAAGTTCCTCGCCCAAAGCAGCCATACGTTGTACAGCTTTCTTTTGCTCAGTTTTACTTGCACGTCCTTCTAAGGATTCAAAGTCTTCTTCGGTATAGCGGTTCGGTCGACGTGCCACGTTTAATCTGCCTCGTAAAATTTTGCCGCAAACAGTGCTTGAATTTCAGATAAAGCTTTTTCTTCATCTGCACCTTCAATCACTAAGCGTAAAGTTGTGCCCTTGCCTGCGCCAAGCATCAGCAAAGACATAATATTTTTGGCATCTACTAATTTTCCACCCTTACCAATTTGAATCGACGAGCGAAATTTGGTCGTGACTTCGATTAGCTTGCCAGATGCACGCGCATGTAAACCCAGTTTATTAATTACGTCAACAGTTGTGTCGATCATGACCAGTGCTTCATTTCTCTATGTAGAACCTGAATAGACCATTTTGCCTCAAGTGCTTTTTTTAGTCTATCTACGATATATACCGAACGGTGTTGCCCACCTGTACAACCGATCGACACCGTCATGTAATGACGATGCCCTTCGGCAAATGCCGGCAGCCATTTATCCAAGAAATTATAAATATCTTGGAACATTTCATTGGTTTGTTCACTTTGCTGTAAAAATTGACGAACTGGCTCATCTAATCCTGAATACTTACGTAATTCCATATCCCAGTGCGGATTGGGCAAATGACGGACGTCAAAAACATAATCTGCATCGAGTGGAATACCATGCTTATAGCCAAAAGACTGTAAGATCAAAATTAAATTATCTGCCTGTCCAAGTTTAGACAGCAAGGTATGTTTTAAATCATGTACACTCTTATCTGTAGTATCAATATGTACTGTCGAGCGTAATTGAATCGGCAACAGTAAAGATTTTTCTTCCTGTATGCACTCATTTAAACTTTTGAAACGACTTGCCAACGGATGGGGACGTCGAGATGAACTAAATCGCGCAATCAATTCCTGATCACGCGTGGTCAAATAAATAATATCGACTGAGCCATGGCGTTGTAGCTGTTGAAAAACCAAATCGAACTCTTGTAAATCTGCACGTGTACTGCGGACATCCACACCCAGTGCCAATTGTTCAAGATTATTTTCTGAATCGAGTTTTTCAACAATTTCGGGGAGTAAGGCCAATGGCAAATTATCGATACAGTAATAGCCCAAATCCTCAAGTATCTGTAATGCAGATGACTTTCCAGATCCAGATTGTCCTGTAACAATTAAAATGCGCTTCATCGCTTGCTACCCCATAGCCGTTTTAAACTGCAGTATATTTAACCTGCATATTATCAATAAGACGTGTTGCGCCTAATTTAGCCGCAATAAACAACACCACGTCTTGATCAAATTCTTCAATTTTCTGTAATTCAGGTGTACGTGCTTCAACATAGTCCACAACAAAACCCGCCGCTGTCAATGTTGCTTTAATATTCGCTAACACATCTGCAAGTTGAGTTCCAGCATGTAATTCTGCCTCAGCCGTTTTCAAGCTTTGGTAAATCGTTGGTGCAATCGCACGATTTTCCGCACTTAAATAACCATTGCGTGAGCTCAATGCCAAACCATCTTCAGCACGAGTAATCGGCACACCAATCACTTCTAGTGGAATATTTAAGTCACGTACAAACTGACGAATCACTGCAAGTTGCTGGTAATCTTTTTGCCCAAAGAATGCAAAATTCGGTTGAACAATATTAAAGAGTTTTGTCACAACAACAGCAACACCATCAAAATGACCCGGACGCTGTTCGCCACACAAATCATTGGTAATGCCGCCCACGCTAATATTGGTTAAGCGCGGTTTGTTGCCATACATTTGTTCAACAGTCGGTGCAAACACGATGTCACAACCCACTTCAGCCAATAAGTGCTGATCTTGTTCCAAAGTACGTGGATAGTTGTCAAAGTCTTCATTTGGACCAAACTGAATTGGGTTAACGAAAATACTCACCACCACGACATCACACAGTTTACGTGCTTCACGAACTAAATTAAGGTGACCTTCATGCAAGTTCCCCATCGTTGGTACAAAACCAATGATTTTGCGCGCAGCACGTGCTGGATTTAGCGATGCACTTAAACCTTGAATCGTTGTTTCAGTTTTCATGTCTTACAGCTCAATTTGGAATGTATGTTCTTTGGCAGGGAAACTACCATCAAGTACGGCAGCATGATACGCCTTAAACGCATCCACTATTGCTGTTTCCCCTGCTTGCTCTTTCATAAAATTGCGAACAAATTTCGCCACGTGACTAAACGTCAGTCCCAACATATCTTGTTGAACCAAGACTTGAGCATCCGTTTCTGCACCGGCACCGATCCCAATCACAGGTGTATTTGGGAATAATTCACTAATTTCTTTACCCACTTGGGCAGGAACACATTCCAAAAGTAAAATTGCTGCACCTGCATCAACCACAGCTTTACAATCTGCAATGAGTTGATCCGCGGTTTCGCGTGTACGTGCTTGCACTTTATAACCGCCAAACACATGAACCGATTGCGGAGTTAACCCTAAATGCACACACACTGGAATACCATTACGGGTCAATACTTCAACTGTTTCTGACAACCATGCGCCACCTTCCAATTTGACCATCTGCGCGCCTGCTTGCATCACGATCTTTGAATTCACTAAAGCGTCATTCAAAGTGGCATAGGTCATAAAGGGCAAATCAGTCAGAATAAACGCATGTTTATTGCCACGACGCACTGCTGCAGTGTGATATACCATATCTTCAACAGTGACAGGTAAAGTTGAGTCATTGCCTTGAATGGTCATCCCCAATGAATCACCAATCAGAATACTATCGACTTCAGCAACTTCCATTGCTTTTGCCATGCTCGCATCATAGCAAGTCAGGCAGGAGAATTTGCGGCCTTCCGCTTTAAATTTTTTCAAGTCACTTAGACTAATCATTTCAATATTCCTCAGATGACGGCTTTCTCAAGTGGTCATACAAAAATTAAAGATGGGCCCAGTTTCCTGCATCCAATACAGTTAAATTTGGATTATTCAAAATAGGTAAATCTTTTAATGGTTGTCCTTTAATCTGTAGATTCTCATCTAAATCCAACAAAGGTTTCAACACAAAATCACGTTCTAAAACACCAACATGAGGCACCGTCAAACGTTCATTTTGAATGTGCTGTTCACCATAAATCAGTAAATCTAAATCCAGTGTACGCTCCCCCCAATGACGTAGGCGTACACGCCCCGACTCTTGTTCAAAGCGTTGCAATTCATCCAACAAGGCCAAAGGTGCTAGATCAGTTTCTAATGCAACCGCTGCATTTAAATAATTCGGCTGATCTTGTGGCCCCATTGGCGGGCTTTGGTACAGTTGTGAGACCTTCACTGTTCCGAGTGTTGCAAGTTTATGTACCGCTTCACTAAGGATCTGTAGAGAATCACCTAAATTACTGCCTAAACCAATATATGTCAGCGTCATTGTGTTGGCCCAAAAATAACCTGAGTCAAATCTCGTTTCACACGTTTACGTTTTAAAATCGGATGATCTGCACCAATTTCACCACTGGCTGACGCTGCAACGATTGACACTGTCTCTAGACTATTGGCATGTGATTTAGGCTTACGTTGACGGCGACTTCTGCTTTCTGGTTCATTCACCAGCGGTTCAATTTCAACTTGCTGATGAGTAGAAGTTTTGGCTTCCACATCTTCATGCGCCGCTTTACGACGACTCTTGGCACGTTGACGATTGTATTGGCTAATTGCTCGTTCTTTTTCGTCAGTGCTCATCTGCTGATAAGCATCCCACCACTGCCCCATGCCTTGCGTGCTTGTATCGCCCGATTTTTCACGCAGCAGCAGAAAGTCAAAGCCTGCACGGAACCGTGCATGACCTGAAAGTGCTTCAATTTGCTGTGGTTTTGGACTTAGTAAACGGGTTTGCATTTCCCAAACTTCACGAATAAATGTTTCGGCAAAGCGTGGAATAATGGTTCGTGTAGCCTGACGTTTCAATACATCCAAGCCTGCTTGAGCACGCGCTTCAGCAGGAACAACACCTTTATTTAGATAGAACGTACAACGCTCTTGGAACGGAATCCACAATAACACGGCATAGAAAAATGCAGGGTTAATGGTTTTCCCAATCGAAATACGATGATCGGTATTTTTTGCAGCCAACTCAATAAATGGCGTTACGACCGGTTTGATATCTGCAAATAATTGATACCAAATACCAAAATCGATCAGCATCGGTAAGACGCGATTGAGATGCCCCATGGTAAAGAGCTTTTGTGACTCATCGTATAAACGATGTGGAGACACATCACGCAGCAATTGAGTAAGTTCTGGAGTAAAGACATCCAGAATTTTTTCATCAATATTAAAGTTTAATTTGGCTGCAAAACGTAAAGTCCGAAGCATCCGCACAGGATCTTCTTCAAAACGTAATTGTGGATCACCCAATAAACGCAACGTTTTATGCTTAATGTCATCTACTGCATGACAAAAATCTAGCACTTCACCTTTGCGTGGTTGGTAATACATTGCATTGATCGAGAAGTCACGACGTGCAAAGTCTTGCTCAATCGTACCCCAATTATTATCACGTAAAATCATGCCCGCAGCAGAAGTCACGGCTTTTTTAGGCGGCGCACGGAAGGTCGCAACTTCGATCAGTTCACGTCCTGAGTAGACATGCGCCAGCTCAAAACGACGACCAATAATTCGGCAACGTCGCCCGAAGACTTCTTTCACCTGAGCTGGTGTCGCATTAGTTACGGCATCAAAATCTTTAGGTGCATGACCCAACATTAGGTCGCGGACACCGCCACCCACGATATAAGCTTCATAGCCTGCCTTAGTTAAGGCATCAATCACATCTAAAATGGAAGAAGGTAATTGTGCGGTTGATAAACCACATTTGGACGCGCGCAAAGTTTGCAAAAGACGCTGTCTCCTACGTCTGAACGTAAAATTCTTAAGATGTCGCTAATGATATCTCTAACACAATCAAAGGGCAATTTGATTATCTCGATGCTCAAGCTGAGCTTAACCTAATTCTTTTTTTTACACTTCACTTAAAGTGCCAATTTTGCTTTATTTTTAGCAAACAGCGCAGGACCGATGCCCTTAACCTGTTGAATATCATCAATGCTTTTAAATAAGCCATTACTTTTACGATATTGCACAATGGCTTCTGCTTTTTTCTGACCAATTCCATGCAAAGTTTGCAGTTCATCGACTGAGGCTGTATTTAAGCGTACCTGATCTGATCGGCTATTTTGCTGAGTGCTGGGTCGTGACAAATAATAGTTGGCATTGCTGGGTGCAGTTGCCGATTTGGACTTAGAGGCCTCAGATTGCTTTTTTAATTGTTGATCTTGAGCTTGTTGCATGGCTTTCCATTCCGCGTAGCCCGAAGGGCTTTGAGCATAAGTCAAATTTGCCATTAAACTCAAAACCAAGACAAGTAATTGTGTAGAGTATTTATTCTTTAGGATGTGGTACATATTCAGCCTGTTGTTTTAATTGTTGTTTTGCCTGTTCCCATAACTGATCCATTTCAGTCAGGGACAAGTCTTCTACATGTTTTTGTTGTAATGTGGCCTGTGCTTCAATATAAGCAAAACGGCTTCTAAATTTATGAATGGTACTTAACAGTGCCATCTCACTTGAGATGCCAATCTTACGTCCAACATTCACTAGAGAAAATAAGCAATCACCAAATTCATCAAATATTTCGTCGGATTTTTTGCCTGCCAAGGCCTCTTTTAACTCCCCTAGCTCTTCCTCAAGCTTGCCATAGGCCCCTTCAATATCTGGAAAATCAAAGCCTATTTTCGCCACATTTTTTTGAATTTCATCTGCTTGGCTTAAAGCAGGTGCATGTTTAACTTCATCTAATCTTGATGCTGATTTCCCTGTTTTTTCTTGTTGTTTAATCTGTTTCCATAGTGTTGCCACATCATCCGCATTGAGTGCTGAGAACTGCTCTGCCTGAAACACATGGGGATGACGGCGAATTAATTTATCTGTAATGGCTTGCACCACATCTTGAAAATCAAATGCGCCTTGTTCGCTATACATCTGCGACTGAAAAACCACTTGCAGTAACAAATCTCCCAGTTCATCTCGTACATCATCACTCTGACCTGAACGAACTGCCGCTTCAACTTCATAGGCTTCTTCGATGGCATAACGAGTCAGACTTTCTGGGGTTTGCTTTTTATCCCATGGACATTTTTCACGTAATTCTTCCATCACTGCTAATAATTGTTCCATGTGAACTCCAGCTATTTACTCATCAGTACATTGTTTCGATTACAGAATTTGATATGCTCAAAATTCACTCAGGGAATGAGCAACTCAATTCAGGGAAGCATAACATGCAAAGTATTTTTATTAGCGGTGCAGGACAAGGGATTGGCGCAGCAATTGCACGACTGTTCATACAACAAGGCTATAAAGTTGGGCTTTACGACATTAACCAATCTCAAGTCACCTCCTTAGCTGCTGAACTCGGTAGCCATGCCAAAGCTGGGCTTTTAGATGTGACACAACCAGAGCAATGGCAAAGCGCTTTAGCTGAATTTGTTGCTTGGGCAGGTCAGCTGAATATCTTAGTCAATAATGCCGGAATTCTGTATTCAGGCAGCTTTGAACATACGGAACTGTCTGCACACCACCGAACGATTGATATCAATGTCAAAGGGGTGATAAACGGTTGCTATGCGGCATTCCCCTATTTACAACAAAGCAATTTTGCTCGTGTGATTAACCTCTCTTCGGCTTCAGCTATTTATGGACAAGCAGATTTAGCCAGCTATGCCACATCTAAATTTGCTGTACGTGGGCTCACTGAAAGCTTAGATATTGAATGGCAAAAATACAATATTCGCGTTTTAGATGTGATGCCTTTATTTGTTCAAACCGCGATGGTGCAAGACATGGATGCCCAAAGCATTAAGAAAATGGGCGTCAATCTTCAACCGAGCGATGTCGCTCAGCAAATTTATACCTTGGTACAAAAAAAGGATACGGTCTTAATGGCCACACATACACCTGTGGGGATGAAAGCTAAATTTTTATTTAATTTATCGAAGTTTAGCCCGCAATTTGTCAACCGCTTAAGTAATATTTGGATTGCACAAAAACCCAAATAGCAACGTGTTACTAATCATTTAATTTTGCAATCATATTTGTACGCAAATTACACAAAGTTACACAATTGTCACATTTTAACAGGACAAAATTCCTTTTTTTGAATAATATTCACCCGCCCATTACTTTCGGGCGTTTATTTTCTAACAATAAAAGTGAATTATTTCATGAAAAAATTACTTGTTCTTGCAACTGTTACTTCTATTTCAATTTCTGCTTTTGCTACAACTCAATTCGCATCTTCAGAATTAAAAGCGATGGATTGTGCAACTCTTGCTGTTGAAAAAGCGAATGCTAAGCGCTCTTTAGAAGCTGCTGACAAAAACATTGCAAACATCCAAGCATCTGCTCAAGCGCCAGGCAAATCATTGAGCAAATTTGCTGGTTTAGCGGGTGGCGCTCTTGCTGCTTTCGGTGGTAACTCTGAAAAAGCTGCTCGTGCAGGCAACATTGCAAACAGCTTGGCTGGTGAGCAAGATACTTCTGATGCAGGCAACCTTGAACTTCAACAAGCGAACAAATCTGCTGCTCAAGCAAACATCGACAACATTGGTATCTACCAAGGTTCTAAAAAATGCAAAATCTAATCTAAAGCCAGTTTAGATTGATTTAAAAAAAGCCCTGTTCAGCCAGAACAGGGCTTTTTTCATGGTGATTTATATGTCATACCGATTTATAAGACATTCAACTCAATATTAGGCAAATGAAAGCCTCGGCAAGATTGTTCACTTTCCCATGCCACCGTCAACATCACATGCGGTAGTTGAATATTCTGATAAGCAAAAGTGCCAATTGCGGGATGGCTACACATCCCACCATTCTGCTCAGGATGACACTGTGTATTCAGTTCATTCAGGTTCACTCGAATCCCTAAACCTGACGCTTTAAGTACCGCCTCTTTGGTGGTCCAAACTTTAAACCAATAATCAGGATTATGCTCACAACTGTCCCAATTGAGCAATTCTTCGGGATGAAAGCTGTGTTGAGCCATCGCATCAAAACGAACTTTTCGATTTAAATCTTCAATATCCACACCAATATTGGCGATTTTTTCACTGCTGGCCAATACATAATGCTGCTGACTATGACTATGATTAAAATGAAAATGTGGCAAATCCGGAAGAAAAGGCTTACCAAACGCAGACTTTGAAAAATCTGAATTTTCAACTGACCTATTTAGCCGCTGCCCGAGTAATTGATTTCGATATTGGTAAATGGCTTGTTTACGCACGGCAATTACCTCTTGACGACTCAAGCCATGCGGCTCCACAAAGAAGTCAGTAATTGCACTATATTCAAGCTGAATTTTCGCCATAAGTTATTGATCCAATATCTTTTACACTACGTCCATGACGCTATATTTTATGCGACTCTCCGACACAAAATACACCACAATACAGATGAGCGCATCGGTCCTTTGACTTATCGAGATTTTAAAACTCAGTTTAAAAATATTTCAAACCACTTAAGAAATACTTAATATTATAAATATATTCAAATACTTAAGTATAATAAATATTTCAAATACATCTTCAATTAGATAAAATACTCTAGATTCTTATAACTTTAATTTAAAACTCGGGGTAAACCAGATGCTAAGAAAAATCACCTTAATCAGTTCACTTTGTGTCCTACCATGTTTCGCTCAAGCAGGTTTATTGGATGCAGCTGTTGCAGTGATGGGTGCCAAAAATGGCGCGATTATGGACCAAGCTGAAGCTCGTATGAATCAAAGCCGTCAAGAAGCTGCTAACGCCGTGGCTCAAGCAGACCGTGGCTATGCCTCAAATTTCAATCAAGCTAGCCAAACCAACAATAGTGTTTATAGCACCAGTTATTTAAAAACCTTGGATTGCACAGACCTAAGCGTTGAGCGTAAGACCTTTGAACGTACATTGGAAGCATCGCAACAGGCATTAAGCCAAGCGCCTGCACAGCAAAATAATCAAGTTTCAAAATGGGCTGGTCTTGCTGGCAACGCGCTATCCGCATTTTCAGGTCAATCTGAAACAGCGGCCCGTATGGGACAATTTGCGACAGCTTTTTCTGGCAATAAAAATACACAACAGGATAGCAGCAGCGCACAGCAAGCCATGGAAATTGCTCAAGCTAATCTGGATAATATTGATATTTACCGCCAAGCTAAAAAGTGTAAAAACTAATTTCTACATCTTTTTAGATAAATAAAGTGAAATAAAAAAGCCTGCATATCTGCAGGCTTTTTTTGTTCATCTAAACTTAGCGTTTGAATTTCTTTTCCGCCTTTTTGAACTTCTGAACATAACGACGTTTACGTGCCGCCGTACGCTCATCGATTTGCGACTTACGACCTTCAAATGGGTTATCAGAGGTTTTAAATTCAATTTTGACTGGCGTACCTTCAAGTTTATAAACTTTACGGAACACGTTTTCTAGGTAACGACGATAGTCATTTGGCGTTTTATCGACTTTGTTACCATGAATCACAATCGTCGGTGGATTTTGTCCGCCCATATGTGCATAACGCATTTTGATACGACGACCTTGAACCATTGGTGGTTGGTGTGCATCAGTTGCATCATTCAAGATTTGAGTAATCTTCGCAGGTGATACTTTCAAATGCGAAGAATCATAAGCACGGTGGATCGATGGATAAAGATCACCAACACCTGTACCGTGAAGTGCAGAAATTAAGTGAATTTTTGCCCATGGAATAAAGTCAAAACGACGTTCAACATCTAATTTACACTGTTTACGGTCATAGTCAGACATGTTGTCCCATTTGTTGATGGCAATCACCATCGCACGGCCTGCTTCAAGCGCATAACCGATCAAATGCAAGTCTTGCTCAACGATCCCTTCACGTGCATCGACAACAATAACCACAACATGCGCATCTTTCATCGCTTGTAAAGTTTTCACAATCGAGAATTTCTCGATCATTTCGTCCACTTTACCTTTACGACGTACACCCGCAGTATCGATTAATGTGTATTTACGGCCATCACGTTCAAATGGGATATAAATCGAGTCACGTGTAGTACCCGGTTGGTCAAATGCAACCACACGGTCTTCACCCAACAAACGGTTCACTAAAGTCGATTTACCCACGTTTGGACGACCAATAATCGCTAAACGTAAGCCAGTGTCTTTATCATGTTGTTCTTCACTTTCATCTTCAGGTACATCAGCCAACACTTCTTCAAGCATTTGCTGAACACCACGACCATGGCTGGCAGCCACTTGAAGTGGTTCACCCATACCCAATTTGAAGAATTCAACTAAAGCTGCTTCGGCATGAACACCATCAACTTTGTTGGCAACAAGATAAACTTTTTTACCTAGCGTACGTAAGTCACGTGCAATTTGCTCATCAGATGCCAATAGGCCTGCGCGCGCATCGACCACGAAGACAATAATATCTGCTTCATTAATGGCAGTTTTTGACTGTTCTGCCATGTACGAATCGATACCACCTTCAGTTTCGCCAATACCCCCAGTATCAACGACAATGAAAGATTTATTTTGATAAGTCGCGTCACCATATTTACGGTCACGAGTCAGACCGGCAAAGTCAGCAACGAGAGCATCACGGCTCTTGGTTATCTGGTTAAACAACGTTGATTTTCCGACGTTCGGACGACCAATGAGCGCAATTACGGGTTTCATAGATTAACCTTTATTCCAGATCAGCCAGTTTGGTCTGGTCTGAACATCAGAAAGCTTAGGAAGAATGGAAATAGGATAAATGCCTAAAATAAATAAAAACACGGGGCATTGATGATTCAATCCCCCGCGTTAAAAATACGGTTTGGCTTATTTTAACATAAGCCGCAGAAAAATTAACGGTTCTGCCAAATGCTTAATGCACCCTTACGTGTCGACACATATAATTGGTTGTCAATTACACGTAGTGAACGTACTTCACCACTGGTTTTAGAACGACCAACCAACTCGCCTGTCGCTGGGTTGATTAAGTGAAGTACACCATCCAGATCACCAACTACAAGGTCTTGACCTAACATCACTGGGTTACTCAAATTACGATTAAGCAATTGGTCATTTTCCCACAATGTTTGACCAGTGGTAATTTCATAAGCCACAATTTTACCATCAGTTTGTGTCACAAAGACACCATTGCCCGCAACTTCAGGACGCTGAATGCTGCTCGCATCATTGCTCCAGATCACTTGTTGTGATGCAAGATCAAGTGCTGTCACTTGGCCTTGGTAACTGGTAGTAATTAAAAATTGACCTGCTACAGTTGGTTCACCGTCAATATCAATGAGACGTTGTACATCTGAACGACCGTCTGACACTGCAACACGACGCTGCATTTTCGGAATACCGCTCAATGCATCAATCACATAGATATAGGCATTTGAAGAAGCGATGAGAACATGACGTGCATCAAGTGATACCGGTGCTGCCATACCACGTAAACTAAATTGCACATTTGGCAAGTTATAGGTCCAAGTTTGTTGGCCCGTTGCCACATCGTTTGCGTATACTGTACCATCATTGGTAACTGAAATAACGCGACCTGCTTGAATCAACGACGGTGAAAGTAACGCGCCGGTTAATTGCGCAGTCCACTTTTGTTCACCTGTTGCCTGATCTAATGCAAATAATTGACCTTTTGCATTACCAACAACCACAATTCCGTCAGCTGCTTCTACACCTGCAGTCAAACCTTGTTTAGAGATTTTCTTCTGCCATAAACGCTCTTTGCCTTTGTAGGCTTGAACTTCACCGTTAGGATTTACGCTAAAAACAACGCCGTTATCTGCATCCATACGTAAACGCAGTGGATCTGCTTCTTCAGTTGAAGCCACACTGTTTGAAAATACAGGTGCTAAAGTTTTTGCCTGTTCCAATTTTGGTAAAGGATTTGGTTTTACTTTTTCTACTTTTCCTTTATTTGCACAACCAGCCAAAGCAAGTGTTAAAACTGTCAGCGCACAGGTAATTTTGTATTTTCTATTCATTCAGTTGCTTCCACTTGTGTATCTATAATCGGACGTTCAATTTCAGGATCATCAACTAAAACGCCTACACTTTCGAGTTTAATTTGTAAAATTTGACGTTCTTCTTGTCGCTCAACCAAAGCATCCCATGCACTTTGATAAACTTTCTTTGCATTTTCGATATCATTTTTTGCAACATAGACATCGCCACGGGCTTCATCTGCAGTTGCTTGAAAAGCAGGTTCTTTAACCGCTTCTAAAGTTTTTAATGCTTGATCAAATTTCTTTTGTGCCAATTGTGCATACGCTAAACGTAATTTCACCAATTGAACTAAGCCCGCATCGTCAACTTTTGAATTTTCAACTTTTTTCAAAGCTTTTTCAGCGTTGGCATAATCCGCTTTATCATACGCCAATTTTGCCATAAGCAACTGAGTTTGGATGGCTTGTGGCGAATCTGGCGCTTCTTTTACAATTTTATCTGCAGTCGCAGAAAGTTGTGTAAAAGCGTCACCCGTCGCCGACTGAGCATCATCCATTAACTGCTGGACTTTGGCTGTTTGCATTTGTGATTCAGCCAAAGTTTTCTTCTGCCAGTATTCCCATCCGAAAAAGGCAATCAACGCAATTAAAATGCCGCTAACAATGGCAGAGCCATATTTTTTAGCAAACGATTTTAAATTATCAAGTTGTTCTTCTTCACTTAATGCGCTCATGAAATTACCTTTTTCCTTATGTTATAGGGATTATTTTGAAGAAATTTTTTCGATAATGAAGGCAACAAAGTCTGCCACATTCACTTCGTGTTGTTCTGCAATGGCTAGCTCTTTCACCAGCACTTGCCCAGCTGCTTGCTCACGTTCACCGTAAATCACAGCAAATAAAGCGCCCGATTGGTCGGCTTTTTTCATTTGCGATTTCATTGAACCTTGTGAACCAACTTTTAAGCGAATGTTGCTACCCGCTGCTTCAAGTTGATCACGAATTTGTTCAGCAAGGACCAATGCTTTACCTTGAGTTGCAGGATCTGAAACCAAGAATAGCTCACAGTCACGCACTGGGGTATTGTCTTCCACTTGTTCAAGTAGAAGAAGCAAACGCTCCATACCCATTGCAAAACCAACAGCAGGCACCGACTGGTCTACTTTACCTTTAAGCTGACCGACTAAACCGTCATAACGACCACCAGCACATACCGTTCCTTGAGAACCTAAGTGTGTAGTTGTCCATTCAAAGACCGTTTTATTGTAATAGTCGAGACCACGAACCAATTTTTGATTGATCACAAAACCAACACCAGCATCAGTCAAATACTGCTGCAATTGAGCAAAGTGAGCCAACGTTTCTTCACCCATAAAGTCGTGAAGTTTTGGCGCATTTTCCAAAATGCTTTGTGTTTTTGCATCTTTAGAATCCAAAATACGCAGTGGATTCGTAGTTAGACGACGCTGTGAATCTTCATCTAAGTCATTTTTATGTGACTCTAAAAATTCAACCAATGCCGCACGATAGGCAGCACGTTCATCAGACTCACCTAAAGTATTAAGTTCTAATTGAACTTTATCTGCAACGCCCATGCGTTTCCACAAACGCGCAGTCATTAAAATCAATTCTGCATCTTGATCTGGTGTTGCAACACCAAAGGTTTCTACGCCAAATTGATGGAACTGACGGTAGCGACCTTTTTGTGGTTTTTCATAGCGGAACATTGGGCCGACATACCATACACGCGGTGTAGCACCACGAAGTAAGTTATGTTCAAGCATTGCACGTACACACCCTGCTGTTCCTTCTGGACGCAAAGTCAAAGACTCAGGCGGGTTACCTTTATCTAGGAATGTGTACATTTCTTTTTCAACGATATCCGTTGCATCACCAATAGAACGTTTGAACAGATGAGTCTGCTCCACAATCGGCAAGCGAATTTGCTGATAACCATAAGCATCCATCAGGCTTGATAGATGCTGTTCTAGACGTCTCCATGCAGGACTTTGCGTAGGGAGAATGTCATTAAAACCTTTGATTGCGACGATTGAACTCATGATCTACTCAGAAAAACTTGTGCGAATAATCTCTTTAGCTTTAGCGTCTTCAAGATCGCTAACACGTTGACGAACCATCGCTTCGATTTCGTCAACCAACTGATTTGTGTCAATTAAATGGCTCTTTTCGCCATTACGATACACCAGTGAACGCGGACTTGCACCTACTACACCAATATCGGCTTCTTTGGCTTCACCCGGACCATTTACTTTACAACCAATCACCGATACATCCATTGGGGTACGAATATCTTCTAAACGCTCTTCCAATGTTTGCATGACTTTGATGACATTAAATTCTTGGCGCGAACAACTTGGGCATGCAATAAAGTTAATGCCGTTTGAACGTAAGCCCAATGATTTTAAAATATCAAAGCCAATTTTGATTTCTTCTTCAGGCTCTGCGGCCAATGAAATACGCATGGTGTCACCAATGCCTTCCATCAACAAACCGCCTAAAGCGATAGCAGATTTGACTGAACCCGTGCGGTAGACACCTGCTTCAGTCACACCTAAGTGTAATGGGTTATCAATTTGTGCAGAAAGTAATCGGTAAGCATCCATAGTCAGGAATACATTCGATGCTTTGACTGACACTTTAAATTCATGGAAATTTAAACGGTCTAAAATATCAATATGGCGCATTGCAGATTCAAGCAAGGCCTGACCTGTAGGCTCACCATATTTCTTTTGAATATCTTTTTCCAGTGAACCGGCATTGACACCAATACGCATAGAGATGTCATTATGTTGTGCAGCAGCTACCACTTCACGAATTTTAGCTTCTGAGCCAATATTACCCGGGTTAATACGCAAACAATCTGCACCAAGGTCTGCAACACGTAAAGCAATTTTATAATCAAAGTGAATATCGGCAACCAATGGCACTTGCACACGTTTACGAATTTCACCAAAAGCTTCAGCAGCTTCCATACTCGGTACAGAAACACGCATGATGTCCGCACCGACGTCTACACAGCGCTGAATTTGTGCCACGGTCGCTTCGACATCACAGGTTTCAGTATTGGTCATACTTTGGATGCTGATCGGCGCATCACCACCGACATACACCGAACCTACTTTAATTTTACGCGTTGGACGGCGCTTAATTGGATTTTCAATCATTGTTCAGTCTGCTCTGTTGTCCCTTAACGTGATAAACGGAAATCTGCTTTGCCGTTTACGGTATATGGTGACAATGAAATATTTTCATTATTTAAGCTTAATGACACTACTGTTGCATCATCCAAACGAATTTGGAATGGTGTTTCACCGTTTAAGTTGAGCGTCGATGCTTGACGACCCGTCGCCAACACCTTACCCGTCGAATCAACAATATGTACTGAAGTCGGGCTACTAAAGGTCAATGTCAATTGATCGCCACTGACCGCTGCATTTCCGCCATTCATGTCGAGGACTTGAACTTCTGAAGCGACATCATTGGTCACAGCGTCTTCATTATCGCTGCCTGAGGTCATGCCCTGAATCGCTGCCACGATCGCACCAATGACCAACAACACCGCCAATGCAATCAGACCCCGTTTGATCCATTTACGATTACGGTCACGATTAGAACCGGGTAATTTACCCATTATTTTAATCGGTGAATTGTTTAACGCGTGATTTGGCAACAATCCCGTATCGTTGGCATAAATATCATCAAAACGTTGAATGATATTGGTTGCATCAACTTTTAAATATTTGGCATAAGTGCGGTAGTAACCTTTAATAAAGGTCGCTTCAGGCAATGACTTATAATCATCTTGCTCAAGTGCAGTCAGTGTTTTTAATGGAATATTGAGTTCTGATGCGACAGCTTCAAGTTCCAGTTTTTGCGTAATACGTACTTGACGTAAATACTCACCTGGGCGTTGTACATTTCCTAATGCATTTGGAGCTACGCTCGAACCATTCGATTGCGGTGAATTAGGATTTACTTCCATACGGCCTCAGTACTGTACTGTAATTGCAAATAGCGTTGGTATTCAGGACTTTCTGGGAACAAAGCACGTAACTGGTTAACCAGTACTTGCATACCCAAATTGTCGCCATTGGCACGCGCTGTTCGAATGCCAATCCAGAGTGCACGCGCACCCTGATTTTTTTGTCCTACTGCACGTACAAATTGTTCATACATTTGTGTGGCAGCAGGGAACTGCTGATTCAAATAAAAGATTTCAGACAACTCTAACATTGAAACATAGGAATCACGATTAGCCTGCAAAGCTTGTTTGAATGATTTTTCAGCATTCGCCACATCACCCACTTTCAGGTAAATTCGACCTAAATTTTCCAATGCTTTGAAACGTTGATCATAACCTAAAGTTGAACCTGCGATGCTGAACTGTTCAATCGCATCATTATAACGCTCAACTTGGTATAAATACGTACCGTAGTTGTTACGTGCTTGAGAATTTTTTGAGTCTGCTGAAATTGCACGCTTAAAATAACTATCTGCTTTTTCTAAGTTGGCTGGACTGCCTTCTCGTTGTAGTAAGACACCCATCATCATATTGGCTTGGGAATCGCGAGAATCCACCTCTAAAGCCTGATCTAATGCACGTTTAGCAGAGTCCAAATCCCCTGCTTTCAGGTGTTCAACAGCCAATTGCGTTCTGATTTTTACGGCTTTCTCTGGGTCTTTTTTCCCAATCTCAGGCGTTTGACATGCTGTTAATGCCAAAACCGATGCACATAAAGCTGAAACGAAAGTGAACTTATACGTTAACTTTTTCAATTGGCTGCCTCTTTATTATCCTTGTGAGCGCAGTATCTCATTTTGCTGCGCAACTTTCTTTTTCCATTGCTCCGCACGACGAGTACGGTCAGCAACTTGCCCCACGAGTTGTCCACACGCAGCGTCGATATCATCACCACGTGTCTGACGAATCGTACACACAAAACCGGCATCAGACAAAGTTTTTTGGAAAGAAATAATACGGTTACGGCTTGAACGACCGTATGGCGCATGCGGGAACGGGTTAAACGGAATTAAATTAATTTTGCTTGGGAGGTTTTTCAACAGCTTTAACATTTGCTGTGCATGTTCAGGATGGTCATTTACACCATCTAACATCACGTATTCGATAGTCACGTGTTTACGAGAACTTTCATTACCATCTTTGGCGATATAACGCTGACAAGCAGCAATCAATTGTTCCAACGGATACTTTTTATTGATCGGAACAAGTTCGTTACGTAGTTCATCATTTGGCGCATGGAGTGAAATTGCCAAGGCTACATCAATGTCTTGTGCCAATTGATCAATTTTAGGCACCACACCTGAGGTTGATAAAGTCACACGACGCTTCGACATGCCATATGCAAAGTCATCTAGCATGATGCGCATTGAATTCAATACGGCATCATAGTTCAACAGTGGCTCACCCATACCCATCATCACCACGTTGGTCACTGAACGCTCACGATCAGCAACTGGCACATCTTCCATATAAGAGAAGTTCGCCATCCACAGCTGTCCAATAATTTCAGCTTGGCTCAAGTCACGTTGGAAACCTTGTTTACCGGTTGAACAGAATGAACAGTCCAGAGCACAGCCCACTTGTGACGAAATACACAAGGTCTTACGTGCGCCGGTTTTATCTTCTGCTGGAATGAGTACAGTTTCTACCAATGAACCTGCACCATCACCTACACGGAACACCCATTTACGAGTACCATCTTTTGAATAATTTTTATGCACCACTTCAGGTGCTTTAATTTCACAAATCTTTTCTAGTTTTTCACGCAATTTGCCTGAAATATTGGTCATTTCAGCAAAATCAGTCACGAAGAACTGATGAATCCATTTCATCACCTGCCCAGCACGGAACTTTTTCTCCCCCATTTCTTCGAAGAATTTTTCCATTTGCGGACGTGACATGCCCAGTAAATTCACTTTCTCCACAGTATTTTGCTGCGTCGGAGCGGATGGAGATTGTTGCTGTGCATCAGAAACAGCTGATGTAGCGACTACTTCAGTACTCATGTGTAATTACCTAAACCATGTCTAAAGATCAAAGGAGATGCTCAGTATTTGAGCGAAGAATTATTCAGAGAATAAAAAAACCAGACAAGCAGTATACCACTTATCTGGTTCGAATACTTCGAATTAACGAGTACGTGGAGCGATCTCAGTTTGAGCGAAGAAGTAGTTAACTTCACGATCAGCAGATGCTACAGAGTCAGAACCGTGAGCAGCGTTTTCGTCGATGCTTACAGCGAAGTCTGCACGGATAGTACCAGGAGCAGCTTCTTTAGGGTTAGTTGCGCCAAGGATTTCACGGTGAGCAAGAACTGCGTTTTCGCCTTCAAGAACTGAAACTACAACTGGACCAGAAGTCATGAATGCAACTAAGTCACCAAAGAAACCACGTTCTTTGTGCTCAGCGTAGAAGCCTTCAGCTTCAGCTTGAGTCAAGTGTTTCATTTTAGTTGCAACGATTTGAAGACCAGCTTTTTCGAAACGAGCAAAGATGTCGCCAATGTGGTTTTTAGCAACTGCGTCTGGTTTAACGATAGATAAAGTACGTTCAATAGCCATGAGAGGCTCCTTAAGTCAATTTGACGTGAAAAATTTGCCGCATTATACCGAATAATGCGCTATTTTCTGCTTTTGCTATACAAAAAAATTGCTTTTTTCGATGTAGGGATTAACTTGCCTCATCAATCCAGGCCATCTGAATTCCCTCAAGCAGACCTTCAGTCGACTTTTCTGGGTCATCAGTGAAATTTGGCAATGCACATACCCATGCATGTAGGTCAGTAAAGCGAATCCATTGCGGATCAACATCAGGGTGAGCTTCATACAGCTCAATTGCGATATCAATGGTATCTGTCCAGCGTAAACCCATGGGTCTTCCTAACATCGTCTATAGAATGATGGCTTACTTTAACAAATTTCAGCAATTGGACGTGATAAACCCTTTTAATTTTTTTATTACCAGATTTTGCAATTGTGATGTCCACATCAAACTATAAAACCAAACCCAAAAGAGGTGCACAGAGAATAATCGCCGCACCCACTGCAGCACCTATTGCAGCACCGACAGCAACATCACTCGGGTAATGCAAACCTAAGATCATGCGGGATAATGCCACTAATAAGCTAAAGGGCAACATTAAGACCAACAGCATGGGTTGAATATAGCCCAATACTGTTGTCGCCATGACTGCATGTAGAGTATGCCCCGATGGAAAACTAAAATGATCTAGAGGACGTTCACCTAAGCGAATCACTTGATGCACTTGGTACGGTCTTGGGCGCACAGTTTTCTTTTTGAGGAGTTTGTAGACCGAGGTGCCGACGAAACCACCCAGTAATACATAGACGATTTGTACACTGTAAGACATGCCCTGCACGATCCAGACCGTCGCCAACATGACATACCAAAACACACCATCACCAAGTCGACTCACCATTTTAAATATGTCAGCAACAACTTGTTGATGCGAAAAATGATTGAGATAAATACAGCCTTTTAAATCGAGATGCAGCATTCTTGTTTTTGCATTTTTAAAATTCATCGCTAATCTCCTATCTACAGTCAAAGCCTGACTGTGTTGGGGTTGAGCTAGATTTGTGTTGTTATTTTTACAAGTTTAGTTCTGTGTTTAACTTAGCTTAGGTTCTCTTTTTGACAGTGCAATGATGCTTTGATGACAGTTCAATGAATACTGATTATGAGGATGCTCAACTTCTCTATACAACCAATAGCGCTAGCTCCATTGGCTCATCATGGCTTGATCCACCACGCGATATAGCGCTTGCTCAAATTGCTGTACAGGATATTGCCAACCAATTTTAGCTGCGTCGTTTGCCGCCTCGATGCCCATGGTTTTTAATTTAGCGCGTTGCGGTAATTGCTGCATGAGGCGAATAAATTCATCGGTTCGAGATAAATGACATAACCATCCCGTTTGCTGATTTCTCACGTGCAGTTGGGCACATGCAGCATTATATGCAATCACCGGCAATCCGCTGGCCATTGCCTCCAAAACCACATTACCAAAGGTCTCAACCTGACTTGCGAAAACAAAAACATCCGCACTGGCATAGGCTTCCGATAAAGCCTGACCACTTAAACTTCCCATAAAAATAACATCTAGGGATTTTGCCAGTTGCATTAATCGTTCAAGATCTGGCCCATCCCCCACAATGACCAATTTCGTTCGTGCATCCATGGCCAACATCGAACGATAGGCAGAAATTAAAACATCCACCTCTTTTTCAGGAGATAGCCGACCGACATAGAGCATCACGCGGGTATGTTCATCTGCTTGCCACTGTTGTCTCAGTTCTGCTCGATAATGTGAGGGAGAAAATCGACTATGGTCCACACCTCGCCCCACCACCACCAATGGACAACTAAAACCTAATCGATGCAAGGCATCCGCAGTATCTTGGCTCGGGACACAGGTGAGTTGAGTATTGTTATGAAACCATCGTAAATAATGTTGTACAGGCTTCATTAAAAACGCTAAATCAAAGAAGCGACTAAAATCATGAAAGGCCGAATGAAAACCACTGGACACAGGAATCTGTAAAGAACGCGCCAGTTGAAGCATAGCAAATCCCAAAGGTCCTTCAGTGACTATATGCACAATGTCGACTTGGGCTTTTTTTAAAGCTTTACTCAGCTTGATCAATTGCGGCCAGCCAAATTGTAAACCTGAATATCTAGGAATCGACTGCGCTCGAACCAAACACTCTTGATCAGGTTTGAAATCCTGACAACTTTCGGACTGTTCAGGACGTATTAAAAATATTGAGTTGCCTTGTTGCTGCAAGCCCTTACACAGCTGTAATAAAGAATGTGCAACACCATTAATTTCTGGCGCCCACGTATCTGTAACAATGGCGATTTTTAGACCTGGACGGATTAATGTTGAGACCGTTTGCACATCCATTCGTGATTGCATATGCTTAAATTGGAACTGAAATCGCGCAGGTTCATCCTGCATACGCCCTAAATTAATAGCCGATTCTGTCATGATCTTACATGCTTCTTATAAATGTATAGTCACAGTTTAAGCAGCAGTTTTTTGCATTTTGATGATTATTTGATGACAGTTTATTGAAAAAAATTGACTAATTTCTTCTACAAAATCATGATTTATCCGTAATTTTTAATCACTTTTAAAATCGTCTGACCCGCACGAGAAGTGATTTGCATATCTGCGTTCATCCGCTCTAAATGCCCACTCATACTACGAAGCCCCACACTCAAACCGGCTTGATTGACCAAATTCACATCAAACCCCACACCATTGTCTTCTACTTCCATTATCAATGCCGAGTTTTCATAATAAATCCGAATCTGCACCACGGTCGCATGACTATGCTTCACAATATTGGTTAATGCTTCTTCGGCTACACGCTGTAGGGTTAAACATTCCATTGGAGTAACATCCACTTCCCATTTTGCAGGAACTGACCATTTAGCGTGTATATCGAGCTAATCAAATAACTGATTAAAACGGTGCCTAAAGGGTGCCATCCATAACAATGGGGTTTCAGGCAGTTTGGTGCCTAAACTTGAACCGCTATCAATGATATGTCGTAAATCATCTCTTAAAATTTTCAACATCGATAAAAATTGCGAATTGGTCAGATCTTTGGAACTCTGCTCAACCGATGCCATTGAACGAACCAAGGAGCCACCTAAGCCATCATGTAGCTCATGTGCAATTTGAATACGCTCTTGCAAGCGGGTATTTTCCATTTCTAACTGATAATGATTTTGTAGGGTATGCGTCAACTCTTCCTTTACTTGAGTGACCGTTGTTGCCAACGTTTGATTAAACTTTTCAATTCGTCTCACACTTTTAGTCAAGCGTAGTGCAAAAATAATCGCCACACCCAAGGTTGTTATCGGGGAAGCATATGCCGAAATCAAATCCCCTTCATTCATCATTAAGCGCCAACCGTCATGGGCACCAATTGGGACATAAATCAACAACATAATCCCTGCCAGCAACTTGGCTTCAACTTGTCCTGATTTATAAGCAATCCACGAAAATGTCAGGCAATTCAGCATATAGCAAGCATAGCCCACCATAAAACTCAAATCTAAGACAGGTTGTACCAAAGACTGTGGTGTAAAAAAAATCAAGCAACCCAATACAAAAACAGTCATCCCCATGACTTTTTCAAGACGTGGAAATTTTCGTCCTGCAAAACGCCAAGGATAGAGACAAGTCGCTGTCGTAAAACAAAGAAAGATAAAGATATGCAAACGATAGAAATCTAGCGTTGATAGCCCCCAAAGCGTCTCGGTAGCTAAAAGTTGCCCAACGTATAGCACCCAAAGAAAACTGGTTATGGCATACCAACCAAAAGCGTTTTCTTCGCGTCGAAACAGCCAAACCAGCCCCGCAATGATCCCCAAGATAAACTCAAAAATAGTGGTGTAGCTATGCAAGCCTCGCATAGCCAACCAATGTTTTTCATACACTTTGGTATTATCGTGATAGCGGTTTAAACTAACCTCACCAAGCCCTGGATTCAGTGCATTGACGCCCACCACTCGTATCAGCACTTCATTCTGACCTTGCTTTAGGCTGTTGGGTGGAATTACCCATTGCCGAGGCATATTCCAACTTCGTGACAAAGGCTCTTGTAATGAATCATCCTGCCAAAACAGCTGACCATTCAAATACACTTGCCCTGCCATATTGATGTAACTCACCATCAAAGAAAGCGGATCTGAGCCTGCATCTTGACACGTGTATTGCCATTTCAAGCGATACCAAGCTGTGCCAGAATAATTATCCCAACGATCTTTCCAACGATCTGGTAACTTTTCTATCGTTTGCCAATGCTCATGCCCGGTCAATTCTCCGCTTGGCATCTGCGCCTGAGCGACTTCTTGACTGACTAATTTTGACTGACATGATTGGGCAATAGCTTGTGGACTTAGCCCAATTGCACCAAATACAAGACAAAGAACGGTAAATTTCAGCTTTAAAGGTTTAATTAGAGAAATGAGGACATTTAAAAATGTCAGACGTGTTTGAACGCAATACGCCAAGCACATCGAACCTTTTTTCCGACATGCGCAACTTGGAGCATTTGAATGATAGCGATTCAATACTGACCTTCCCCGTTAGCCGAAATAAAATGGCTAAAATAAAAACAAGATCACATATTAAACCTATGAACTCTAATAAGAAAAACTTTTTCTGAATTATTTATTCTTAACGCTATATCGATATTTTAACATCTCGAATACTCAAGACATTCACATCCAACTTTATATTTGCAACAGAGAATGGAGCTACTTAGATTGAAGCTAGAGACTCACATTAATATCTATACTCAAGCTTCAATCTAGCGACATGAACTTAGCACTCTGCATATAATCACCTTAACCATGAAATAAAATCACTCGCTAAGCCTCTCAAAACACCATATTTACAAAGACTGTATCGCGGTAGATTCCTGCAGGTGTCGTTGCATTCACTCGCTCCACCAAACGCACAGCAATCACATAGTTATTTTTGCCAGCGCCTTGCTCTGTAGAAACATTCCACAGATTTTCCATCGCACCTGAAACAGTCATTCGTGTTTTGAGCTTAATCGGGCCATTCGTCACAAAACTACTGCCCGAAGTATCCTGCAAATTACGGCTATTAAAGCGTATGCGGTATTTACCGGAACAATCGACACTAAATGAACTCGCCGCTTGACTATTATAGTAATTCGCCAAGCGCATATTGGTTTCACTGATTCGTCCCATTTCACAACGATTCGGTGCAGCAAATGTTATTGAACTAAATAACGCTGCTGAGATGAGTAAAATACTTTTCATTGGAAATACTCCTTTATTTACACTGCAATGTAATTAATTCAGGAGTTTGGTTTTCTACCTTTTTCGGCACTGTTAATGCTGTTTGGCAAGATCGACCACCACTGGTCCTCACCGTCAACTTGTAGTAGCCTTCAACCAAACCATATAACATTACCGTGCCATCTGAACCCACTGGATAAACATCAGCTTCTGGGGTATCAATTGCAACTTCACTTCCTGCAACAAATTGATGACCTTGTTCATCCAATATTTTGACCAATATTTGTTGTGTATCAAATACTGAAAAATTAATGTTATAACCACGCTGTCTTAATGCGACTAAACGATGTGCAGCATTTGGAACTTTGCTTTCGATCGGTAATTGATTTTCATCAAATGAAATATCGTAATTAATATAAGGAACGATATCGTGTACAAAGGCATAGCCTTTTTTATTGGTTTTCGCGACTGGAGACATTGAACGCATGACATCAATATCTTCACGACCACCAACATTCACTAAAGCAAAGGCATTATCGACAAAACTGGTCAATGCGTATTGACCACCCAACCACACCATAGCGCCACGGTAGCCAACCTGTGTTGTTGAATCATTTTCACTATAGAGATGACTTAAGGTTAAATCACCAACATCAGTGGACAAACCACCATAGGCATTTAATACCGTTTCATCATTACGATAATCCACACCGAGCGCATAATTTGCACCATATTCACCGAATGCATTTTGAATGAAACGGACACCGCCGGATTTATTGGTACCCGCATCAGCCTGAATACGCTTACCACCACCAAAATTATAAGAAAATGTAATAAAGGCACCTGAGTCATCGCTATCTCCAAATTCTTGGAAATAGTTGGCGGTATACATTAAATTCGGTGTAATTTCGCGACTCACACCCACAGTGAGCATTTTGCGATCCTCTAACTCAAATAAAGGATCATTAGATTCATACTGGGTTTGTTCGATATAGTTCAGATTTAAATTTTGAAAGAATGGAAAATTAGCAAAACTCAAATACGCCATATTTTCAAATTTTGGAAAAATATGATTATCTTCATAACCTAACGCCCGATAATCATTTGTAGCGTAGCGTGAACTCACACCAAAATTAAGTTTCCCGAAATTACGACTGATAGCCAAACCTGCAGAATAGCCATCGTCATTATCGGTTTTACTGCCTAAAAAAATACTGTCTAAAACAAACCATCGATTGACCGCTTGCGTCCATAGCAGTCCTGCATTTTTTACTTTGTCACTATAGGTAGCACTTGCACCCAACGTGGTACGACTGGTGACACCTCTACGCCAATAGGCTGAACTGAAAAAATCGCGATAATCGCTATTTTCTTCGTCATAACTGAAGCGTAGTTTCCCTAATGATATGTTGTAATCATTTAAATTTTCTTTGAGCAATTTACTGCTAATTAACACCGGAAAACTTCGAACAGTGGTATTCCCCAATACATCTTGTACAACCATTTGCGCTGTACCAGCACTTTCAATATTGGCACCTGTTTGTAGGTTATAATCTCCAGGTGAAATCTTTTTCTGATAAATATTTACGCCATCAATATATAAATCAACAGTCGAAGGTAAAACTGCACTACCTTTTAGACTTGGAATATTCCAATACACAAAATCTGGACGTGACGTATAGTCTGTACCAAAACTCAAACCACCAAATCGCACACCATGAATTAATGCGCTATAGGCAGAGGTCGTATCACCAATAATCAGCTTGGTCGCATTTTTGGAGAAATCAAACTCAAGACTACTATTTAACCTTACAAATTTTTCTTCACGATAATCATCCCCTTTATTATTTCGATAAAAGGCATTATTTCTTAAAATCCAATTGTCTTTAAACACCCCAAGTTCAGGCAGTACACCAAAATTATTATGTTGAGTGTTATTTTCAAAGTGCATTTCATAATTGAGAAATGCACCAAAATTTGCAGGCATCGGCTGACTGATTAAGGCATCCGTTTCTAGCCCAAAGAAATAT
Organism: Acinetobacter sp. YH12069; assembly: GCF_013419675.1. Taxonomy (NCBI): domain Bacteria; kingdom Pseudomonadati; phylum Pseudomonadota; class Gammaproteobacteria; order Moraxellales; family Moraxellaceae; genus Acinetobacter; species Acinetobacter sp. YH12069. Next base: position 96,616 of record NZ_VOZS01000010.1, on the reverse strand, counting down.
TTTGATGGAAGATTAATTTTGATAGCTTGCAATTGAGGATCAAATCCAGAATGAATATCTTGATCCGTTACCAAACAAAATGAATTTTTAGTTGCATGTCGTTTCAGAATTTCTACTTTAATTTGCAGCTTATCAAGATCTGCGCACTCTATATAAAACTTGTTATTTTCAGTCAGTAATAATACTTCGCTCTTGCGGTCTACTTCGTTTACCCAAATACTGGTTGGAAATAAATCATCAGGCATATCAACAGCTTCTGCATGAGCAGAATTAGCACATAAAATACAATATAGAAGCAATGTAATTCTATTCATAGCCACTACTCAACTAAATTAAACTCCAAAGGAGTGTCACCTTTATCTGTTTCCACAACGACTTTATAATTACTAGCGCCTTGTAAAGAAACACTCCCGATGTCGTATTGGTTTTTACCTAATGCCAATAAATATTTCATATCGGAAGATTCAGCGACTGTTTTCTTGCTTTTATCGATGACATAAAGTTTTTGGATTTGAATGTGTGATTTTGCTAAATTTTCAACCTGAATAATGGTGCGACCATTCGATTTTTTAGCAATAAATTTCAAATAAGCGGGTTCTTGTTTGCCGACAAAAAATGGCACATTAATACTTAATAACAGTGCAATTTTCGATTCAGAGTTCGTCACTTGTGGTAGCTCAGTATAAAGAATACGCCATGCTTCTTCTTGTTGTAGATTCATACTTTCTACAGATTGAGTAAATCCCACACGAACCATTTGTTTTGAATTTGGTTTTAAAATAAAGTTTTTCGGATTGATAATAATATTGGATTCAGGTGAAAGAACATCTTCGCCTGCAGCATTTTGAGTCCATTTAAATGCTTGAGCCTCAAAAATACGTGGTGTCTCATCATCCCCTTTCGACTCCAAAGTAAATGTCGCACTGCGTTGTTTAGATTTATCGGTTAAATATAACTGCACAGGGCTAATTGAAATACCTGCAAATATTTGAGGACTCAATAAGCAAGTCATTAAACTAAATGAAACGACTTTGAATAAACTTTTCATACACCCACCCCAGTACATTTAAATATTATTATCAATTCAAAAATAAAAAGAAGTTGACCCTAACTGTGTAGAATCAACTCCCTAAATTTGGATTAGTAAGCTACTTTGATATATAAAGTATCTTTGTATGTACCAGCACGTTGAGTACCTGAAATTGTATTTTTTGGAGCTACAGATACAGCAAAGTTATCAACGCTCATACCAGTTACAGGTGTAGAACCGATTGGATAATTCACACCACCTTTTGAAGTCGTGATTTTTGTAAATACTTTGTCACTAGTGGTTTCATGTTTTACAAAAGTATCTGCACTTGAACCCGCGTTTAGCGTAGATAGATTTAATGTATATGGAGTGTTCGTTGTAACTGTAAAGCCACTAGCACCCCTATAACTGTCTTCAACGAGTTTGATGTCTTTACCTACCAAAAGCTCACATGCTTTAAGAATCTGTAACTCGATGTCGATTTCGCCTTCACACGGCGCACCGCCACATTGTTTAGATTCTTTTTTACCACCAGCGATTGCAGATGTTGCTGGAAGTGCTACGAACAATGTTGCAGATAGTACTGCGGTTAAAATTTTAGATGTAGACATTTCACTTCTCCATTCTCATATGAGATTTATTAGTATGTGCATCAAAGGATATTTGTTAAGAAAAACTAATTAATCTTACTTTCCCTAGGTGCTGATTCATTCTTAATCATGTGGAGAAAAAAAGAACCTAATGTGGAATATTCACACGAATATTAATGTAATATTATTTTTTACGAATATTTAAATTATGTGGTTGTAATATATTAAATATTTTTAATTTTTATATTTTTATTTAATTTTTCTCTTTATCCCAAATTTTGGGGATTTTTTTCATATCCCTATTTTTTGGTATAACATATCTTATTGTTTTTATTAAATTTAGTAACATTAAAAATAATATAGGCTGTTACATATTTCACCAAATATTTGTGAAATAGTTCAAAATAATTTTCAAACAAACCAATACTACGTGAATATTCAACTATATTAATAGTAAAGACCGATTAAATTTAAATTTTAAATAGAATCTCGAATGTATAATCACCACTTTCAGGTATGTCTTTTGAAACGCAATACAAGAATTACGTCACCAAATACTGAGCCTTTGTATTAAATTACAGGTTTTGAAACACGTCTTAGTTTCCAATGTTAAGCTTTTGTAAATCATATTTTCTTTCTTTAAATTTCAGATTTTTGTTTTTCAATTTTTTAGAATCTCATTTATTACATGAATTATCACGCATATTGAAATTCAGCTCCTCTCTTTCAACGCACTTTTTACTTTGATTTTTTATTCAAAATACTGAATACCTCTTTTAAAACTGCCTACATTCTTCTTTAGAAAATTCTATAAATAAAAAAAGCCCCAAGTTATGGGGCTTTTTAAAAAATTTAACTTACTCACTGACTGGATAAAGCAATCCTTGATCGACTCGAAAGATTTGACCTGATCCAAAATCAATCTGCTGCAACTCTCCTTTTAATTTTGGGAAGCCTGCAATTTTTTCCAATTGTGGTGAGCGCTGAAAATTCTTCGTTTTAGGGTTGTACATCTAATAAATAAATTGCTTATCTTCTATTTTTCGACCATCAGATGTATCTGAGAGTACAACATCATAGTATCCATCAAAATTAACATCCAAGAATCCTATACTACTCCCAAAGGCATTAAAGCCTTGTAAAGACTGTAGTACTGTGCCATTTGACTTATTAATCACATCTACGCGTTTTAGAGACTTCCCATAAGGTTGGTCTGCGGATTGCACCCCATAGAACTTAAACAGCAAGATAGGTTTATCTACAGCTTTAAACGCAGGCTCAAACTGTAAATAACTAGTAGATGGTGGTGCCGTTTGTTCCGTCAGCTCAGCTTTAAAAGAGCCTGTATTTGCATTCAAGGTTCCTGCCAAACGATAAGCTGTTGCAGCACTTTGTTCAATCCCAACATTGACTGAATTCAGATCTATAAAATCTGCTTTTTGAGTCCCTTTAAAGTTAATTTGTTTGGGCTCTTGCAGATCAGTCAAAGTCCCGTGCGGATTCCATATGCCAGCATACAAATCTAAGAAATAACGCCCTTCAGTAGAGCGAAGCATCCGCTGCATGGATATCCGAACATCAGGTAAAGGCTTTAACTCAGACTGTGCTATATCTGAAACTTGTGCAAAACTCACCACAGGTAGACAAAGAGCGAGTAAGAGAGAGAGTTTTGATATTTTCATTGCAATTACACACTCCATGCAGCATGAATAATGCCTACTCTATCACAACCTAAATTCAACTCAGCTGACACAAATATAGGAGTTTTGAAACCACCCATGACTCAAAACCATCAAATTAAATTTGATTCACTTTTAAAGACCATGTTTCCAAATCTAATGAAATGCATTTCAAACTAATATTAGATTCAACACATAGATCTTTCAGCAATTCACACTGATCTCTTATGATCAATTACTGGCTTCACAAGCTCTTGCTTTCTTCTAAGATCAATATATGCATTTTTCCCAACATATACTTCAAAAAAGGCTTCTTCAGGCAATTTTAACGTATAAATTGGACACGTTTGCAATTGGGACTCTTTGCCAAAGTTGGTCATTGATATATGCATGTGTTTTTGTAGAAAAGTGATACCCGAATTGAGCATCGCTAATATTCTTTACAATACGTACTTCCTCTTCGTATGCCCATTCCTGCATTTTATAAAGCAAACCATGCCTTATTAAAACTTCTTCATTATCCCAATTTAAAATATTTGAATTTCCTACAGACATTAATTTTTCAACACTTGCCACATTGGCCTGCTTCGGCGCTGTTTTTAAATATCTCAACTCCCCTTTTGTTGAAGGAATAATAAATTGATCACCATCTTCAAGGCCTGCTTTGCATGTGTCTATTCCGATCACGACACCTTTTTTAACTATCCCCATAATGTGGCCAGATGAGTAGATTTAAAGCAGTTCTAGTCAAACTTAAAATCACATATTTTCTAGAAAACTGATTTCGGAATGCCCTACTGCTACCGATGTCGGTACATCCAAATCATAAAAACCAAAACCAGTGCATTCAAATGGGTCATTAAAATCTTCTAAATGTGAAAAACCTAGAGATTTTGTTTTCAAAATCGTTAAAGCAGCTTCAAAACTCACATATTTATATAAAATCATTATTCTAACCCACGCTAATATTGGGTTCCTTGTATCATAAAACTCAAAAGATAATTAAATAAATTCTTTTCTTTGCTTACGATTTTGTTCGATTGGATCCAAAGTATGAACGAGTACAAAACATTGTTTTGTACGAAGTACAACGAGGCAGCACACTGTTCTGAGTGACGCGTAAGGAATGAAAGCACTACTTTTTTATTTTTAAGGCACGTAACTTTAAATATTAAAAAACCCACTCAAAATGAGTGGGTCTTCGTATTCAAATCAATTGATTCAAGAAATTAGTTTTTCTCTTTATCAACGATTTTGTTTGCTTGGATCCAAGGCGCGAAAATGATGAAAGTATCGCTTACATCATTTGAGGCTCGTAGCCTTGATGCCGTCTTTTATAAGGGATAAAAAAGCCCCTGTTAAAAACAAGGGCTTTTTGACTTAGATATCAGAACTTCGTTCTTTTCTTTGTCTACGATTTTGTTCGCTTGGATCCAAGGTACGTAAAAATAGAAAAGCATGCTTTTCTATTTTTAAGGCACGTAACTTTAGATATTAAAAAACCCACTCAAAATGAGTGGGTCTTCGTATTCAAATCAATTGATTCAAGAAATTAGTTTTTCTCTTTATCAACGATTTTGTTCGCTTGGATCCAAGGCATCATCGCACGTAACTTGTTACCAGTTACTTCGATACCATGCGCCGCGTTTTGACGACGACGAGCAGTCATAGAAGGATAGTTCAACGCACCTTCTTGGATGAACATCTTCGCGTATTCACCAGATTGAATACGTTTAAGCGCATTACGCATAGCTTCACGAGACTGTTCGTTGATTACTTCAACACCAGTTACGTATTCGCCATATTCAGCATTGTTTGATACTGAGTAGTTCATGTCCGCGATACCGCCTTCGAACATTAAGTCAACGATCAATTTAAGTTCGTGTAGACATTCGAAGTAAGCCATTTCTGGTGCATAACCAGCTTCAACAAGAGTTTCGAAGCCCATTTTAACCAATTCAACAGCACCACCACAAAGAACTGCTTGCTCACCGAAAAGGTCAGTTTCAGTTTCTTCACGGAATGAAGTTTCGATAATACCAGTACGGCCACCACCAACACCTGAAGCGTAAGAAAGCGCAACGTTACGTGCATTACCAGAAGCATCTTGGTGAACAGCGATAAGATCAGGTACACCTGAACCACGTTGGAATTCTGAACGTACAGTATGACCTGGCGCTTTTGGAGCAACCATGATTACGTCAAGGTCAGCACGTGGAACAACTTGGTTATAAAGAACAGAGAAACCATGAGCAAATGCTAGCGTTGCACCTTGCTTGATGTTTGGCTCAATTACGTCACGGTAAAGTTGTGATTGGAACTCATCTGGAGTCAAAATCATAACTAAGTCAGCTTGAGCTACAGCAGCAGGAACTTCTGAAACTTTAAGACCAGCATTTTCAGCTTTTTTCCAAGAAGTAGAACCAGCGCGTAGACCTACAGTTACGTCAACGCCTGAATCTTTAAGGTTAAGCGCATGAGCATGGCCTTGTGAACCATAACCAATGATTGCTACTTTTTTGCCTTGGATGATAGATAAGTCTGTGTCTTTATCGTAAAAAATTTGCATTGCTGTCTCCGCTAAAATGCTTTCGTTTCCTTTAACTTGATACCGTGATTCTGTTTGATTATTCACGTTTCAAGTACCTCACCCATAGGAGTGAGGTGAATATATAAAATTAGATAGTTAAAACTTTTTCGCCACGTGCGATACCTGAAACACCTGAACGTACAACTTCTAGAATTGTATTTTCAGCTAAGGCATCAATAAAACCATCTATCTTTTCAGTTGTACCTGCGATTTGAATGGTATATGTCGTTGGTGTTACGTCTACGATTTGTCCACGGAAAATATCCGCAGTACGTTTAATTTCTGCGCGCGCTGAACCAAGTGCTTTGACTTTAATTAACATCAATTCACGTTCAATATGAGCACCTTCAGACAAATCAACAACTTTAACAACTTCGACAAGCTTGTTGAGTTGTTTGGTGATTTGTTCAATTTTATGCTCATCGCCATACGTGGTTAAAGTCAAACGCGAAAGCGTCGGATCTTCTGTTGGCGCTACGTTTAATGTCTCAATGTTATAACCACGCTGCGAGAATAAACCTACCAAACGTGAAAGCGCACCTGCTTCGTTTTCTACAAGTACAGAGATAATATGTCTCATTGTGTGCGCTCTCCTTTGCCTAACCACATATCTTTCATTGACTGGCCAGCAACCAACATTGGATATACATGCTCTGAACGGTCAACCATCACGTTAATAAACACACACTTGTCATTGATCGCCATCGCTTCAGCAAGCTTCGACTCGAGTTCATCTGCATGGTCAATTTGAATACCTACATGACCATACGCCTCCATTAATTTAGGGAAGTCTGGAAGTGACTCAACATACGAGCTTGAGTGACGACCTTCGTAGTTCATGTCTTGCCATTGCTTAACCATACCTAATGCACGGTTATTCAAGCATAGAATTTTTACATTCAAGCCATATTGCTTACATGTAGATAGTTCTTGGATACACATCTGAATCGATGCTTCGCCAGTAATACACACTACTTGTTGATCTGGGAAGGCAAGTTTTGCTGCCATAGCATATGGCAAACCTACACCCATGGTTCCTAGACCACCTGAGTTGATCCATTGACGTGGACGTGTGTATTTGTAGTAAAGCGCACCAAACATTTGGTGTTGACCAACGTCTGAAGTAATGATGGCTTGGCTATTGGTAATTTTATCCAACGCTTCAACAACTTGCTGTGGCTTCATTGAACCATCAGTTGGTTTGTCATAGTTCAAACCATGAACTTGACGCCATTCATTGATTTGTTTCCACCAAGCCGCGATATCTTCTGGATTTGGTTTAGACACATTCAATTGCTTTAATTGAGCCAACATTTCAGTCAATACAGGCTCTACTGCACCCACAATTGGGATGTGCGCCATAATTGTTTTTGAAATCGTTGCTGGGTCTATATCAATATGAATGACTTTCGCATTTGGACAGAATTTCGCTGGATTATTGGTTACACGGTCATCGAAGCGCGCGCCCACACACAGAATCACATCTGCATTGTGCATAGTCATATTGGCTTCGTAAGTACCATGCATACCCAACATACCGATGAATTGTTCATCATTGCCCGGATACGCACCAAGACCCATTAAAGTACTGGTTACTGGATAACCCAATAAATGTGCAAGTTCTGTCAACTGTGCAGAAGCGTTGCCTTGAACCACACCACCGCCTGAATAAATAATTGGGCGTTTAGCATGAATCAATTCATCAATTGCTTTACGAATTTGACCTGAGTGACCACGATGCGGCGGTTGATACGAACGCATTTTCACTTTTTCAGGATATTCGTAAGCAAATTTCTCTGCAGGATTCGTTGCATCTTTTGGAATATCAACGACAACAGGACCCGGACGACCACTTGAAGCGATATAAAATGCCTTCTTAATAATCGAAGGGATTTCGCTTGCATGACGTACTTGGAAGCTGTGTTTTACGATTGGGCGCGAAATACCGACCATATCCGTTTCTTGGAACGCATCCTCACCGATAAGATGGCTTGCAACCTGACCTGACAAAATCACCATTGGGATTGAGTCCATATAGGCAGTTGCAATTGGAGTTACGGTATTTGTTGCACCCGGACCAGATGTCACCAGTACGACACCTGTTTTACCTGTGACACGTGAGTAAGCATCAGCCATATGACCAGCAGCTTGCTCGTGGCGCACTAGGTAATGATTGATTTTTTCTTGTTGAAATAGCGCATCATAAATATGCAGTACTGCGCCGCCTGGGTATCCAAAAACATGTTCAACGCCTTCGTCCGCTAAAGCGCGTACGAGCATTTCACCACCAGATAAAAGTTCCAACGTGATTCACCCTAATCTTTTTTCACGCACAAATGGAGGGCATTTGTCGTGGTTAATTCATTAACTGTGTGCTCTGTTATAGCACACAAATTTCATAGTTTTCATAGCAATAAGAAAAAAATCTGACCTGCTTGCTGTTTGAGCAATATGGGGTCTAAAACATGTTGGGATAAACATATTTTGTTGGCTTTGTTCAACGTCTCGGCTAGAGAAGAAGTCCATTGCTAAAATGCACTCATTCGAAGGGTGATCGATCTAAGGCATATAAAACTAAAGACAGCATTTTTGTAGTTTCAACCATTAAAGTCAAGTTTAAAAATCGGCTTTTTTCTGATTACTTACAGACCGTTTGTTTTTTAAGCACCCTCTCTTTCTTCGTATTCTTTGTAGTTTGTTTATTTATAACCAGTTAGCATGTATTTAATAAAATACTTTTATAAATCTAATAAATAAATTAAATGAATGGATGTATGTTTTTAATTCAATTGCTTTACATTGAAGTTGCTGCATAGGTTAAATGATAAGAATCCAATATTTTGATTGCTTATAAATCCCCCAATTCATCATTCACAAAGTTATTCATCCCACGCGATGTCCCTTTTATCCTTTGTGCTAAAAAATGCATAGATTCTGCTGTCAAAAAAGCGCAAAATTTTCAGCATAATTTTGCATGATCACTCTAACTTTGGGACTGAATTTATGATGAAGACGACGATTGCTCGCACTGCCTGTATTTTATCTAGCATGGCATTTTGCCTGACCAGTTTGGACCTTTCAGCGAAAGAATATTACAAGTGGGTGGATGCAAAAGGTTCAACGCATTACACCACCACGCCACCGCCAAAAAATGCGCAGCGTAAAGGTAAAGTGAATACCTATGGTGCAACAACGACTACGCAATCAACTCCAGCAAAAAACCAAGAAGAGGTTTCACGTGAAGCCGAACAGTCGAATGAACAAAATGAGCAGCTAGCGGAACAACAACGCGAAGCCAATGCAGCGCTCCGCCAAGGTCAAGCCGTAGCCTCCGCACCACAATAATTTACGCCAAAGCCTTCAATTTTGACTTAAATTATTTACATCTACACAGCATCGCAAAATTCACTCTAGGCGTATTTTGCGCTATGCTGTAGCACAAACTTTTTAACCGTTATTTCTATTTACGTTTATGACTACTCACATTGACCCTGAATATCAAGCCAGTGCGATTGAACCTACAGTCCAACAAGACTGGGAAAATCGCAAAGCCTTCAAAGTTGCCGACCAAGTAGAAGGACCACGTCGTTATATCCTCTCTATGTTCCCTTATCCAAGTGGCAAACTGCATATGGGTCATGTGCGTAACTATACAATTGGTGACGTGATCAGCCGTTTCCACCGCTTACAAGGTGAAACTGTACTACAACCAATGGGTTGGGATGCTTTCGGTCTACCTGCTGAAAATGCTGCAATTGCCCATCAAGTCGCTCCTGCAAAATGGACTTTTGAAAACATTGATTACATGCGTAATCAGCTTAAAAAGTTAGGTCTTTCTGTAGATTGGGATCGTGAATTTGCAACTTGCACACCTGAATACTACCGTTGGGAACAATGGTTATTCGTACAGCTTTATAAAAAAGGTTTAATTTACCGTAAGCTTTCAACAGTGAACTGGGACCCTGTAGACCAAACTGTTTTAGCAAACGAACAAGTTGAAAATGGTCGTGGCTGGCGTTCAGGTGCATTGGTTGAGAAACGTGATATTCCAATGTACTACTTCCGCATCACTGACTATGCGCAAGAATTACTTGACGATCTAGACACATTAAAAGACGGCTGGCCACAGCAAGTTTTAACCATGCAACGTAACTGGATTGGTCGCTCACAGGGTATGGAAATTACCTTCCCTTCAGCGAATCCAAATGTTTATGCAGATGGTTTAACTGTATTTACCACTCGTGCTGACACACTCATGGGTGTGACTTATGTTGCAGTTGCAGCAGAGCATCCAATGGCACTTAAAGCTGCGGAAAGCAATCCTGAGCTTGCTGCATTTATCGAAGAATGCCGTATGGGTTCTGTTGCAGAAGCAGACCTTGCGACTGCTGAAAAGAAAGGCATGGCAACAGGTTTGTCAGTTAAGCACCCAGTTACAGGTGAAGAAGTTCCTGTTTGGATCGCAAACTACGTCTTGATGTCTTACGGTTCAGGTGCGGTGATGGCGGTTCCATCACACGATGAACGTGACTTCGAATTTGCCAACAAATATGGCTTAACCATCAAGCAAGTGATTGATGCCAAAGGTGCAGACGATGCAGACTTTGACGCAACCACTTGGCAAGAATGGTACGGTTCTAAAGAAGGCAAACTGGTGAATTCAGGCGAATTTGATGGTTTAGATTTACAAGGTGCATATGATGCATTCCTTGCAAAATTAGAACCGACTGGACTTGCCAACTCGAAAGTTCAATTCCGTTTACGTGACTGGGGTGTTTCTCGTCAGCGTTATTGGGGTTGTCCAATTCCTATGATCAACTGTGAAAAATGTGGTCAGGTTCCAGTACCTGAAGAACAACTTCCAGTTGTATTGCCAACGGACGTGGTTCCAGACGGTTCAGGCAATCCACTCAACAAAATGCCTGAGTTCTATGAAACCACTTGCCCATGCTGTGGTGGCGATGCTCGTCGTGAAACAGATACTTTGGATACCTTTGTAGAATCATCTTGGTACTATGCACGCTATGCATCTCCAGATTTCACTGACGGTATGGTAAAACCTGAAGCGGGTCAAACTTGGTTACCTGTGAACCAATACATCGGTGGTGTTGAACACGCAATTCTTCATTTACTTTATGCACGCTTCTTCCACAAATTGATGCGTGATGAAGGTGTGGTACAAGGGAACGAGCCATTCACCAACTTGCTTACTCAAGGTATGGTTCTTGCGGATACCTACTACCGTGAAGCTGATTCAGGTAAGAAGACTTGGTTTAACCCTGCTGACATCGAACTTGAAAAAGACGAAAAAGGTCGTATCATTTCTGCGAAATATCAAGGTGATGGTCAAGACGTCGTGGTGGGTGGTCAAGAGAAAATGTCGAAATCGAAAAATAACGGTATCGACCCGCAAGCGATTATTGATCAATACGGCGCAGATACTGCACGTGTATTCATGATGTTTGCTGCACCACCAGATCAATCACTTGAATGGTCTGACGCAGGTGTTGAAGGTGCAAACCGTTTCTTAAAACGTGTATGGCGCCTAGCAACTGGTTTCCTTGAACAAGGCAACTCTGCTGCAAACATCGACAAAGCGACACTTTCTACCGCTGCACAAGACTTACGTCGTAAAACACACGAAACCATTCAAAAAGTGGGTGATGACATTGCTCGTCGTCATGCCTTCAACACCGCCATTGCTGCGATGATGGAACTTTTGAATGCAAACAATAAGTTTGAAGCGAAAGATGACAATGACGTTGCCGTTGCACGTGAATCAATCATTACCCTTCTAACTTTACTTGCTCCGTTTGCACCACATTTAAGCCAAACCTTATTGGCTGAGTTTGGTATTGAATTAACATCAGCACGCTTCCCTGTTGTAGATGAATCTGCGCTGACTCGCAATACACAAACGATTGTGGTGCAAGTAAACGGTAAACTTCGTGGCAAATTAGAAGTATCTGTCGATGCCTCTAAAGATGACATTCTTGCACAAGCAAAAGCATTACCTGAAGTTCAACAATTCTTGACTGGTCCAACCAAGAAAGAAATTGTGGTGCCGAATAAATTAGTGAATTTGGTGGTTTAATTTAATCCCCCTAAATCCCCCTTTATAAAAGGGGGACTTCCCGCTCCCAATAAAAAATCGGGTCTCCTCCCTTTTTTAAAGGGAGGTCGGGAGGGATTAAAAAACAATTCCCAAACAAAGCCCGTTGCCAGTCAACGGGCTTTGACTTTACAATCCACACAGGATTTCAACATTATCCCTTCGGGAAACAGAGGACACTTTATGCACTTGGTTCAACGTGTTGCTGCAATTGTATTAACTATGGGCCTGAGCGCAGGCATGGTCGGTTGTGGTTTTCATTTAAAAGGCACCAACCCTGCTGCTGTACCTGTAGCCTATTCCAATATGCGATTGGCACTTCCTGAAGATACGGATGACCTACATGAAAAGTTAGCGATTTATTTAGGTTCTGCAGGCGTGCAATTGAGCAATAATCAAAATGCCTATGTCTTACATGTGTTGGATTACACTCCGCGACGTTTAGAACTCAATGGTAAATTGGTTGAAACTTTACTGCGCTTGAATGTGACGTTCCAAATTGAAGATGCTCAAGGTAACCCTGTGACAGAACCACGTACATTGATGGCAACACGTAGCTACCAATACGACGTAGCAACCGTGAACACCGATGACCAAGAAGAAAAATATTTAAAACAAGTGATTATTGATGACATTGCACAACAGATCGTGCGCCAAATTTCATCAAACCGCTTACCGAAAGCAAACCCACTAACTGCACCGACCAAAGCTGAGTAATTTTGATTTATGAAACTTGACTATCTTCAGGCATTAAAACGTGTAGATGAAGCGCAAGGTGCCTGGGTGCTACATGGTCAAGAGCCTTTACTTGAACAAAATCTCCTCGATGCATTTCGTAAGAGTTGGAGCGCTAGAGAAATCGAGCGTCAACGGTATGACATTAGCTCTGCTGCGGACTGGAAAAATGTCTTTAATGCTTTAAATAGCTTGTCATTATTTTCCAGTCAACTGGCAATTGAGGCACATGGCAGCATTAAACCCGATGCCAATGGACTAAAACTGTTAAAAAGCTATTTGCAGCAAAATGAAAGTAACTTGCTGCTCGTGGTCATGCCGAAGCAAGACAGTGCGAGTTTAAAGACCAGTTTTTTCCAAACCATTGATGCCAATGGAGTCAATGTTGCACTGACTGCAAACTACCCTAAAGATCGTCAGCAAATTTTGGCCGTTGAAGCACAAAAGCTCGGCATTAAACTCGCCAATGATGCTTGGCAATGGTTAGAACAGCATCATGAGCACAATTTACTGGCTGCAAAAAATAGTTTAATGCGTGTCGCAGATACTTTTCCTGAAGCTGAAATGATTCAGATTGATCATCTGTACTCTTGCTTACAAGATCAGTCACGCTACACCACCTATGATTTAAATGATGCAATGCTGCAAGGCAATTTGGCGCAATCAATTAAAATTTTTCAATATTTGATTGCCTCTGGTGAGCCGATGTCACTTATTTTATGGAGTATCAGTAAGGAAATGCGCTTGCTGATGCAACTGTTTGAGCAACCACAAAATGCCTTGCAAATTGGCATTTGGAAGACCAAAGTCGGACTGTATCAACAAGCTTTACGTCGTTTAAATGCCAATGAGTTTTTGACGTGGCCTGCCCTATTACTTCGTTTAGACGCGTCAATAAAAGGTTTAGGTCATGAAAATCCTGAGCACTTGGTACAACAAGCTATTGCCAGCTTGTGTGGGCGCAGACTCTTCTAGTCTAATAAAAGGCTGTAATAACTTGCATTGCAGTATAAAAGAATAATTATCATTACTATTTGTTCAAAAAGTTCACAATTTATCCGTATTTAAATCTTATAATTCAATCATCTTTATAAACTTTTAACTGCCAATCATGCCAAAAATAAAACCAGCAAAATTGATCGTAGCCATCATCGTTGCTTTGGCAATCGCTGTCACTGCATGGCATTTCCTAAAACCTAAAGAAACTCAGCCGCAATATATTACTGCTGAAGTGAGTCGTGGTGACATTGAAAACTCTGTACTTGCAACAGGTGTACTTGAAGCAACCAAAATGGTGAGTGTTGGTGCACAGGTTTCTGGTCAGGTGAAAAAGATGTATGTGCAACTCGGTGATGAAGTGAAACAAGGTCAGCTGATTGCCCGTATTGACTCGGTACGTCAGGAAAATGATTTAAAAACTGCAGAAGCCAGCATCAAAAACCAACAAGCGCAATTGGCAGTTAAACAAGCAAATCTTGCAAAAGTCCAAGCTGAATATAATCGTCAACAAGCAATGTATGCTCAAGACGCGACTAGTCGTGCAGAACTTGAATCTGCGCTAGCAAGTTATAAAACTGCACAAGCTGATATTGCAGCCATTAATGCACAAATCGAACAATCACGTTTAACTTTAGCGACTGCAAAAGAAGACTTAGGCTATACACAAATTGTTGCACCTATGGATGGAACCATCGTGGCGATTGTGACTGAAGAAGGTCAAACCGTAAATGCCAACCAAAGTGCGCCAACCATTGTGAAATTGGCAAAACTCGACACCATGACCATTAAAGCTGAAATTTCTGAAGCCGATGTGATGAAAGTCCAAGAAGGTCAAAACGTTTATTTTACAACCTTGGGCGACAGTGAAACAAAACACTATGCTACCCTGCGCCAAGTTGAACCTGCACCAAACTCAATTAACACCGAAAGCAACAGCAATACCTCTTCGTCTTCAAGTACTGCGGTTTACTACAACGCGCTATTTGATGTCCCGAATGAAGACGGCAAATTGCGTATCGATATGACCGCTCAGGTGTATATCATTTTAGACGAAGCCAAGAATGTCTTGACTGTCCCTGCTGCAGCTGTACAAACCTCGAACCGTCCACAACGTAGCCGAAATAATACGTCTACCGATGGTCAATCTGCTGATAAAAATACCAACGCAGAAGCTAAATCGAATAAAGATAATCCAAACCGTCCTAAACGTTTAGAACTAACCGAAGCTGAAAAAGCATTGGTCAAACAAGGTAAAGCGAGCGTTGCCATGGTACGTGTATTGCAAGCGGATGGTTCTGCACAACCTCAACCTGTATTACTTGGTTTAAATAACCGTGTGACCGCACAAGTGATCCGTGGCCTAAAACAAGGTGACAAAGTCGTAATTGCCGACGGTTCAGATACCTCTAATGATTCAGCGAAACGCAGTAATCGCGGCGGCCCAATGAGAATGTAATCATGAGTCAACATCAAACACCTCTACTCGAGGTCAAGAATCTGACGCGTGAATTCTCTGCCGGTGAAAGCACAGTCCAGATTCTAAAAGGGGTGAATCTTGAGATTTACCCAGGTGAACTGGTAGCAATTGTAGGTCAGTCCGGTTCTGGTAAATCTACCCTCATGAACATTTTGGGGTGCCTTGATAAGCCAACCAATGGCAGTTACAAGGTCAAGGGGCGTGAAACCCGTGAACTTGAACCAGATGAACTGGCACAGTTACGCCGTGAATATTTTGGCTTTATTTTCCAGCGTTATCACTTACTCGGTGATTTGAATGCTGCAGGTAACGTTGAAGTTCCCGCAATCTATGCCGGCGCAGATGCAACCGAACGCAATGCACGTGCCAAACAACTGCTGACTGACTTAGGACTGGGTGAAAAAACCCAAAACCGTCCGAGTCAACTTTCCGGTGGTCAGCAACAACGTGTGTCGATTGCGCGTGCTCTGATGAATGGTGGCGATGTTATTCTTGCCGATGAACCCACTGGTGCATTAGATAAGAATAGTGGTATTGAAGTGATGCGGATTTTGCGCGAACTCAATGCCAAAGGTCATACCATTATTTTGGTCACGCACGACCATAATGTTGCAAAAAATGCGACTCGAATTATTGAAATTTCAGACGGTAACATCATTTCAGATCAACCCAATGTACCTGAAACAGATGATGAACCTTTAGAAAAACAGCAACTCGTTCCAAACACACAGAAAAAAACCTCAAGCTGGCGCTCTGCCGTTGACCGTTTAGGTGAAGCCTTCCGTATGGCGATCCTTGCCATGAATGCTCACCGTATGCGAACATTTTTAACCATGCTCGGGATCATTATTGGTATCGCTTCTGTGGTTTCTGTTGTGGCTCTTGGGAATGGTTCACAAAAGCAAATTTTAGAAAATATCAGCAGTTTAGGTACCAATACCATTACGGTGTATCAAGGTCGTGGATTTGGTGATAACTCAAGATCATCGCAAGTAAAAACATTGGTTCCAGCCGATGCGACGGCCCTTGCGGAACAACCTTATGTCGATGGCGTTAGTCCTTCAGTCAATTCATCTGTTACAGCACGTTTTAAAGACACAGAAGCGTCGACCACAGTGAATGGCGTGAGTGAAGATTTCTTCTATGTCAAAGGAATGAACTTCGCTTCGGGTCAGTCTTTTGATAAAGAAAGCGTGACTGAGCAAGCGCAAGATGTGGTGATTGATAGTAATACTAAAAATACCTTCTTTGCAGATGGCACCAACCCTGTGGGTCAAGTCATTTTATTAGGCAGTGTGCCGAGCCGTATCATTGGCGTGATCGAAGAACAAAAAAGCATGATGGGTAACTCAGATAGCCTGAATGTGTATTTGCCGTATTCAACGGTTATGAGTCGTATGCTGGGGCAGTCGAACGTACGTAGCATCATTGTCCGAGTGAAAGATGAATACCCAAGTGCCGCTGCTGAAAACGCCATATTAAACTTGTTAGTGCAACGTCATGGCGCGCAAGATGTCTTTACACAAAACTCCGATAGTATCCGTGAAACCATTCAACAAACCACTGCAACAATGACTTTATTGGTGTCTGCGATTGCGGTGATTTCATTGATCGTCGGTGGTATTGGGGTCATGAACATTATGTTGGTTTCGGTGACTGAGCGTACCCAAGAAATTGGTGTACGGATGGCCGTGGGTGCCCGTCAAAGTGACATTTTACAGCAGTTCCTGATTGAGGCGGTGTTGGTGTGTATCTTAGGCGGTGTGCTTGGGGTTTTATTATCTTTAGGTATTGGACAATTGATTAGTCATTTTGCCGGTGGAACATTCCAAATGGCCTATTCAACAACGTCTATCGTTGCTGCTTTTGTCTGCTCTAGTATGATTGGTATTGTGTTTGGCTTTATTCCTGCACGTAATGCCGCACAGCTGAACCCTGTCGATGCGCTTTCTCGCGAATAAGGAAATAATGATGCAAATGACCTTAACTAAACTTGCAAGTGCCTTCATTCTCGGAACTAGCTTAGTCGGCTGTGCCGCTGTGGTTAAGACGCCTTATGAAGCCCCTGCAACACAAATCCCGACGCAATTTCAAAATGCGAAAGCCATGAGTCAGCAAGTTCATGCAGATACGTATGCTGACCAATGGTGGACATTGTTTAATGATGCTCAATTGAACCAGTTGGTGAATCAAGTTTTAGCTGCGAATACAGACCTCGCTGTTGCAGGTATTAATTTACAGCAAGCTCGACTACAAGCAGGTTTAGCTGAAAATAAACAAGGGCCACGCGTGAGTTCAAGTGTCTCTACTGGACATAACTTTGACCTTAACTCAGGTGATGACTCATCAAAAGGTGTATCACTCAGTGGTGGCGTTAGTTATGAAGTAGATTTATTTGGTCGCTTGGCTAGCCAGACTGAGGCCGCAAAATGGGAAGCTTTAGCGACTGAACAGGACCTGCAAGCCACTGCCCAAAGCTTGATTGCAACAACAGCAAACCTATATTGGCAACTTGGCTATTTAAATGAGCGCTACAGTATTGCGCAGCAAAACTTAGCCAGTACACAAAAAACCTATGACTTAGTCAAGGTACAATATAAAGCCGGCGCTCTGTCAGGTTTAGATCTAACCCAAGCGGAACAGTCGGTCCAAAGTCAAAAAGCGACCTCAAGCCAAATTGCCCAACAAAAAGTGGAAACACGTACTGCATTGGCTGTGTTGTTACATCAACCTGTGCAACAACTGAATATTTCAGAGCCGCAGCGTTTACCTCGAATTGCATTACCGACGATTGCAGCGGGTTTACCTGCCGAGTTGTTGTCTCGCCGTCCAGATTTACAAGCGAGCGAATTAAGATTACGTAAAGCTTTGGCAAATAAAGATGCAACGAAAGCGAGTTACTACCCTTCGATCAGTTTGACTGGCAGTTTAGGCTCGAGTAGTACCTCTTTGAGTAATTTATTACAAAACCCTGCTTTGGCTTTGGGTGCGAGTTTGAGTTTACCTTTCTTACAATATAACGATATGAAGAAAGACCTTGCGATTAGTGATTTGGATTATGAAAAATCTATTATTCAATATCGTCAGACCTTGTATCAGGCTTTTGCCGATGTGGAAAATGCGCTATCCAATCGTACTGAGTTAAGTCAACAAGTTGCTTTGCAAGAGCGTAATGTACAGCTTGCAGAAAAGACTGAGCGTTTGACTGAAGTACGTTATCGAAATGGTGCAATTGCCTTGAAAAACTTACTCGATGCACAAGAAACCACACGTAATGCTCGACTTTCTTTGGTTCAGACGAAGCAAAGTCAATATAATGCTTATGTGACTTTAATGCAGGCGTTGGGTGGCAGTCCGATTCAGCAGTTGCCTTAAGTTCGATATTAAAAAAGCCCTGAGGGGCTTTTTTACATCTAAAGGGTTTAAATAACAAAAACTCTCTTTTTGAAATATTAAATTTGCTTTATTTTTTGGCAATATTTTAACAACTCTATAATTTTTAAGAATATGATCAATCAAAACCTAGCCATTATTTTACTATCAACCTTTGCTTTAAGTGCATGCGCAAAAACTACCAACGAGACTCAAGCACCTTCTAATCATCAAAATAATGCTTCTCCCGAATTACAAGCACAAATTCAAAAATTGCTAGAAAAAACCAAGAAGAATATGATTTTTGTTGAAGGTGGCTCGTTTATGATGGGGGATTTTGATCATTATGACAGCAGGATTGATAGCAAACCTGTTCACAAAGTAACTCTAGATAGCTTTAGCATGTCTGCTTATAAAGCCACATATGCAGATTTAGACATATACAGTGCTGCAACCAATACACCCAAAGTGGTCTCAACCGAGTCTCACTCTTCACAATTTAGATATCCTGTTTCTTCTGCAGGTGTTTCTTGGCAAGAGGGACGAAATTATTGCCAATGGTTAGGTACACAACTAAAACTTGACATAGACCTCCCGACCGAAGCTCAGTGGGAATATGCTGCCCGCAATAAAGGCCAAAAGATTCATTTTCCAACCAATACAGGAAAAATCGAAAATGGCGTAAATGTATGGAGTTTTAAACAGCGACAAGCATTATTTCATGAATTTAAGTCTATTGGTGCTGAAATTTCTGTAATAGGCAGATACCCAGCTTCAGCACTAGGTTTTTATGATTTAATTACAGACAACTATGAATGGATGCTTGATTGGTATGCAGCAGATTATTATCAACATTCCCCTGAAAAAAACCCGAAAGGCCCTAAAGCAGGAACTGAGAAAGTCCTCCGTAGTGCTAAACCTCTAGATGGCCAAACCTTGCAGATGGGGGAGGGTTTAACTGTACGGCGTAGTCATACTCACCCTATTCAACCAGTAGATTTCCCTGAAAGATTTAAGGGAGTAATCAATCCAAACTTTGACAACTCTGTACGCTGTGTAGTAAACCAAACTAAAAAGATTCTATAGTCTAACGTAACGTTCAGCTCTATCAAGCTCAAGCTTGATAGAGCTGTATGTCCTTGTCGTCAAATGGAGCTAAAATATCTAAATTTGTAGCTAAAATTGCGTCGTTATCTGCATAACCACCCATATAATCCAACTGCTTAAATCGCATATCATCTTGATTTTTTACAATTAAATGATTCAAAGGGTAGCCTTGTATGGGTTTTGCCTGCTTACGGTATTTAAGGAAATCTTTTAACATTGGTTTTCTCGACCACCTGCGTAGTCTTGCCGCGAATTGAGCGCAATAATAATATCTTCAGCAATACTGGCATCTTCACCATAGTTTAAAAAGCGAATAATATCCCCTTCAATTTTTTGCATATTACTTTTGGACTGGGTTTCAGCACGAGGATGCACATGTTGAATGACATTCATCCATTCCTGAGTAGAAATACAGGTTTTAAATATATTAATGATGGCATTTTTCCGTGTTACAAAACGGTTAATTTCTACATCTAAACCACTCATACTAATCGCCATATCAAACAAAGAAGCTGTACGAGTTGTCCAGTGTGTTACCCCATAGATCAATATCCCCTTGGTTTTGGGTTAAGTCGAGTTGAGATAATGCTTATATACATTGATGTAAACCTTAGCTGGTTGACCTATTCAAAGTTGGCTCAATAAATAACAAAAACTCTCTTTTTGAAATATTAAATTTGCTTTATTCTTTGGCAATATTTTAACAACTCTATAATTTTTAAGAATATGATTAATCGAAAATTCGCTTTTATTTTCCTCTCAAGCCTGACATTAGCGGCTTGTGCTAAAACTCCATCAGAGCCAAATGCATCTTCTCAAAAGCAAGCCAATCAGAAAGTTACAGATCCAAATTTACAGATTGAAATTCATGAGCTTGTCGAGCGCACAAAGAAAAATATGGTGAATGTACAAGGTGGTTCATTCATTATGGGAGATTTCGGCACCATCACCAAAGAACTAGAAAAAACAGCTCCAGATAGTGTGGCAGTAACGAATCCCAAAGGCAATGTCGAGACACCTCCCTACAATAGCTATGTAGGTTATTCATCTGATAAAGATAATAAACCACCGCATAAAGTGGTCTTAGACAGCTTTAAGATGACCAATAATAAAATTACTTTGCAAGATTATTTGATCTATCTCAAGGCCACCAATCAGGCACAACCAGATTATTTAGAAGACTATCCAAAAGAAATTTTTCATAAACTCCCAGCAGGTGCAAATTGGTACAATGCACAAAAGTATTGTCAGTGGTTAGGCAATCAAATGGGGCAAAAAATGGATTTACCGACAGAAGCACAATGGGAATATGCTGCCCGAAACCGTGGACAATACCTTCTCTATGCAACCAATGATGGCACCATGAAAAATGGGGTAAATATTGCAAGCTATGAACAACTCAAAACCAATTCTGTTAAATATGGGTATAATAATTATGGACATCTTCCTATATTAGGAAAAGTGTCACCAAATCCTTTAGGAATCTACGATATGGTGACAAATAATACTGAATGGGTCAGAGATTGGTATAGCGAAAACTACTATGCAGAGTCACCTGTTAAGAATCCACAAGGCCCTAAAGTGGGCACAGAAAAAGTCTTGCGCAGCTCCTTTCCACAAGGTGGTGATAATGCTGCTGGTGGTGATGGCATGAATATTTACCGTCAAAAAGCCCCTCCATCCGCTATGTTCAATGAGCTTGGCAATACTATTGATGGAAGCCAAGATACCGCATTTCGTTGTATAAATTAATTTAAACTTGATACGTTCCATTTTGGTTATTTGATTCTAGTGAAGTATCAATGATCTCAATATTAGTTGCCAACAGTATTTCGCTATCAGATTTCCCCAAGTCTAGATCATTGGCAAGAATTTCATAGTCATTACTATCATTCATTAGCATGACTTGACCAATAGGAACTGTATCTAACACACTACAACGTAGTTGAATATACTCATCCAATATTGAATTACCTGTTTTCGGTGGTGAGATACAAGAGCGTCCCTCACTAATCGCATCATTCACTTCATTTTGATTGGCCAAAAATTTTCCTTCATTTAAAAAGAAAATGATGCGTGATTCCAAGTGAGAAATTGACTCTATTGCTTTGGTACCACTCTCTGTCATATGTTGCAAAGTATTATCCCAAGCAGATTTTGTCATAATCGATTTAAATATATTTAAAACTGCACGTTTTCGTTCTGGTAAATGATGTATTTCCATTTTTGAAAAATCATATTCCAATCTATCAAAAGATTTTGAGAACCATACATCTTTTGTCAATGCATAAATCAACACTCCCCTAGTTTCAGGGGTTGCATATAATAATGCTTCCGGATTTATATTGATATTTTGTGCCAATGATTTTAATTCTCTTGCTTCACTGAACTCGTTATAAATACTTTTTATAACACTCCGTATTTCCCTTACAGAAGCATAAACTATAGAAATCCCCTTAATTGCAGCATAAACTTGTAGCATTCCCCAATATTCGAAAGCATCTTTAGCAATATAAGGTAAAATTTTTGTGCCATTCTGTCTAAGTTGGTAAGCAAGACATCGATTAAATTCAACTAATTTATTTGCCCCAACAGCAAGCTCTAACTCACCTTTTGCCCCGAATCCTAAACATAGTGAAGCTTTAACCTTTATCCTAAATTCACCACCAACTAACTTTATTTCAAAATTAAAAGCACCACTTACTCCTGCCTGTGCTGCCATTTTTGGTGCAACGGATGCAATATTTTCAAATTTTTTAGATTCCGGAGAAAGCCATTCCAAACCAGCTCCAATTTTTAATCCACCTTCAATTCCTGAAAAAGCTTCCACTCCAATTTTTGTATCAGCATTTAATCCTTGTTGTGATCCTGATTTGCTGTCCTCTTTTTCAACAACAAAAGTTGGGCGCTTATTTTTGCTATCATAATTCTGAGCAACTGATTGTTTAGGATAAATTACTCCATCACCTGAGAGCTCAGGCTCACCCAAAGCGTTATATCCAAGATTTAAACCAAAACCTATAGCAGCTCTAGCTCCATAAAATGCACTGACCTCTCCAAACACAATTCCCCTTAATGCACCCAAATAAATATCATGGTACTTTAGACTCACACCAGAACGACTTGGTATACATAAATTTGCCTTATAACCAGCTTCCACCAATACAAGTTTAGCCTGTGCTGTAACTTGAACTTTAACCCCTACATCTCCTTTTGCAGGATTCCAATTCATACTTCCTGATGCACCTGCACCACCAATTGCGCGTAACCATTGTGCATCGGTTGAAGAATCAAATGAATTCGACTGTTTTGCTTCTTGATGAAATGCTCCACCCAATGAAATCAAATCGATACTTTTTTCTTTTTTATACCATTCTTGTTTTAAGAGTGTGAGTTCAATTTTTTTTAGTTCATCAAAACCGGCTTTTTTTAATTCTGGGCTAATTTCTTTACTTTTTGCTGATTGAATCAGACCTTTAGTTAAATTATCAATTTTAAAATCAGCAATATTTAAGCGTTTAGCATTATATTTATCTTCATAACTTTTTAATTTTATATAACGACGAATAAAACCGTTTTTGACATCTTTTCCGTTATCAGTTTTATATGAAGTTGCAATAAAAATTTCAACTAAGTCTGCTTTATTTTTAAAGTTTTTATTTAAATGCTCAGCTACCTTCTTTTCATTTTCATCAATCTTCTTTTCTAGAGCTTTTATAACTTCAGCACTCGCTTGCTCACTTATGGCCTTATCTAGTTCTTGTTTACTTAAATATGAGTGGTACAACACTTTATCTAATTGTTTGCTCTCCTCCTCAAATTTTGCAAAATTCTCCGGATCTAGCACACAAGTCTCACACTTTAACAAATTGAATAGAATAGGAATCTTACTCGCTTGCTGTAAGTTTGCTTTAGTATCAACAGGTTTTTCACTGACCGCTTTCACTGCTGGCCATTCAATATCTTGATAATTTTTATTTGAAAATATTGAATAAAACTTTAAGCTATTTATTGGCACACGTTTTTCAATCCCTCCTTTTTCAAATCCAACTAATATCACTTCTCCTTTAATAGAATATAAAACTGGTGTCATTCCATTTTTATTTGTTTTTAAATTTTTTATATCAGTTCGATTGATTTTCTTAAATTTATGTTTTTCATCCAAAGTATAAAGATTAAATTTTATATCTGATAATGGTTTCTTTGTGATCGAGTCAATTAATCTATAACAATAATATTGCTTAACTTGAATATCTAAAGAGATGACATCATGCGTATTCTTAAGAATTTCAAAACCATGTAGCAAAATTCCTTTATCATTACCAACTCGTGAAATTTTATTCTGTACCCTATTATCTGTTATCCAAATTGCATATTTACCCACTGGTAAATCCATAACCTCAGTTATTCCATTTATATCAGTAGTCGAACTTCTAGCATTATAATTTTTTCTTATATTTTCAAGATTAATCGCATTTTTATCATTTAAAACAATTTTATTTGGGACATTAAAAACCTGTTTACTCTTATTAAAATCTTCAAGACTCAACTTTACATCTTTGGAATCAAAGTTTTTAATTCTAGCGGATCCATTCACAGCAGACAGCCGTTCTTTAAAAAACTCAGTAGTAGACTGATCATATTTTGTAATTACATAAGGCTTTGAAGAGAGAGGGATAATTTTGCCACTCGGCAACTCTTTTACAAACAATTTAAGTTTAATTTTGCTCATGTAATGTTTTCTCTCATAATTTCATAGCCATTGGTTTCTTCCTCAGGTAATTCTTCAAGTGTCACTAAAACACCTTGCGGTCCCTTTGTTATAACTTTCTGAGTTCTTCCTAATGAATCAGTTACTCCATGCAACTCTTGCCCATTAGCAAGAGTCATAACATATTTTCTATTAATTATAGGTTTTCCTGCTGAATCTTTTGCAACGTAGGTCATATGGTAATCAGGCAATAAAGCTAACTCTGGTTGTCTCGAATTAACCTTTTCCCCTTCCATAAACTTATGCTGCCCCGCTTTCGCCTCAAATTTTCCACTTGTGGTTGGAAATACACCCGAACCATTTAGTTTGATCTGCGACCCGCCCGCAGTTAAATTAATCTCTTTAGGGCTGGTGATATATACCGTATCTTCGGTTGAAATAACCTGAATGCCCTTACGTGCTATCAGATCCAAGCCATCGCCCTGTGCTTGAATTTCAACTTTCCCTTTCCCTGCAAATGCACGTAAACCCTCTTGAGCAGCAAATAAACTGATTTTTTTGCCTGCATGACCTATTAAAGATTTTTGCGTGGAAATGTTCATACTATCGCCTGCAGTTTGGCTAATCTGGCCATTTGAGGAAATATGTACATCTTCATTGGAACTCATCACAATCGAATTTGGCGCAGCTAATACCATTACTGCCGACTTAAACTCAGCAGCTTTTTGCTGATCATCCTGACTTAACACCTCAATAAAGGCTTGAAGACTCTCCAATACTTCAAGCGGGTCGGTCTGTTGGTTTTTCGCTACATCACTCAACCCTTTAGCATTATTCAATGCGCTTTCTATTTGAGTATGGGCTTCATGGGTCGCTAAATGCAGCCCACCTGCCTGTGCTTGCTGATGTGTCGACACCAATAAACCTTGTCCAGCTCGTAGCGCCCCCCATTGATCGGTCCGCAGCTCAAAACCTTCACCCCGATCTTCACTTTCTGCTTTATCTTTTGGATGACTGAGCTTACCGAGGTTCAGTTGGCTCGCACCATGACTACTTTGCAGCTGGGTACTAATTTGCCCCGTGGTGTCATCAAAGCGTAATTGACCAAATCCCTCTCCCGCCACTTCTTTGGAACGAATTCCCGCAATTTTTTTGGTATTGGGTAATTGTCCTTTATTGTCAAATTTAGTAGGACTACGCTGCGCTTCATGAATACGACCCACGACAAAAGGTCGGTCAATGTTGCCATCAAAGAAATCAACGACGACTATTTCACCAATTCGAGGTAAGAAGCGTGCGCCATAACCTTCGCCGGCCCAAGGCGTCAGTACATCAACCCAAGCCGAGTCTGTGTCATTATTATTCGCACCTGCACCGCCATCATGACCATGATCATCGGAACGGGTAAATAGGAAACGGACTTTTATCCGTCCCCATTCATCAACATGGATTTCTTCACCGGCAGGCCCCACAACTTTAGCACGTTGGGGATGTGTTACTGGTCGATGTGTAAGTGGATTAAATTCAGGAACGGTCGTTATATTTCGACGTTGTAAAGCCAAGGTATTGGCTTGGCGTTCATCCGCATCGCTTTGTTTGACTTGCCACTGACTTTGATGGATCAGTTGTGTAACTTGATCGGTTAAGTCTTTGGGTAAATTATTTTGATTATAAAAAGACTTAGATAAAATCAAAAACTCTTGATCTGCCCCCCGATGCTGGTCAATCTCTGGATGCTCATCCAATTTGAACCAATAACCAACTTGCGTATCACGTACGGTACTTTTGGCAATAAATTGTTTGGCTTGAGCTGCATAATAATCACTAAAATTTTGATTGAGACGTTCAACTTGAGCACTATTAGAAGCTGTTGCAGCATCTTCACCATTCAGATCTTGCATCCATGCAGGGCTCACATGCCATGCCTGCTCTAAGTTTAAGCTCGCATTATCTTGATTTTGGCTATGTAGGTGCTTGCTTTGTACTGCACCACCACCCTCGTCCTGCTCAAGCACATCTGCCTGCCACCGCTGCACATGCACCGACGTCGGTTGCAGACTGCGCTGACCGATAAAACTGGTCATACTGTCATTTTTTTCAGTCGCACTACTACGATGAAAACGAATATTACGTCGCTCCAAAGCTTGATATTGACTATTATCATCAATCAAGCGTAGCTTTTGAGCTGCGATGGGTGCCGCAGACGATGTTACAAAAGATTGAGCTTCATCAACCAACCAATGAATGCCTTCACTGCGTAGTAAGCGAGTAATAAAATCATAGTCGGTTTCATTACTTTGCATCATGAATGGTCGAACGTCATACTCTTTTTTTAAGCCACTTAAGTCCAAACTTAAGCTCGCTGCAAAAAGTGGGCTCTTTTTTTGCCATTCTTTAATAATAATCTCGACCACATCTTTGACCGATTTATTCATAAACACACGGCTATTACGACGCTTATGCCACAATGCCGTTGCATCTTCTAAGGTCAACTTATATAGCGTTAATGCACCATCACTTTGGCCTTGAAATGCTTCTGTAATGATCCCGGTAATACGAAAAAGTTGCCCCGCATCGGTCACCTGATCGATTGCGACTTGCGTACCAATAAATTGTTTGAGTTCTAAGGTGGCAGAAGTTGAGAGACAGATGAGCTGAACATTCAAACCTTCACTTAAGGCATGTTCCCCATCAATACGTTGCAAGAATACTTGTTCATTCAGCGTGGTATTGGAAAATTGAATATGCAAAGCACGTTTTTGTGGACTAATGCCCAATTTTTCAATTGCAGAATATATATTGTTCAGCATCGTTATTATCTAAAATCAGATTTTTATAAAATATGCGGGGTATTTAATCAAAAAAACTCATATTTTTCTAGGCATAATTTGCCTGCTTTTTTGGGTTTTATGTAAGTAAAAATTCAAATTTCCACATCAATTCTTTATGTTATTTTTACTCTATTTATTTCTGTATTAAAATAAATGTAGAGACCATCAAACTAAACTTCAGGTCTCTTCATACCACCTTACTGCTTTGCATCACGATTAATTGGCATTTAAAAATGCGTGAATATTCTCCAATTGTTCTTGTGCTTCAACATAGCCTTGCAAAGCCGCTTTTTCCAAATATTGCTGTGCAATTTTAAGATCACGCTCTACGCCCATGCCATGAATATATAAATAGCCCAATCGCGTTAACGCCGCAGCATTCATCCCCTGAGCCGCTTGTGCATAATAACTATGTGCCTGAGTTAAATCTTGCTGCACACCCAAACCATGTTCTGACATTTCACCAAGCTGGTACAAGGCAGTCACATTTCCTAATCCCGCCGCTTGCGAGAAATACTGCAACGCTTGTTGGAAATCTTGTGTTCCCCATTGTCCTTTTAAATTAACTAGACCTAGTTGCGTAAGTGCATCAGGATGGCCTAATTTTGCCGCCTTCAACAATGCTCGCTGGGTTTGAGCTTCATCAAACTGTAGATCAGGCAAGATATTGTCCACGGCTAAACAGTAGAGATACCAAGCAGCATCCTGCGAACCTTGTTCTGCGGCTTTTTCCAGATAACTCAGACACTGATCACGATGTGCTAAAGGATATTCTGGCAATGCATAAAACCGTCCAATCACATAGTTTTGATCAGCGACACAAGTAATGGACATATCATTTAAATGCCTAGCCGCTTCAACTAAAAGCTGCTGTGCTTGCTTGATATTTCGCTCAACGCCGACCCCGTGTAGGTAGCATAGTGCCAAACCGACTTGGTTAATCAATAAGGGTTTGAATTGATACGCTGTTTGATATAACTCAAATGCTTTTTGCGGATCATCACTAACCAAATACTTTTCAAAATACAGTGCGGCAATAAGACTAATCGCTTCAGCATCTTTAAGTTGAGCAGCTTCGGTCAGAAAGCGAAAACCTAAAGTTTCCAGCTTCTCCAAATACCAACCATGAAAATGTGCAATGCCTAATAATCGGCTGGCTGCTGCAATTTTGTGCTCTTTGGCCTGCTGCAAAAGATCATGATAAACCCGCTGACGCTGATCGACGTCGATTTTACCCATCAATACTGCTTGATAATATTCATACAACTGCTGCTGGTGCCCGAGTAGCAATCCTCGCTTTAAATATTGCAATGACTTTTCATCATTTTGCGCAAGATACTTTCCTTGAGCATAGAACTTCTGCAATTGCTGAATAGCC
The DNA here is from genome assembly GCF_013419675.1 of Acinetobacter sp. YH12069. Lineage (NCBI taxonomy): Bacteria > Pseudomonadati > Pseudomonadota > Gammaproteobacteria > Moraxellales > Moraxellaceae > Acinetobacter > Acinetobacter sp. YH12069. Next base: position 68,005 of record NZ_VOZS01000010.1, on the reverse strand, counting down.
GCCATATGGTCTTGTTGGGCAGCTTTCAGTAAATATTCCAATCCCAGAGCAATATTTGGCGTGGCTTGTTTTAAATAGAACTGTGCCAATTGATACTGTGAATTGGCATGTCCATTGTCCGCATTTTTTTGCAACAAATCTAAATGTTGCCGCTCGGCATGTGTTTGATCTTCTGGGTTTAATTCGGCGAGTCGATATTGTGCATCCAAATGACCGCGTGAAATCGCATGTCGATACCAATATTGTGCTTTCTCAATATTGGGCACTCCGCCATAGATACCTTCTTCAACTTGCCCCAACACATATGCAGCATCATCACTGCCTAAACTATTGGCTTTTTCCAATAAAGCCAGCGCATTTTCCACACTGACTTCTCGGCCTAAGCCTTGTAAATGCATCTGCCCCATAGCGACATAGGCCTGCGGAATTTCATGCTGTTTGGCCAAATTTTGATACAATTCATAGGCACGCGCATAGTCGGTTGGTGCATCAAGCATTAAACGTTCTGCGAATTTCAGCTGCGCATCTAATTGGTCTATCCACAAGTCATGCCCAACCGCTTTAGCCTGATCGCGTTTTACTGGATCGGGTCTTTTCCACATCCAAAACGCAAGTGCTCCCATCCCCAAAATTAGTATCAGTAAAAACCACATACTCGCCCCAAAAAAATCAATATTTTAATTATTCCAACATTGTGTCTGATTTTAATTCTATATACAAAAAAAGCACCGAATTCGGTGCTTTATTTTTTTCAAAATGAGATAGCTGTCATGCTTTTGCTCGTTTTGCATCAAGTTTTTTGAGCACCTCAGACACAGCCACCATCGCAAAGCTGGACGTCACCACTACTGCTGAACCATATCCACCACAACGTAAGCCCGCACTTGGACAAACATCAGCACTGGAAAATGGATTATCAATCGAATAAACACAGGTAATCCCAAACTTTTCTTTCGGCTTTTTACAAATGCCTTTGCCGCGTAATTGTGTGCGCAATTTAGCTAACATCGGGTCTTGCTCTGTTCTTGATAAATCTGCGACTCGGATTTTCAGCGGATCAAGTTTACCCCCTGCTCCACCGGAAACGATCAACGGAATTTTATTAAAACGGCAATGTAGCATTAAGGCAAATTTGGCCTTCACATCATCAATACAATCTAAAATTAGGTCAGGAGCACCTGCCAAAATTTCTTTGACATTTTCGGGTGTGAGATAATCATCAATCAAATTTATTTTGATTCGGGGATTGATCGCACGGCAGCGCTCTGCCATCACTTCAATTTTTTCATGTCCCAATGTCGTGCTCATGGCAGGCAATTGTCGATTAATATTCGATGCAGCAACTACATCCATATCGACCAAGGTCAGCTCACCAATACCAGTACGCGCTAAAGCTTCGACCGCCCATGAGCCTACACCACCAATCCCAATCACCATGACATGACTTTTTTCATAATGATGAAAACTTTCATCACTATATATTTTGGCTACGCCAGCAAAACGGCGGTCATATTGATCATCTTGGAGCAGTTCAGTCATAGGTTTGGAGGCTGTGTTAAATCAGCCGCCATTTTAGCAAATTCGCTACTTATTTTCTTTGATAAAACGCAATTCAGCAGACAGCACAACAGAGAGGCATTCGCATCAGGTCTAAATCCATCAAAATAAACATTTACAGCGAACGGAGATCTGCTTTAAAAATATAACCATAGATCAAAAAATCAAGTGTGTATTGCCATGAACATCCATCCTCTGCGAAATAATTTAAAAATTACCGATGACAAAAATGAAATGGATTTAGACACCGTGCATCGCTTTTTAAGCCATACCTATTGGTCAAAAGATATTCCAAAACATGTGGTGAAAAAAGCGATTGAAAACTCTTTGGCCGTGGCCTTACTTATCGATGATGAACTCATCGGTTTTGGTCGTGCCATTACGGATTATGCAACTTTTGCTTATTTAGCCGATATTTATGTCACCGATGCGCATCAAGGCAAAGACTATTCAAAATTAATTGTGAGTACTTTATTTGAAAAATGTGGCTCCTCAGATCTAAGACGCATGTTGCTTGCGACGGCGGATGCACATGGTTTATATCGTCAATTTGGCTTCACTGATTTGGCTCGGCCTGCAAGTTTTCTCGAGATTCATCAAGCCAACATCTATCAACGATAGAGAAAATATCTCGGATAAAAAAAAGAGGCTTTCGCCTCTTTTTCGATCTCACAACCTTAGTCTTTATTCATAATAAAGAAATATTCACGGTAGTATTTAAGCTCTGCAATCGAGTCACGGATATCATCCATTGCTAAATGCGAGGCATTCTTTTTCAAGCCACCCATGATCTCTGGGCGCCAGCGTTTCGCCAATTCTTTCACTGATGATACATCAAGATTACGGTAGTGGAAGTATTGTTCCATTTCAGGCATTAAACGATGTAAGAAACGACGATCTTGGCAAATTGAGTTACCGCACATCGGTGATGATTTTGGATTCACCCATTTTTTCAAAAATTCTAAAGTTTGCTGTTCAGCATCTTGTGCTGTCAATTTACTACGACGTACACGTTCGATTAGGCCTGATTGACCATGTTGGCGAGTATTCCATTCATCCATCGCATTGAGCACACGGTCAGACTGATGTACCGCAAGCACAGGCCCTTCCGCCAGAATATTTAAATTATCATCCGTCACAATTGTTGCAACTTCAATAATCTGGTCGTTATCTGTATCTAGACCTGTCATTTCAAGGTCAATCCAAATCAGGCGTGTATCAGGTGTGCTGCTCATAAATGTGCAATCTTATTAGGCTGTAAAAATGAACATAGTAGCAAATTTATTGGGCTTGCGCTGTAAATAGACCCTGCTTTCATGCTATTTTTGCCATCTAGTTTTCATGGTTTTTTAGGATATGAATGGCTTTAATTCGTAAGCGCCGACTGACTGAACAGCAGCAACGTCGCATTCAGAAGCAACATAAATCTCGTCAGGAAGAAATCGATACTTCTGCAGATTTGGAAGGCTTGGTCGTCCAACATTATGGTCGTCAACTTGAAGTTCAAGCGCTGTCTACACCCGACCAACATCCTGAAAAACCAATTGTGCAAGCAGGTGAACCTGAACCCCATTGGAAACCCATCGAATTAGGCAGTGTTTGGCGCTGCCATACCCGTACCAATCTCGAATTATTGGTGACGGGTGACCGTGTCAAATGGCAAGCTGACCCGATCACAGGTTTAGGGATTATTACCGCGATTCATCCACGCCAATCTTTACTGACACGCCCTGACCGTTATCACAAAGTGAAACCTGTCGCAGCCAATGTCAGCCTGATTGTGATTGTATTTGCACCGCTTCCTGAGCCAGCGCCAGGCCTGATTGACCGCTATTTGGTGGCCTGTGCAGATGCTGATATTCCAGCCTTATTGGTCTTAAATAAATCAGACTTACTTAAAGACAACGATCCGATCTTAACGCTATTACAAGAATATCGTGACTTGGGCTATGAGGTCATGCAAACCCAATCCGATGGTGACTTAAGCGCACTTTCTGCTCGACTTTCTGGTGAAACTGTCGCATTTGTAGGTCAGTCTGGGGTTGGTAAAAGTACTTTAATTAATGCCATTGTTCCGGATGCTGCGCAAAAAACCAATATTATTTCGGAAAACTCCGCGCTCGGTCAGCACACCACCACCTCTACGCGCTTAATTGCGTTTGGTGAAGGTTCTGCATTGATTGATTCACCTGGAATCCGTGAATTTGGTTTATGGCACCTAGAATTGGAAAAAGTTCAGCAAGGTTTCCCTGAGATCGAGTCACATTTGGGTTATTGTCAGTTCCGTAACTGTACGCATAAACATGAAAAGCAATGTGCGCTTAGAATGGCGGCTCAAAATGGCGAAATTTTGCCGCGCCGATTAGACAGTTATTTACGTCTGATCGACGAAATCACGGAAGCGCAGCAAAAAAATTAATTTTTATTCTGTTCATGCCCTTGAAGGGGTGATTTTGATCACCATATTTATGGGCTATACTCTTGGCAATTTAAAATTGTAGTTAGGTGAATTGTGGAACGTTGGTTCGAATTTATGGGGAATCACCCCTTCTTATTTGGAACGCTGGCTGTATTGGTCGTGCTGTTCTTTATTCTTGAAGGCCAGCGTAATGGTCGCAAAATTTCACCTCAATCTTTAGGGATTTTAGTAAAAGCTAAAAATGCTCAATTGATTGACTTACGTGATGCGAAAGACTTCCGCGAAGGTCATATTAGCGGTAGCCGTAACATTCCCTATAGCCAAATTACAAAACACATTGAAGAGTTAAAAACTTCTGATCGCCCGTTGGTTTTTGTATGTAACCTTGGTCAAGTGGCAGGTTCTGCATTGCAACAAGTCGGTCATGCAGATGCATACCGTTTAGACGGTGGCATTAGCAACTGGAAAGCTCAAGGCTTACCTCTAGTTAAAAGCAAATAAGCGCTTCTTAGGAGATTAACATGGCTGAAGTTACGATTTATTCAACAACGGTATGTCCTTACTGCATTCGTGCAAAACAGCTCCTAGAGCGTAAAGGCGTGGCTTATAAAGAAATTAATTTATCAAATGAAGCGCCTGAAGTACGTGTTGAATTGATGCAACGCACCAACCACCGTACTGTTCCTCAAATTTTTATTAATGATCAGTTTATTGGCGGTTTTGACCAACTTTATGCTTTAGAGCGTGAAGGCAAACTCGACGGCATGCTATCTTAATTTTAAACATAAATCGTCACCTCATATTAAGGAATAAACAATGAGTGAAGAACAACAAGCTCAACCACAATTGGCATTAGAGCGTATTTATACTAAAGATATTTCTTTCGAAGTACCTGGGGCTCAAGTATTTACTAAAGAATGGCAGCCTGAACTAAATATCAACCTTTCTTCTTCTGCAGAAAAAGTTGATCCAACACACTTCGAAGTTTCACTGAAAGTTGTCGTTCAAGCGAACAATGGTGGCGACACAGCATTTATCGTAGACGTAACACAAGCAGGTATCTTCCTGATCGATAGCGTTGAAGAAGAACGTCTTCCTTACATTCTTGGTGCTTACTGCCCAAATATCTTGTTCCCATTCCTACGTGAAGCAGTGAACGATATGGTGACTAAAGGCAGCTTCCCACAATTGTTGCTTACACCAATTAACTTCGATGCTGAATTCGAAGCGAATTTGCAACGTGCGCAAACGGCTGCTGAAGGCCAAGCTTAATCGCTTATCTTCAAATCTAAAAAAGACCGCTTTTGCGGTCTTTTTTATTGCTTTATTTATTCCCTCTTCTTCTAGGAGATGAGAAATACTGTTTCGCAAGGGTAGAGGATTTTATTCCCTCACCCTAGCCCTCTCCCAAAGGGAGTGGGAACTTAAAGAGAATTACTCAGCATCTGCCATCAGATCAGCGCTCATACCTACAGTATTAAAGCCAGCATCAACATACAGAATTTCACCTGTAATACCATTTGCCCAAGGCGAGCAAAGGAACAATGCTGCATTACCGACATCTTCAATGGTGACATTGCGTTTAAGTGGTGCGACTTTTTCATTTAGGTCTAACATTTTACGGAAAGATTTAATCCCTGAAGCCGCTAAGGTACGAATCGGACCTGCTGAAATCGCATTTACACGAATACCTTCAGCACCAAGACTTGTTGCCAAATAACGTACGCCTGCTTCTAGTGACGCTTTTGCCATACCCATAACGTTATAGTTTGGCATTACGCGTTCAGAACCTTGGTAAGTCAGCGTCAATAAGCAACCTTGACGTGCAGCCAATAAAGGTTTTGCCGCACGAGCCATCGCAATAAAGCTATATGCGCTGATGTCGTGAGCAATTTTAAAACCTTCACGGTCGGTAATATCAGTGAAATCGCCATCTAAAGTATGTGCCGGTGCAAAACCAATTGAATGCACAACACCATCTAGACCATCCCAATGTTTAGCAAGTTCAGCAAAAGCGGTATCAATTTCAGCGTCCACTGCTACATCACATGGGAAAACTAAAGTTGAACCAAATTGTTCAGCAAAATCATCTACACGTTTTTTTAATTTTTCGTTTGGATAAGTAAAAGCCAGTTCTGCACCTTCGCGATGTAAAGCTTGCGCAATACCAAATGCGATTGATAACTTACTTGCAATACCCGCGATTAAAAAGCGTTTGCCAGCCAATAGTCCTTGTGCCATGTGAAACTCACTCAAAATAATTTAACAGCATAATGCCAAGTCTAAAGCATTTTAGAAATTGCATAATGCGCCTTTTTTTAGAAAACCATCATTGCATGCAACGATGCGAATAAAATCAGATTCAATCAAGCGGCGTCAATATTTATTGGCCGCTTAAGCGTCCAGATGCAATGCTTGTAATGAATTAGTCCATAATATATCTGCAATCTCAGATTCGGTACGATTTAAACTCTGAGCTAACCCCTGCAAGACATAGGGCAAATTGACCGGCGTATTACGGGTACGCCCTTCCGTCGAATGCTGACAACATAAGGGTGTCATATCGGGACAGTCGGTTTCTAAGACCAAATGTGCCGCCCCTAAAGTCTGAACCACTTGATGTAATTTTTTTGCATTGGGATTGGTGATTTGCCCCGTTACACCAATTTTAAAACCTAGCTTGGTAAATGCCTTCGCTTCTTCAACACCACCACTAAATGCATGTGCAATACCACCGAGCTTAAATTGATGCTTTTTCAACATCGAAAGCACCTCCGCATGGGATTTACGAATATGCAGCAATATTGGTTTATCAAACTGCTGTGCTAATTCAAGTTGTGCGGAAAAATACTGCTGCTGCTTTTGAAAAAGTTCAGGCTGTTTATGCTGTTTCAAAAAAGTATCTAAACCTATCTCACCGACAGCAACACAATCATGCTGCTTTAGCATCTGTTCCACGTCGAGCAAATGTTCTGCACGATGTTGCTCAATATAAAACGGATGTAAGCCGGGAGCTAAATAGCTTTTGGGAGCATTGGATAAACGATCTAAAAACTCTTGGGTTTGCAGCAAATCGTGAAAACGTGACTGTACAAAACCAATCAATACTAACGCATCGACACCCGCCTGTTTGGCAGCATACGCCAACTGTTCCCGATCAGCGTCAAAATCGGGAACATCAAAATGCGTATGCGTATCAAACAGTGAGTAAGTCATTGAACTAATTAATTTGCTTTTGCGGCTGAGGCTTCAACAGCTTCAACTGGAGGTAGATATTGCTTTTTCAATACACTTTGCAATTGATCATAAGGAATGGTCAAACGTGGTAAACCCGCCACATATGGCCCAATTTCATATTCGGCATATTGCAAAATTAGACCTTGCTGACTTAGATAAAAGTTATCAGACAGTTTAAATTTCCAAATCTGTTCATATTCTTGAACATTGTCCGCCAACTTGGCATCTTTCACCCAAGTTTTAAAGACTTCATAGCCCAGCTTTTCAAGTTTAGTACGTTGATTGGGCAGCAATATGTCATTGAGCTGTACCAATTTTTGAGTGCTTAAATCGAAGTTATAATATTGCTGTGCAGAAGAACCATGCGCCCCACCTAAATATGAGCTGGTATTTAAAACCACTGTTGCCAAGGGTTTTTCAGCATTCAATATTTTAGGTTTAATCATCAAACTGATTTGCTGATTGGCACTTAAAGATTTCAATTCTTTATCTAAATTTAAAAACGCTTGCATATAAGGCTGCGTGGCTTTTTCCAATTTTAATTTGGGCGTTTCAACCTTGGCCAAAGCAGATTTTGCTTCAGATGCTGCAGGAACTTCACTTGCAGCGGGAGCATCAGTGCTCAGCGTCTTATCTTCTAAAGGCGAAACAGATAGAATTTCGTCTAACTGTTTTAAGATTTTCGCATCAATAAATTCATCAATAAAGGCTTGATTACTGTTTAAGCGTTCAACTGAAATTTCAGGACAGACCCCGCCATCACATTCAGGTAAATTCAGTTGTAATTTTTCCGCATCACCAATCAGTTTTGCACTCAAATCTGGCTGTTCAGTTTTGGCTTGATCCGGCTTTTTTTCAGGTTCAGCTTGTTGTGGCTGACACGCCGTGAATGCAACAGAAACTGCCAATATTGAGCTTGCCCAAATTTTATTTTTTTGCACCATTGCTTCAACCTTTCATTTCGAATAATTGATATTTATCTCAGTAAATATCTCATCAAATTAAATACTTTCGTTGTTTAGAACATATGCTGATACACATCAGCTTTCAAGACTTGTTGTGTTTGCGCTTTGCTGAGATAAATATCCAGTTGTGTACTATCTTTGATAATTTCATCTGTACGATAATGCAAACCAACACCTTCTTGATCAAAGAACCAATCTGCTTGGCCCCAATAGAGCTTTTTCGGTGCCGATTTTTTGACATCCACCTCTTGTTCATCTAACCATTTGCCATAGGCTTGCTGCACAATGGCATCCATATTTTGCTGCTGCTTTGCATCAATAATATCTAAGGGTTTGAGATTTTTTTTCGCACGACGGTCTGCCACAAAAAAATAATAGCGCTCTTTGACCGTGATATTTTCCTGTTTGGTATCGACACCGATTTGCAGCAGCACATATTGATTCCGTTGATATGGAACTCGTGTGTACATCGCCAATTCATAGGCTTTATTGGTTTTAAACTCGGCCTGCCAAGCATCTGATTTTTTCACATACGCATCGACAGCTTGTTGGAGATTCATATTCTGCTTTAGTGCAATCTGATCTTGTACGACGCTCGCCTGATTCTTTTCAATCCAGCTATTCAACCACGTATCTACGGTCTGAATGGTTTGTATCTCTAAATCAATACAACTTTTATTTTCACAAAACGGTTTGGCAATTTTAGCGGCTTGCTCTTGGATATTTAAATAAGGCAAAACATCTGGATTAATCACAGCCGCTTCAGAAGCACCACCGTCGGCCGGCTTTGTCGCTTTGTTTTCTTTTCCTGAATCACATGCACTGAGCAGCAAAACACTCCCCAAAAGTGCAAAAACTGTAGCATCCTTGAATTTTTTCATGATGTCCTAAACGACCAAATGATTGCGTAATGTATGGATTTAAAAACTCTACCACAAAATAAAACAGCTTCACGAAGAAGCTGTTTTATTTCTGTAAAAGAACAACTTAGTGTTCACGTGTATTACTGAACACAATATCCGGATAACGTTCTTGCATTAACTGTAAATTCACACGACTTGGTGCAAGATAAGTTAAATGACCACCGCCATCGACAGACAATTGGTCGTGTGCTTTTTTCTTAAATTCGTTGAATTTTTTCTCGTCATCACACGATACCCAACGTACGGTATTGATACTTACAGGCTCATAAATACAATCCACTTTGTATTCTTCTTTCAGACGATATGCCACCACTTCAAACTGAAGCACACCCACAGCACCCACGATTAAGTCATTACTGTTTTGCGGCATAAAGACCTGAGTCGCCCCTTCTTCTGAAAGTTCTTTTAAGCCTTTTTGTAGCTGTTTTGACTTCAAAGGATCTTTTAAACGCACGCGACGGAACATTTCAGGGGCGAAGTGAGGAATACCGGTAAAGTGTAAATCTTCACCCGAAGTGAAGGTATCGCCGATCTGAATCGTACCATGATTATGCAAACCGATAATGTCGCCCGGCCATGCTTCTTCAAGGTGCTGACGGTCACCAGCAAGGAACGTTAAAGCATCACTAATACGCACATCTTTACCTAGACGCACATGTTTCATTTTTAAGCCTTTTTCATACTTACCTGAACAGATACGCATGAATGCAATACGGTCACGGTGTTTTGGATCCATATTGGCTTGAATTTTAAAGACGAAACCAGTGAAGCCTTCTTCAGTCGCTTCAACTTTACGGTCTTGAGTTGGATGTGCTTTAGGTTCAGGCGCATATTGACTAAATGCATCCAACACATGGTCTACACCAAAGTTACCGAGTGCCGTACCAAACAAGACTGGCGTTTGACGGCCTGCCAAAAATTCATCACGGTCTAAAGGCTCGTTGGCCATTTGAACCAATTCCAATGATTCTTCAAATGCAGCCCAAGCTAGATCACCGACTTTTTCACGCAAATCTGCATAGTCATAGCCATCACGGACTTCAATATCCGTAATTGTTGAACCGAAACCTGCCTTATAAACGTAGAATTTTTCTTCGAGTAGGTTAAATACACCGGCAAAGTCACGACCTGTGCCCAGTGGCCAAGTAATCGGAACACATTTAATTTTTAAAACGTTTTCGATTTCATCAAGCAGTTCTAATGGCTCACGAATTTCACGGTCCATTTTGTTGACGAATGAAATAATCGGCGTGTCGCGCATACGACACACTTCCATCAATTTGATCGTACGGTCTTCGACACCTTTTGCACCATCAATCACCATAAGCGCAGAGTCAACAGCAGTTAATGTACGGTAGGTATCTTCAGAAAAGTCTTCATGCCCTGGTGTGTCGAGCAAGTTAATCATCTTGTCTTTAAACGGGAACTGCATAACAGAAGTGGTGATCGAAATACCACGTTCTTTTTCCATTTCCATCCAGTCAGACGTTGCCGCACGATCAGATTTACGGCTTTTTACCATACCTGCAACCTGAATCGCCTGTCCCCATAACAACAGTTTTTCTGTCATTGTGGTTTTACCGGCATCGGGGTGGGAAATAATAGCGAAAGTACGTCGCTGAGCGACCTGTGTCGCTAATTCTTCTTTAAAACTCATGAAAGACACCTACTGCAAAACTCGCAGTGCAAAAGATCAGATCTGATCAATATGGAAAATTGGCGATATTGTATCAGATTGACCATTAAAAATAATCAACCACATCGGGTTGAGTCAAAATCTTAGCGTAGCGTGTCTTGATGTTTTACATTGGATGACGACCTGTTTTTATCGACGATATAAAGCATTTCTCTGTCTTTTTTTCTCACTCATTGGCAATGCGATCAGACTACGAGGACTTTATTCAACTTTCATTTTCATGCGTTCTTCAAGCTGTGCCACTGGCATCGGCATTCCTAACAAATAGCCCTGCAACTGTTGGCAACCTAAACGTTTTAAAATTTCTGCTTGTTGTTCTGTCTCTACACCTTCTGCAGTGACCGTTAAACCCAGTCGAATTGCCAAGTGAATAATACTTTCTAAAATAATTTCTTCTTTAGAACCGACGCTCAAATTACGGATAAACTCACGGTCAATTTTCAGCTCATCTACAGGCAGTTCTTTTAAATACAAGAAACTTGAATGTCCCGTCCCAAAGTCATCAATCGCAACTTTAATTCCCATCTTTCTCAAATGTTCAAAAGTCAAGATACTGGCATCGATATGATGCATCGCTGTTGACTCGGTAATTTCAATAATTAAATGTGACGGGTTGATTTCATACCGTGCAAAAAGCGACTCTAAAGTACTAAATAAGTGTTTATGTTCAAACTGAATCGCTGATAAATTGACCGCAATCGGATACAACGGCATATTCAGCTTTTCCCAGTGCTGAATTTGCTTACAGGCTTCTTCAAGCGCCCAATAGCCCATGGCAATAATCAGTCCAGTTTTTTCTGCACCATTGATAAACTTATTTGGCGTCAACATACCTAGAGTTGGATGATTCCAACGAATTAAGGCCTCTACTCCACAAATTTCACGATCAGCGGCATTAAATTTTGGCTGATAAAATAAGATAAACTGTTGTTCTTCTACCGCTTTATACAAATCATTGATCAGTTTCGTCTGACTTTTTTCTTCAAATTGGTCGGCGGTATAATTAAAAAATGAATAGGTATTACGCCCCTGATACTTCGAACTCAGCATTGCGGTGTCTGCATTGATCAGTAGGTCTTGTAAGTTCGCACCATGTTCAGGGTACATCGCAATACCAATACTGCCTGAAATGTTAATTTCCTTACCTGCAATCAAAAAGCTTTCTTGCATCAATTCCAATATTTTTTCAGACATTGCTGTGGCAGAGTCATTGCTTGCTGACTCAAGCACAATCAGAAACTCGTCCCCACCGATTCGTAGCAATTTGGCTTGATCATTAATTAAACGGTGAATGCGTGTGGCAATTTGAATCAGTAGTTGATCACCTACATGGTGTCCAAACACATCATTGACCGCTTTAAAACGGTCGATATCAATATAAATAAAAGCAATTTTATCTTGTCTTAAGCGATGCTCTGTAAATAGAAAATGTGCATATTCAGCCAAAAATAGTCGATTAGGTAAACGGGTCAAATTGTCCTGTACCGCTTGATTAGCCAGTTCTCGATTTGCGCGCATCAATTGCAAACTGCGATGTTCTAAACGTTGCTCAAGTACTGCAACGCTAAAGGCCGCCATCAACAATAAACTGGTGACAAATAAGACAATAAATAGCAATAAATTATGGTTAATTTGAGCCGCAACCAATACATCCATCGAGTTTAGCGGTACAAAATCAACAGCTGCCATACCAATATAATGCATAGCGACAATGCTAAAAGTCAGCATGACCGCAACAAAAGCATTCATGATGTTACGTTTTGGCGAGTATTTATTTTTAAATGTTAGCCAAAATGCCAAACACGAGCCACAGATCGCAACTAAAATTGAACAGATAACAATTAAAGGTTCGTATCGTTGCTCATAACCCTGAACGTCTAAACTCAGCATCCCCGTGTAATGCATTCCGGAAATGCCAAGGCCCATTAATACGGAGCCTAAAATTAAACGAGGAAATGGTAGCGTCAGTCGTGTGGTTAACCATACGGCAAAAGTGGACGCGACAAAGGCGATAAAATAGGAAGTTAGGGTCAGACTGGTATCAAAACTATAATTTGAAGGCAAATGGCTGGCCATCATGCCTATAAAATGCATGCACCAAATCGCAGCACCTAAAATTGCGCCGCTGAATAATAAAATGACATTTTCATATCTTGGTCGTGTTCCACGAAACAACATTTGTTCGAGTGAAACCGCTAAGTAACAACTTAATAATGCAACTACGATTGAACCAACGACCAGATTGTAATCATAATGAATATGGGTCATATCAAGCGTTCCGCTTAGGTTATCGTGGCACTTTCTTTAACCGAATTACCCAATCTATCTCTTCCCTTTAACTTGTTACGTTTTCAATTACTTACTTATTTTCCCTTAGAATCTATTAGTCTACGATAATGGTCAAGTCTTTCTTTCAAGATTTTAAGCAACTGATTAATTTAAAAAAAGAAAGCTTGATGAAGTTCACTAAAACTTAAACTTTTGATAAAAAATGCATCAGGTGGTTTTTATTTTAGAACAGTTTCTAACCATAATAAAATGAATAAGTTAGAATCATTTATAGATTGCTTTCTAGATTTAAATCGAACACCGCCCTACTCACAAAAAAATAGCGAGCCGTAGCTCGCTATTTCTCAATGGATAAATTCATCTTTTCTGTCAAAAACTCAAGCAATCATCTCAATGTTATTTATGGATGAATTACTTACTTTTTGGCTGTTGTTGTATGCGTTTTGCCTTGTAATTTGGCATAGTCCATTAGCACGTTTGCTGCTTCCGTCACAAAGACTTCTTCTTCAGGCAGTGCTGGACGCTGGTTTGCCTTCATTTTTGCACGTGCCTCCACCAATGCATCCATAGACGCTTGGTAGCTTTCCCAGTTGGCATAAGGTTTTTGACCCACCACTTTACGACGCTGATTTTCAGCATCCAAAGACTTTTGCTCTAGTGCCAACAGCTCGGCTTTACGCTTCGCTAAGTCAAGCACCACACGCTTTTGCTCTTCTGTCTTTTTCGCAATCGCAGTACGTTGTTCTAAATATTTAAATTGCGGATCAATGCTGACACGTTGCTGAGATGACTTAATCAAATCGGGAACATAGGCTTGGATCGAGCCTTCACGTTTAAACGGTGCGGTTGGAATAGTATCCCACTGTAAAGCATTTTTCGATTTACGCTCACCAAACTCTTCATTGTAAATATCGACCAGCTTAATATCCGGTACGACCCCTTTATTCTGGGTACTACCGCCAGTCACGCGGTAGAATTTACGTTGCGTTAAGGTTGCTTGACCATAGGCTAAAGAGTCAAGTTGTACCTGCGCTGTTCCTTTACCCGTTGTGGTACTACCAATCACCACACCACGCTCATAGTCTTGAATCGCAGCAGAATAAATTTCACTCGCAGAAGCCGAAGCCAAATTAATCAATACCGCCAATGGGCCTGCATAAGTTTGCGCGCCACCATCATCATCTTCAAACACGCTGACATTGCCATTACCATCACGGATTTGCACCACTGGACCTGATTTAATCACTTGTCCAAGCATACGTGCCACTTCTTCAAGTGAGCCGCCTGGGTTGTTACGCAAGTCAATGATGATGCCTTCAACATTTTGCGCATCTAATGTTTTTAAGGCTTTATTGGTATCTTCCGACACAGAACGGTAGTCTGTACCCGCACGACGTGCACGATAATTTAAATAAAACGATGGAATTTCAATCACACCAAACTTATGTTTTTTGCCATCACGTTCAATTTCAACGGTACGTGAACGCACGCCTGCATCTTCTTCTTGAATTACATCACGTACAATCGTGACATTTCGCGCTTGATTCATGGACGCACCAGCACCCAATAAACGTAAAGTCACTTTGGTGCCACGTTTACCACGAATCAGTCCGACAATTTCATTGCTCGGCCAGCCGATCACGTCCACCATTTTGTCGCCATCTTGAGCAACACCAACGATGCGATCGCCCGACTTGACTTGCCCTGACTTACTGGCTGGACCACCTTCCACGATCGTTTCAATTTTGGTGTAGTCTTCGTTACCACGTTCAGGACGAATCGACACCCCAATCCCTTCCAATTGCAACGTGGTTTGACGGTTCAATTCCATCGCATCTACAGGCGGAAAATAGTTACTGTGCGGATCATACGTCAACATCATGGCATTCAGAGTTTTATCAAGCACATCATCGCTTTTTAAACGACTAATCCGCTCTAACTGACGCGTATAACGCTTGGTTAAAGTCTGTTCAGGTGTTAAATCTTCCGGACCAGTTAAATCTTGACCATTTGCCAGTGTTGGGTCATCTTTTAAGGCTTTCTGTTTGGCTTTCTCTTCTTCTTTGCTGATGGTTAAATTGATCAGCTGAGAGACCAACATTTTATTCCAATGCGCACGCTGTTCTTCTGTCGACTTAAAGAATGGCGCTTTTTCACGATCGGTTTCGATGTAGCTATTCGGTTGATTTAAATTTTGTGGCTTTTTCAGCTCTTCCAACATATAGGTGTAGAACTGTTTTAAGCGCTCACGATATTGCGCATGAATGGCATACGGCCCTGTTAAATTGCCCGCTTTGAGATTTGCGCCAAAAGTTGAGCCATAACGTTTTTTATAATTTTCAATGTCCGATGCCAAGAACAACGTATGTTCAGCGTCTAAACTATCAATATAAAAATCTAAAATACGGTTAGAGGTATTGGAATCTAAACGCTGATTTAAATAGTGTTGACGGTCTACCAATGTTGCAAGCTGACGTGAGACCAAGGCTTGTTCTTGAGTGGGTTGAATAGTACCCGCACTCACTGCTTCTGTATTATTGGCAGCAATTGCGTCATTCACCACATGAGTGAAAAAGAATCCACCTGTCGCAATCGCAACGGCACAAGCTAATGTTTGAAGTTTCATAAATAATTTGTACTTCCTTGGTATTAAGACCAATATTACCGTGTTGGTTTTCGACCTGAATTGAATAGATTCAAAATCTTAAACAACTTAATATGTTTATGTCGTGTAGTTTTATCATATTCTCTGCTGACAAAGTGTAGCAAATCATTGCAGAATTCAGGTATTGTTTTTCCTTAAAAATTCCAACACGGACACCGAATATGATTGGCGCATTAATGCTCGACATTGCTGGCACAGAACTCACCCAAGAAGATATTGAACTATTACAGGCACCACAAGTTGGCGGCATGATTTTATTTGGTCGTAACATTGAATCTCCTGAACAAGTTCGTGCCCTGACCGACCATATGCGTCAAATTCGTCCTGATATTTTAATTGCCGTCGATCAGGAAGGTGGTCGTGTACAACGCTTAAAACAAGGCTTCACACTCCTACCAGCTATGGGTAAGTTTGGAGAACTTTACTTAACTGAACCTGAAAAAGCTGTTGAACTGGCTGAACAATGTGGCTGGTTGATGGCAGCTGAAGTCCTTGCGGTCGGCATCGATTTTAGTTTTGCACCAGTGCTGGACCTAAATGATGTCAGTGATGTGATTGGTGACCGTGGTTTTGCCAAAAATATGCAAGACATCATTCCACTGGCAAGTGCTTTCTTAAAAGGTATGAAACGTGCGGGGATGGCATCTACAGGTAAGCATTTCCCAGGCCATGGCTCGGTGAAAGCAGATTCACATATCGCTGCTGCTATTGACCATCGTAGTTATGAAGAAATCTATCAAAAAGACATGCAAAGCTTTATTCAACTGCAACCACAGCTTGATGCCTTAATGCCTGCGCATGTGATTTATGAAAATATTGATCCTAATCCTGCTGGTTTCTCACTGTATTGGATTCAGAAGGTCTTACGTCAAGAGCTCCAATTTGATGGCGTTTTATTCTCCGATGATTTAAGCATGCAAGCCGCTTGTGTCGCTGGCGGTGCAGATGCTCGTATGCAAGCAGCATTAAATGCAGGTTGTGATATGGGCCTCGTGTGTAATAACCGTGAATCTGCATGCATTGCGCTTGATGGGATCCAAAACTTAGCTCTTCCAAATCAGGAACGCCTAGAACGTATGCGCGGAAAAATCCCACAAATTGAGATTGGACAAAACATTGAACTCGGGGCGGACTGGCAAAACGTGCGTAATCGTATTGTGGATTTTAAAAATCAATATTGCTAATCCAAGACTTTCAAAATTCTAGAAAATGGAGCACGACAAGGTGCTCCTTTTTGATTTATGATGAAGACAAAATAAATGCTTCGGCGCTATACAAAAATTGCCAATAAAAACAACATTAGGTCAGGACGACATGACACAAAGTTTATCGGAACATCGACATATTTCTTTTACTGCACATTACACTGGCTATATTTGGTACAGCATGGGGATTTCGCATCCCGTTTTTGCCACACGTAAAGGCAAATTTTTAGCACGTTTAGTCCATCCTTTAGAAAGCTGGGCAGAAAAAAATGTGGGCGGTAGCATGCGTTCGACGCTTAAACAGCGCCATGCCATGATCGATCAACATTTAGATCAACTCATTACCCAATATCCACAGCTACAAGTCCTTGAAATTGCCTGTGGCCTCTCCCCGCGCGGTTGGAATTTTCGCACCAAGCATCCTGAAATTGACTATCGTGAACTCGACTTGCCAGATATGGCAAAAATCAAAACACAGGCACTCAAACAGATTGACCCGCATGCCCCCGAGGTCTTAACTGGGGACATTTTCACTCAAGATTTTGAACGTATTTTTCAGAGTTTTGACCCTGAACGTCCTTTGGTGGTGATTAGCGAAGGTCTGATTAATTATTTTGATCAAACCCTACTGAATAAGTTATTGCAAGGGATCACCGAATATGGCGCCTCGTTTCAGGAATTACATTATCTGACCGACATCTATCCAGAACCCGTTAAAAACCGTTTAGCACGTTTTATTTGGGCCAGTAGTAAATTACTCAAAGTCATGTCTCGCAGCGCTTTTACTTTTCATTTTCAATCCCCTGCTGAATTACAGCAGTTTTTCACCCATACAGGATTTGAAGAAGTAAAAGTCGTTCAGCCGGCCTTATACTTTCCACAACAGCAACATGAACAAGTGATTCCTTTCCACGATGCAGAGCAGCACTGTGGCGATTTGGTTTGGATGGTCCATGCCAAAACAAAAAAACAGCGCTAAAGCGCTGTTTTTTTAGTTTTTCATGTTTTAACTGACGGCTTCTAATAACAATACATCTTCTTTTTGGCGTTGTACAAAGCGTAATAAGCGCTCTGCCAACTCAAAACTACCATGCTTAAACAAAGCGCGAACCTGTGTATCCACAACGTCAAAGATGAGACATTCAATTTTAAACTCACCTTCTTCGTCTTCTAGATGTAAAGCCAAATCTCGTGGATATGCGTGCATGGAGTCCAACATTTCAGCCTGCACATTCAACAACACACCAAAATAATTTAAATCCATAATTTGAGTATCAACCACAAGGTCTGAATGGCGATGAGATAAATGCGTGAATGGCTGTTGTACACTTACACGCGCTTCGCCACGGCGTTCAATATTTTGCATTTGCTCACGGCTCATTGGAATGATCCCGTCCAACTGCTGAATAGACTCACCGCGTAGATAAGTTGCAAACAAATTCATGGTTTCCTTACGGCGTTGCAACTGCGGTAAATGATCCGCATTGGCAATCATAGCAAATTGCATATTCGGACATTGCAATGCAAAGCCCGCATTTTCATGTGGCAAAGTAAAACTGTCGTACTGCCCGCATGACACCAATACATCACACTGTGGAATCGGCACGTCTTGCAAACGCAGCAAACGATTACAGTTAATGTCATAACGCTCTTGTTCGGTATTGGTGAATTCAGCCATTTGTCTAAAGAACAAACGCTTCGCTGTCGGTGACATCCGCGTCACATCCAGTTTGGCATGATTGACCAAATACAAAATCACCGCTTGACCAAATTCATCCATGCGCTGTTCTTTCATTAAGTGCAAGGATTCTTCAAGCAACATGCGCCAGCTCTTGCGCGTTTTTTGCATCACGCCCATTAAAATCATGCGATCAATCAATTCAGGACGTTGATCGGCCAGACCTGCTGCCACCACTGAACCTAGTGACATCCCCATCACGGATACTTTTTCTAGCCCGACGATATCCAACCAAACGCCCAACATCTGCGCCAGATCACCCAACTCTAAAGTCCCTGCTGACACCGCAGTATCGACATTGGTAATTTGCTGGTTTGAGCCCATGGAGGGTAAATCAATTAAAATAATAGGGCCTGCCGCAAATAGTTGTTCGACACAATATTTGTAGGAATTAAAGTTTTGAAATGCCCCACCAATAATAACAATCGGTGTGCGATGAATGGTTTCAGGTTGTGCAATGGCCATATATTCGACCTTCCAGCCATCAATCCATGTTGTTCTGGCAGGCTGTTTAAAGCTTTGCTTGTCATACAGATCGAAAAAACTGTAATGCGTACTTTCCTGTACGGTGGGATCCATTTGGATAATGGAATTCATATTCCTTTCCTCCATTCCTGCCTTATTTTTATTGTCAGGAATTCATTTAGAGACTCTGCTCGACTTAGCGTCCTGCTCTTTAATCGTTATTTGTACGACTTCAATGTCGCTATTGTTTCATTCTATACAGAGGTTCATTTTACAAGCAACTGATATCCCCGCCGCTTATCTACTTTTGTTCTAAAAACAATTTCAAAATGTTAATTCTGGTCAATATGAGTAACCGAATATGCACTTAAGTGCTTCATTGTTCAGTCACAGGCTGTTAATATCGAGTTGAAATTTCTAAGTGATCAAACCGCTATGCAAGAGTCTATTGAACAATATATGCAAACGGTAGGACAGCAAGCACGCACAGCATCACGTGTGCTCGCAGGGGCTTCTACCCAGACTAAAAATAATGCCTTATCAGCAATTTATACTGCTTTACAAAACAGTGAAACTGCAATTTTGGCAGCTAACCAAGTGGATATGACCAAAGCGCATAACAACAACTTGGATAGTGCTCTACTTGATCGCTTAGAACTTACCCCCACACGCTTTAAAGGCATGCTCCAAGGTCTAAAAGATGTGATCGCACTGACTGACCCGATTGGCGAAATAACCGATATGGCCTTTCGTCCGACAGGTATTCAGCTTGGCAAAATGCGCGTGCCGCTAGGCGTTGTCGGCATGATTTACGAATCTCGACCGAATGTAACGCTTGAAGCCGCATCTTTAGCACTTAAATCAGGCAACGCGATTATTTTACGTGGTGGTTCTGAAGCTTTGGAATCTAACCAAGCGATTGCGGCTGCGATTCAGCATGGCTTAACTGCCGCAGGTGTGCCTGAACATGCCGTTCAAGTGATTAATACCCCAGATCGTGCCGCGGTTGGTCAATTAATTACTATGCCTGAATATGTCGATGTGATCGTACCTCGTGGTGGCAAAGGCTTAATTGAACGTATCACCAATGATGCACGCGTGCCTGTTATCAAACATCTTGATGGTAACTGCCATGTTTTTGTGGAAGCTCAAGCTGATTTGCAAAAAGCATTACCTATTGCGCTCAATGCCAAAACACACCGTTATGGCGTATGTAATGCCATGGAAACCTTGCTCGTCGATGAAAATGTCGCTGAAGAATTTTTACCACGCATTGCTGAACTCTATGCTGAGAAAAAAGTAGAACTACGTGGCTGTGCTGAAACGCAGCGCATCTTGGGTGAATCGATTGTTCCTGCGACTGAGGAAGATTGGTACACCGAATACCTAGGCCCGATTTTGGCGGTGAAAGTCGTTACAGGCTTAGATGAAGCGATTGAGCACATCAACAAATATGGCTCACACCATACCGACTCAATCATTACCGAAAACTTTAGTCTGGCTCGTCATTTCTTGGCGCGTGTAGATTCAAGTTCAGTGATGATCAATGCCTCGACTCGTTTTGCAGATGGGTTTGAATATGGTCTTGGTGCTGAGATCGGTATTTCAACCGATAAAATCCATGCACGTGGGCCAGTCGGTCTTGAAGGTCTGACTTCTCAAAAATGGATTGTGTTTGGTGATGGTCAAATTCGCCAATAACACCCAATAAGACAATGAAAGCTGTGCTTTTCTGAGTAAAGGCACAGCTTTTTTTATTGCGATTTAAAAAACTAGACCCAGGGTTCACATATTGAAATATAATCCTGCAAACACACAGGATTTAGAATCGAAAACAGATTTTTTGACAATTAAATGCTTAAGAAGAATAAGAAAAGTTCAATTTACCTGCTTTTTTGCAACAATTTTAGGATTACAGCGCAGCAACCGCATGTTATGTTCTATGTATATCTCTTAAATCGTATAAATTTTGAGGATTATTTTATTAATAAATGAAAACTATGAACTGATAAATTTTAATTATTATTGTGCTCAGGGTCGATAGTGCTTAAGTCTAATCTCCTAAAGTCTATCTAGGACGATAAAAAAACCCATGATAAAACATCATCACAGATCTAAATTGCATCAATCAATACAACTGCAATCAGATCAACATTATGGATAAGTATTTCAATTAGAATTCGGGTATTTAAACGTGTCTACATCAGTATTAGTAATTAACTGCGGATCTTCTTCTATCAAATATGCGTTAGTTTCTGAGCGCCGTGAAGATCGTATTTTTGGTCTGGCCGAGAACCTAGGTTCTGCTGATGCACGTATTAAAGGGGTCACTACGGGTGGTGCTGCGCTTGAGCTGTCTATTCCACATGCTGACCATGAAAAAGCCCTCGAAACTATTTTAGAGCGTTTGGCTCACCATAATCCTCAAGCGATTGGTCACCGCGTGGTACACGGCGGTACATTAACCAAAGCTGAGCTATTAACACCAGAAATTATTGAACGTATTCGTGAAGCTACACCGCTTGCGCCATTGCATAACCCTGCTCACTTGGTGGGTATCGAAGCAACCATGCGTTTGTTCCCTGAACTTCCGCAAGTAGCCGTATTCGATACAGCATTCCACCAAACCATGCCGTCTCATGCATACCGCTATGCATTACCAAAATTCTTGTACACACAGCATAACGTACGTCGTTATGGCTTCCACGGTACTAGCCATGCCTACGTATCTGAGCGTGGCTCAATGTTGGCAGGCAGCTTTAAACAAGGTGGCTGGTTAACTGCTCACTTAGGCAATGGTAGCTCGACTTGTGCGATTTGGAATGGTCAATCTGTAGATACGTCAATGGGTCTAACACCACTTGAAGGTGTGGTTATGGGCACACGTAGTGGTGATGTTGACCCAAGTATTCACAGCTTCCTTGCGAGCAACTTAGGTTGGGATATCTACAAAATCGACAAAATGCTGAACAGCCAATCAGGCCTACTCGGTTTGTCTGATCTATCAAATGACATGCGTACATTGATCGAAGCATCAGAACAAGGTAACGAAGATGCCGCGCTTGCCATTGAAGTATTCTGCTACCGTTTAGCAAAATCTTTAGCAGGTCTCAGCTGTGGTCTACCACGTATTGACGGTTTATTCTTTACCGGTGGTATTGGTGAAAACTCTGCCTACATTCGTGAAAAAACGGTTTCATACTTACCACACTTTGGTTTCAACCTTAGTAAAGAATTAAATGACAACTTAAAACGCGGTACGGAAGGTCGTATTGACCACGGTACTGGCCCACAAATTTGGGTTGTTCCTACCGATGAAGAAGGCCGTATTGCCAAAGAAACTGAGCATGTTGTAGACGAGGTGACAGCGTCTGCTACAAAAAAGCTTGATGCTGAAGCTGCGATTGCATAAGCAATCGCATCAGCCCCTTCGCCTTCAATATTAATTTTTAGCTTTAATTTAGACACCGTATGAAAACAATTTTACTCGTGCCAACTGGGGAAGGTGTAGGTTTAACATCTGCATGCTTAGGTTTAATTTATGCTTTGGAATGCCAAGGGGTCAAAGCAGGTTTTCTGAAACCATTTTCACAGGAAAATGTCGCAGATACTGTAGACCGTACAACGGCTCTTTATCGTCATTTATTTAATAATGAAACGGTAGAACCCATTCATCATGCCACCATCGTGAAGCAACTCAGTCATGATGAAAGTGATGAACTGCTCGAAGAAGCGGTTCGTTTGCACCGTGAAATTGCAAAAAAACATGACCTAATTATTGTTGAAGGCTTGGTTCCAAACAGCCGTGATAACTTTGCCTCAGAGCTCAACGCGACATTAGCAAAAGCTCTTGATGCTAAAGTAATTATTGTCAGCACAGCAGATATTCAAAATGCCACGAAAACTGCTGAGAAAATTGACAGTTCTCTACGCCAATTCGGTGGTGCAGCATCTGAACGTACTGCGGGCGTTTTGTTTATGCGCACACGTGGTTTGCCAGAAGAATCTGCGCAAATTCCTGTCACGCTTGATCCAAATCTGCGTTTAATCAGTGATACCAATAAATTTGTGCTCGAATTACAACAAAGTAATCCGCAAATTGGTTCTACACAGCTACCTGTCATTGGCCTCGTTCCATTTAGTAATACACTCAGCGTACCGCGCATGTCTGACTTGGCGACGCATATTCAATCAGAATGGATCAACCAAGGCGATGCTGCTCATCGACGCGTACTACATAGCAGCTTAGTTGCCTCTAATATTGAACATGAACTTCACAAATTTGTAGCAGGCGAACTAATTATCAGCGCCTCTGACCGTATTGATGTGTTGTTGGCTTCTAGCCTTGCAAGTAGCAATGGTATTCCACTTGCCGGTTTGGTTTTGACTGAACACCATCAACCGAACCCACAAGTTTTGGATTTCTGCCAAACTGCGATTAAGCAAGGCTTACCGATTTTACATACGCCTTTAAGCACTTTTGAAACGGCACAACAACTTTCAAATTTAGGCAATGAAATTCCTGTCGATGACGTAGAACGTGCAGAACAAGTGACCCGCTTTGTTTCAAGCCACATCAATGCTGAATGGATTACTGAAGTATTAAATGGTTCATATCAACCACGCTTGTCCCCTTCTGCATTCCGTCATGAATTGGTACAAAAATCTATTGCTGCGAAAAAACGAATTGTTCTACCTGAAGGTGATGAACCACGGACCATTCAAGCGGCTGCCATTTGTCAATCACGTGGCATTGCACACTGTATTTTATTGGCAAAACCTGAAGCCGTGATTGAAGTTGCAAAAGCACGTAATATCGAACTTCCTCATGATTTGGAAATCATTGATCCAGACCTGATTCGTGAAAACTATGTGCCTAAAATGGTTGAGCTGCGTAAAGGCAAACTCAATGATCTACAAGCACGCGAACAGCTACAAGACACCGTGGTTTTAGGCACCATGATGCTTGCACTCGATCAAGTGGATGGCCTTGTATCTGGTGCAGTACATACTACGGCGAATACAGTGCGTCCAGCATTCCAATTGATTAAGACTGCACCTGATTATTCATTGGTTTCTTCTGTATTCTTTATGCTGTTACCAGATGAAGTCTATGTCTACGGTGACTGTGCCATTAATCCAGATCCAAATGCAGAACAGCTTGCAGAGATTGCGATTCAATCTGCAGATTCAGCGAAAGCTTTTGGTATTGACCCACGTATCGCAATGATTTCGTATTCAACAGGTACTTCAGGTGCAGGAGCAGATGTCGAAAAAGTGGCTGAAGCAACACGCATTGCCAAAGAACGCCGTCCAGATTTACTCATTGATGGCCCGCTTCAATACGATGCTGCATCGGTGGAAAGTGTGGGACGTTCTAAAGCACCTGACTCTAAAGTGGCTGGTCGTGCCAATGTGTTTATTTTCCCTGATTTAAATACAGGTAATACAACCTATAAAGCAGTTCAACGTTCTGCAAATGTAGTCAGTGTTGGCCCAATGCTGCAAGGTTTAAACAAGCCTGTAAATGACTTGTCTCGTGGCGCATTGGTCGATGACATCGTGTTTACCATTGCATTAACGGCAATTCAGTCTGAACAGCAAGAAGCTTAATTTTAGTTTCGAGTTCTATACCACCCTTTCGAAAGATTGGGTGGTTTTTTGTTTTATATAACTTCTATTATATTAAAAATGGCTCAGAATTAGTGGAAATTTCTTTTAAATTCTATGGCTGAATTTTGAGTATTTGGTACATGACCAATAATATATTCATTCTTCGCTTAAAAAAAGAAATCAAAGCTCTGATACACATATCTAATTTAAAAAATAAAAGGAAAAATTTACATAAATTAGAGCCTGGATATGAAGCTAGGGCGTGACGTCTTGCTTCAGTTTATGCCAATATTTATCTAGAAAAAGAAAAACATCGAAACAAAGATTTAGTTGGCCGTTACTATTGGATGGGCTTAGGTGCATTTGTTTCAAAAAATCTTAGCTGCCATTTTAAACATGGTTTAACTGCATGGGAATATAAATGGATTCCACTAGGGGTAATTCGTGATCCTGTACATACTTTTGCAAAAGGTAACTTATGGCTATTTATGGATATTGCACCTTGGCATTATGCTTTGAGCATGTCTTCATCCTCTTTTAATCAATGCCGAACTCAACGTGATGTTTCCAAATTTACTCATATTAAAGAAGAAGTTATAAACGTTCCTTGGTCAAATTGTTTACCCATAATTAAAAACTTAAAAGCACTTTAGAAATTAAAAGTGCTTTTGAATATCTACCAAAATTGAAAAGTATTCTGCCGAGTTCTTATAATATCAAAAACATGGAAAGAGAATATCAGGGGCGACACGCCGGTGTACTCGATAAGGTACCAGAAACAGTATACAGCGAACCATTATCAAACACTAAAGTCGCCAATTATGATAGCCGTATGGAATGGATTAAAAAAGCAGCAGAAAAATATCATCGTTTAATGCAAAGTGATAAAGGAAGATACTTTTTAGAAGAAGAACTAAAAATTATTGCGAAATGGGGCGATAGCAAAGCTAATTTTACAGTTGGAAAGGATAGTAATGATGGAAAAATTTAATTACTGCATTGTTATTTTTATGGTGGGTTATCTCCTTTCAGCTTGTCAACCTAGTGCAAAAAATACAGAGAATAATAATGTCATGAATCAACAGCGTTTTAGTTTACATTTAGGCCAACAAGGGTTTAAAGATTTTTCTCAACATAATCTTGGGCGTCCCGATAGTCATCCATCTAGAGCAGGTTTTAGAGAGTTAGATTTTACACCACCCAACTTAGGTCAGATTAAAGTTGAAAATGGTGAGAATAGCTTAGTGATAGATCATGTATTTTCAGTTCTAGGAACATCGTTTAATAATGAGGATGGAATACAAGGGCTTGATATTAATGCAGGGCTAAACAAAGAGGAATTTGTACGTCCTGAACAAGCCCACCAAGCTTATGTTGACTTAATGAGACGTATAAATCAGGCCGAATGGAAAAATTATTTCTATCGTTTTTCTGCACGAATAGCAAAGGAAGATAATATTCGATATCTAATGAAATCAGGTGATGTCATTGACCCGACTTATATCTTTAATTATGAAGAATGGAAAAAGATAATAAATACAGTTGGAGGGAACACTATAGGCTACCGATTATATGCCAATGGTATCCTTTTGGATCTGAGTATAAAACAAACTCAAAAAACTGAAGATGGTAAAGAACAATATATGGTTCGTTATGCTTTCAATACGATTCGTTATGATGAAAGAAATTCAATGGATGATTCAGAGAATAATATTGATACTTACAAAATGACCTCAAAAGAGTTAGAACAAGCATTTGCAAATGAGCTGATAAGAAATAAAAAATCAAGAGAAATTGATGAAAAAGAAGTTATAGTACAAGGCTACCATATCGATGAAAATTATGAAGATCCTGATGTTTGGCAATATGTTAAATAATCAAATGTTGTCGCGTTTAGACTCAATTTTAAAGCACTTTTACACAAAATTGATCATTGAAACTAAAGATTTGAAGATTTGAAGATTTGAAGATTTGAAGATTTGAAGATTTGAAGATTTGAAGATTTGAAGATTTGAAGATTTGAAGATTTGAAGATTTGAAGATTTGAAGATTTGAAGATTTGAAGATTTGAAGAAGAATATTATTTTTATAAAATTTAAAGCAAAAAAAAAAGAAGATAAAGCTTTAGGCTTGATCTTCTTGTTGACCGTAGAACCAAGTTGCTGCGATAAATAGAGAAAAACCAATAACTGACAACACTGGAGTAACCATATAATTCACACTCTAACTTTGATGACGTCATTATGTAAAAGTTATATGACAGTTATATGACAAATATAAAATTTTCAAAAATAATAAATATTGTTTATTTTCAATATCTTAAAAATTAAAACATATCTCCTCCTCTAGTTATGTGACAAATATTTCATGAAATATGACAGTTAAAATGTCATTTTCAGGCCATTTATGACAGTTAAATATGGCGCTGTTTAAGCCTATTAAACTTTCGGCCAAAGATTAAGCGAAATACCCACACAACTGTATTTTTGTCTTATAATTTAGCCCGCTAGCTATCAGCCCGCTCAAGAGATATTTGTATGACAACTATTATCAAGCAAGATGACTTGATCACATCGGTAAAAGATGCGCTTCAGTTCATTTCTTACTATCACCCACAGGACTTCATCCAAGCGATGAGCCGTGCGTATGACCGTGAAGAAAACAAAGCCGCAAAAGACGCGATTGCACAAATTTTAATTAACTCTCGTATGTGTGCAGAAGGCCATCGTCCTATCTGTCAAGATACGGGTATTGTGAACGTATTTCTTGAAGTGGGCTTAGACGTTAAATTTGATTTAACCATGAGCCTAGACGATGCAATTAACGAAGGTGTACGTCAAGGTTATCTTGAAAACTCAAACATTCTTCGTGCATCAGTATTAGCTGATCCTGCTTTTGGTCGTAAAAATACCAAAGACAACACCCCTGCTGTAATTCACTACAAACTCGTTCCGGGTAATAAAGTTGATATTACTGTTGCTGCTAAGGGTGGCGGTTCAGAAAACAAATCTAAACTTGCAATGCTTAACCCTTCTGACTCTATCGTAGATTGGGTACTTAAAACTGTTCCAACAATGGGTGCAGGTTGGTGTCCTCCTGGTATGCTCGGTATCGGTATTGGTGGTACTGCTGAAAAAGCCATGATGCTTGCAAAAGAAGCATTGATGGAAGAAATCAACATGGACGAATTACTTCGTCGTGGCCCACAAAACCAAATCGAAGAACTTCGTATCGAAATCTTCGAAAAAGTAAATGCTTTAGGTATTGGTGCTCAAGGTCTTGGCGGTTTAACGACTGTTCTTGATATCAAAATCAAAGACTACCCATGTCACGCTGCAGGTAAACCAGTGGGTATGATTCCTAACTGCGCTGCAACTCGTCATGCACATTTCCAATTAGACGGTTCAGGTGTAGCGCATATTCAAGCGCCTAGCCTTGAAGACTATCCTGCAGTAACTTGGGATTCATCAACGTCTAAACGTGTTGACTTAGATAACATCACTCAAGAAGAAATGAACTCTTGGCAACCAGGTGACACACTACTTCTTAACGGTACAATCTATACGGGTCGTGACGCTGCGCACAAACGTATGGTTGACATGTTAAACAAAGGTGAAGAACTTCCAGTTGACCTAAAAGGTAAATTTATTTACTACGTTGGCCCTGTTGATCCAGTCGGTGACGAAGTCGTTGGTCCTGCTGGCCCAACAACTGCAACACGTATGGATAAGTTCACACGTCAAGTGCTTGAAGCAACTGGTATGTTCGGTATGATTGGTAAAGCGGATCGTGGTCCTGCTGCTGTTGAAGCAATCAAAGACAACAAAGCGACTTACCTCATGGCTGTCGGCGGCGCTGCTTACTTAGTATCGAAAGCGATTCGTGAAGCTGAAGTTGTAGCATTTGCTGACTTAGGTATGGAAGCGATCTACAAATTTGTTGTAAAAGACATGCCTGTATCGGTAGCTGTTGACGTGAATGGTACTTCTGTACACGCAACTGCACCAAAAATCTGGCAAGCAAAAATTGGTAAAATCCCAGTAGTTGATGCTGCTGCGAACTAATTTCGCCACATTCAAGATCTAAAAAAGCACCCCATCGGGTGCTTTTTTAATGTCAATATTTAGGCTGTTTGCCGAATGACATTCTCTATTTAATATTTTCCTACACTAAAAAACACGAGCTAATTACATTACCAAGTTAATGGATTCCACAGTTTAAAAGGCTTGGTCAACTGTACATCTTCCGCAGGATCATAATGAGGTGCCTTCAACTTCTGCGCACTTTTCCGCACTTTTCCAGTGTTTTGATCTTCTGCCACAAAGTTAAAACTGTTGGATTTCAACTCTGTAAATGCGATTTCATTTCGACCAATTTTTTCAGGCATGAGCAGCAATGGCCCTGAAACCGTTCTTTTACTGGATAAATTCTCTTCATCATATTTGATGAAATAGGATTGACCTGCTTCAACATCAAAGTCTAAATATTTAGGCTTTTGAAAATGATTCACCCCCAAAGGGCGACTGGACGATAAGCGGTAATTCCCTGCCGGTAACTCCACCCAGTAATAATGATTATTCAATAAACTTGGAATACGCTCACTGTTCAGAAATAAGCTGCTGGCCACAATTTCTTGACGATTCCATTTACTGTCTGGACGATATAAATACACAATCGCTGCTTGGTCATGCTGAGCTTTTACTTCTTGAAAATGTCGGCCTTGTTTCTGATTGACCCAACCACCAATGGTAAACATACCCAATCGATATTGCTCAATATGACCCGGTGTACTTTCAGGATCCACAGGCTTTAATGTTGAAGCCAATGACGTTTGCTCAACGGCTGATTTTCCATGACAACCCAGCAGCGCTACACTGCTTAAAAGTAGAATTGCAACTCCACGCATGATTATCCCTCACTGCGTCTTTTTTTATTTTTACACTTTTGTTTTCAGTTTTTTACATTCAGGCATCCACGCCATCCTGCTGAGATTAACATTCTGCCTTTATTTTTGGAAATAAAAAACGTGTGCAAATCTTGGATTTACACACGTTTCAGACGAATAGCGCTTAAGCAGATTTAGAGTTTACAACTTTTAAATCTGACTTCGGTGCAGCTTCTTCAGTTTTCTTTGGTTGACGTTCTGATTTAAATTCAGGTTCCGCTTCACCATTAATCACCGCTTCATTGACGACAACCGTACCCACATCTGAACGACTTGGTAGATCATACATCGTTTCAAGCAATGAATTTTCTAAAATCGAACGTAGACCACGTGCACCCGTATTACGGTCAAGGGCTTTTTTAGCCACGGCACGCAATGCTGAGTCTTCAAATACGAGGTCAACATTTTCCATTTCAAATAAATATTGGTATTGACGTGTCAATGCATTTTTTGGTTCAGTCAGAATCTGCATCAATGCTTCTTCGTCGAGTTCTTCCAAGGTTGCAATGACTGGCAAACGACCAATAAATTCAGGAATCAGACCGAATTTAACCAAATCTGTCGCTTCAACTTGGCGGAATAAGTCAGATAATTTTTTAGTTTCATCTTTCTTACGCACTTCAGCCGTAAAGCCAATACCACCTTTTTCCTGACGCTGCTGTACGATTTTCTCTAGACCAGAGAATGCGCCACCACAGATAAACAGAATATTTGAAGTATCAATTTGAATAAATTCTTGCTGCGGATGCTTACGACCACCTTGAGGCGGAATCGACGCAACCGTACCTTCGATCATTTTCAATAACGCTTGCTGAACACCCTCACCCGATACATCACGAGTAATCGATGGGTTTTCAGACTTGCGGGTAATTTTGTCGATTTCATCGATATAGATAATGCCTTTTTGTGCTTTTTCTACATCGTAATCGGCTTTTTGAAGGAGTTTTTGAACAATGTTCTCAACGTCTTCACCCACATAACCGGCTTCAGTTAAAGTCGTTGCATCTGCCATCGCAAATGGCACATCTAAAAGACGCGCAAGTGTCTGAGCAAGCAGTGTTTTACCTGAACCTGTTGGTCCAACCAACATAATGTTACTTTTCGAAATCTCTACTCCGTCTTCTGGTTTTTTACCACTGGTGCCAACTTTTAGGCGTTTATAGTGGTTGTATACCGCAACAGAGAGGGTCTTTTTCGCAACATCTTGCCCAATCACATATTGGTCAAGCGCAGCACGGATTTCATGCGGTTTTGGTAAAGGACGAGTTGCCCAGTCATTTGATTCAACTTGCTGACTGGTCTGAACTAGGTCAAGACATACGTCCACACACTCATTACAGATGTACGCGTCCTCACCTGCAATCAGTTTCCCGACTTCAGACTGCGTTTTACCGCAAAATGAACAATGCTTTTGTCCTTGAGGATGTTCGGACATATTCACTCCAATAATTAATTCTTTAAAACTTATGGGCGTTTAGATAAAACTTCGTCCACAAGACCGTATTCTTTCGCAGCTTGCGCTGTCATAAAGTTGTCACGGTCAGTATCTCGAGCAACAGTTTCGTAGTCTTGACCACTATGCTCTGCCATTAAACGATTTAAACGTTCTTTGATGAATAGAATTTCACGTGCATGAATTTCAATGTCAGATGCCTGACCACGGAAACCACCGAGTGGTTGGTGAATCATGACACGGGCATTTTCAAGACAGTAACGTTTGCCTTTAGCACCGGCGTTAAGCAGGAATGCACCCATCGATGCTGCTTGCCCCATGCAGTAAGTCACAACATCAGGTTTAATAAATTGCATGGTATCGTAAATCGCCATACCCGCAGTAACCGAACCGCCTGGTGAGTTGATATATAAATGAATATCTTTATCTGGGTTTTCTGCTTCTAAGAACAACATTTGGGCAACAATCAAATTTGCCATGTTGTCTTCAACTTCACCGGTTAAAAAAATCACACGTTCACGCAAAAGGCGTGAATAAATATCAAAAGAACGCTCGCCACGAGATGACTGTTCTACCACCATTGGCACTAGTGCGTTTTCAATTGTTGGAACATACATACGTTATTTATTCCTAAATTTTTCTGACTCAACCCATAATTCACAATATGAGGGATATTTGTCGAAATTGCAAAAGATTCCCAATTAAATAACAGATATTTTTTTCATAAGCATTGTGAAATCAGGACAACTTATTTGGGGGCAAATTTCGATAAAAAAAGGCGCTTAATGCGCCTTTTTTTGAAAGCTAGAAATTAGCCTTGTTGACGAGCTTGTTGCTCTTTCAATAAGTCTTCATAGCTCACAGTTGTATCAGTTACTTTAGCAGAAGCTAAGATGTGATCTACAACTTGGTCTTCTAGAATAACAGCTTCGATTTGAGCACGTTGCTGTTTATCGTTGTTGAAGTATTCAATTACTTCTTTAGGATCTTCGTAAGAAGAAGCCATGTCTTCGATGTAAGCATCAACACGTGCAGCATCAACTTCAAGTTTAGCTTCAGCCAATACTTTGCTTACTAATACGCCAAGTTTAACTGATTTTTCAGCTTGCTCTTTGAATAGGTCATCTGGAAGCATGCTTGAATCAAACGCTTTAGCGCCTTGAGCACCAAACTGTTGAGTGAATTGTTGGATCATTTGTTGACGTTGACGGTCAATTTCTTGAGCAATCATTGCTTCTGGAAGTTCTACTTCGTTTGCAGCTACAAGTGCATCAAAAGTTGCACCTTTCACTTGGTTACGAAGACCGTTTTTCACTTCACGTTCCATGTTTTTACGAACGTCAGCTTTCAGTTTTTCAACGCCTTCTTCTTCAGTTAGACCGAAGATTTTTAAGAATTCAGCATCAACTTCTGGAAGTTTTTGTTTTTCAACAAGCTTAACAGTGATTTTGAACTGAGCAGCTTTACCAGCAAGGTTTTCAGCTTGGTAGTCTTCAGGGAAAGTTACGTCGATAACTTTCTCTTCGCCTTTCTTCATACCAACGATGCCGTCTTCGAAGCCAGGGATCATACGACCAGAACCAAGTACGAGTTTAAAGTCTTCAGCAGCGCCGCCTTCAAACTTCTCGCCATCAACAGTACCTTCAAAGTCGAAAGTTACTTGCATGTCTTTTTTAGCCATGCCTTTAGTTTCAGCCCATGAAGCACGTTGTTTTTGAAGATTTTCAATCATCTTCTCAACGTCTTTGTCGTCAACTGAAGTTGCTTTACGTTCAACTTCTAGGCCTTCGAACTTAACTTCAACTTCTGGATAAACTTCTACAGTTGCTTCATAAACTAAAGCATCATCTTTCATTTCAGTTTTTTCAATGTTTGGCATACCAACAGCATTGATTTTTTCTTGTTGGATCGCTTCGAATACTGTGTCACGAATGATGTCGTTTACAACTTCTTGATAGATACCAGCACCGTATTCACGACGAACAACGTTTACAGGTACTTTACCTGGACGGAAGCCGTTGATCTTCACAGTTTTGGCAGTGCGTTTCAAGCGAGCTTCAAACTGCTCGTTAATACGGCTCGTCGGTACAGATACATTTAAACGACGGGCAACGCCCGAAACCGCTTCAGAAGTTACTTGCATGGCTTCCTCGATAATTTGTTAGTTAAAACAGTTTTAAAAAAAA
This sequence comes from Acinetobacter sp. YH12069, assembly GCF_013419675.1. Taxonomy (NCBI): domain Bacteria; kingdom Pseudomonadati; phylum Pseudomonadota; class Gammaproteobacteria; order Moraxellales; family Moraxellaceae; genus Acinetobacter; species Acinetobacter sp. YH12069. The sequence goes on along the minus strand of NZ_VOZS01000010.1, from coordinate 34,649 downwards.
GTGCCACATTATATGACAACAATTAAAGATATACAAAAATGGATTATAACACTATAAATTCAGGCATGGATGCCCTTCTTATTTTTAGAATTTTTCAGCTTTTCTTGCATAAATATTGATTATTTTTTAATTCATCATTGCAAATGAGAAACTTTCTCACTATTATTCTTAATGCTATATTTTTTAATTTATTTTCATATATTTATCTCGTCCATACTTGGAATTCTTTTATGAGTAACTTTAATCTCAACCCACTTTCCACTGCTTTAATTGGGGCAATTGTAACCACTGCGAGTTTCACACATGCTGAAACGGCTGAATCTCAAGCTCAACAGATGGAGACCATTGTTGTTTCTGCAGCGGGCTTTGAACAAAAGATCAAGAATGCTCCTGCTTCAATTACCGTGATTACGGCTGAAGACTTAAAAAATAAACGAATTACATCCGTTGCAGATGCATTAAGTGATGTAGAAGGTGTCGATATTAGCCCTACAGCAGGGAAAACCGGCGGATTAAATATTCGTATTCGTGGTATGGACGCCGAATATACCTTGGTTTTAATTGATGGCCGCCGACAAAATAGTACAGGTGACATTGCCCCTAATGGATTTGGTGAGTCGAATAATAGTTTTATCCCCCCTGTTTCGGCTATCCAACGCATCGAAGTCATCCGCGGACCAGCTTCTACTTTATATGGTTCTGATGCAATTGGTGGTGTAGTCAATATCATTACCAAAAAAGTTTCACCAGAATGGACAGGTTCGGTCACGTTAGAAGGCACAGTACTGCCAAATCACTCAGACTTTGGTAACCAACGCGCTGTCGATGCATTTTTAACAGGGCCAATCATTCAAGATTTATTGGGCTTACAAATCCGTGCACGTAAAGCGGAACGTGATCAATCAGATTTAATACGTAGTGATGACGATGATACTGGTGCTGAACTTAGTGGCGGAAATAGCCCAACTAAATCTGATCTAGAAACTATCGGTGCTCGCTTAACCCTGACACCGCACAGCGACCATGATATTTCAGTTGAATATGAAAAAACTGAACAATGGTATGACAATAGCAAAGGTCAATTAGGGACGCTTGGCGCAAACGGTGGTTATGGTGATGCTCAAGAATATAACCGTGAGAAAATGATCCTCGCACATACTTGGAATAATGCTATTGGTAAACTTGAGTCAAGTATTATCAATACTCAAACAGAAACGGTTGGACGTTTAATTCCTGCACGTGCACAAGGGATGTCAACAGCCATCACTCCTCGTGTGTTAGAAAGTGAAGATACGATTTTTGATACTAAATTTACCACTCAACATTTTGAAGACCACCGTATTACTCTAGGCGGTCAATGGTGGGAAGCCAGTATCAGTGATGGTTTACGTGTAAAAAAAGAAGTTTCTTTTGAGCAATTGGGTCTATTTGCCGAAGATACTTGGTCGCTGAACGACAATCTAGCATTAACAATTGGTCTTCGTTATGACGACCACGATACGTTTGGTGATTTTTGGACGCCACGTGCATATTTGGTATGGAATGCACATGAAAACTGGACCTTCAAAGGCGGATATAGTGAGGGTTATAAAGCCCCACGTTTGGAACGCTTAACTGACGGTGTGGTCAATGTCAGTGGTCAGGGTCGTACACCAACTTTTGGTAACCCAAATCTAAAACCTGAAACCAGTAAAAACTTTGAATTTGGTACATATTTCTCAACCAATCATAATTTTGACTTCAACGTTACGGCTTTCTTTAGTCAAATCGAAGATAAGATTATGACGGGTAATAAGGAAATTAGCTGTAATACTGATAACACAACGACTTCGGGTATTAATTGGTCTAAAGCTGACTGTGAAGCTTTCATGGCATCGGTTGGAACGCCATGGGTGATGGATTATAACCGTGGCACAGCAGACTCATGGAATGTGACTCGCCCTGTGAATGCCGAAGAAGCTGAAGTCTATGGTATTGAAGCTGGTTTAAACTGGGCATTTGCCGATAATTGGAAATTTGGACTGAACTACACGTGGACTGAAACTGAAATTAAAGATAGCAGTTTAGGCAATCCTGTACTTAATGACACACCAGAACACATAGTTAATGCGTCGCTTAAATGGCAAGCTGCTGACTTTATGAATTTATGGGCGCGTGGTGAGTATCGAAGTGAACGTGCACGTTTCACCTCAACCTATGACAATCTAACTGCAGCGAATCAACAGGTTTATGATGCCCTTGGTGACTACAAGGAATACGCATTATTACATGTCGGTTCAAACTTTAATGTCACGCCAAACTGGGATATTGGTGTTGCTCTGTACAATGTCTTTGATAAAGACTTTAACGATTATGAGAAAGTCGCAAATAGCTATTACAACCGTTATAGCAATACTCAAGAAGGCCGCCGCGTACAATTAAGTACAACCTTTAAATTCTAAATAACACTTTATAAAAAAACCTGCTTCGGCAGGTTTTTTTACATCAACAATTTACGATTTATTCTTATTTAATTCATAATCATGGCTATATTTGTAATCTCAATCAATTACAAACCAATAATATGTTTTATCAATACTTAATAAAAAACAGATACTTAATTAATACTTGTTATATCATTACATTAAATAGGGCTATCACGATACGATTATTTATCGTGAATAACAATTACATAAAGATGTAAGAACAAATAAGAATCATTATTATTCGCATACAAATTCACTACTCCGAATCGGGTTCGAAATGGCCTTCATTAAAACACGTAAGAAAATTGTTTCTACAGCGATTGCTTCATCACTTTCAATCATTGCAGGCAATGTAATGGCTGAAGAAAAAGCTGTCCAACTCGAGACGATTAATCAAACTGTAAATAAAGAGAATTATAAAGTAGAAAAAGCGTCTTCAGATAAGTTTACGCAATCTCAACTAAATACGACTCAGACTATGGCCATTATCCCTGAGAAAGTATTAAAAGAACAAAATGCAACGACCCTAACAGAAGCACTTCGAAACGTTCCTGGTGTCGGCACATTCTCCCTAGGTGAAAACGGACGAATGAATACTGGTGATGCTGTTACCATGCGTGGATTTGATACAGCAAATAGTATCTTCATCGATGGAGTACGTGACTTGGGTAACGTTACTCGAGACATGTTTAATTACGAACAAATTGAAGTATTTAAAGGCCCTGCTGGTACAGATAATGGTCGTACAGCTGCCTCAGGTTCAATTAATTTATCAACAAAAGAAGCAAAACTTCAAGACGCTAACAATGCAACTCTTGGTTTCGGCTCAGATGAATATTACCGAGCAACTGCGGATATTAATAAAGCAATAAACGATACAACGGCCATCCGTTTTAATGCCATGGGTGAAAACTCAGACGGTATTGGTCGTGACGGTGTTGAAAATGAAAAATGGGCTGTTGCACTTTCAGCAGGCTTTGGTTTAGGCACAGATCTTCGCTTTTTCTTAGACTATCTACATATTGAACAAGACAATGTCTTGGATGGTGGTATCCCAACTGTAGGTTTACCAGGGTTTGATGCAAATAAAAGTACGAATGCAAGTATTAAAAGTCTTGCGCCATATCTAAATAGCCATAAAGTTGATACTTCAAATTATTATGGTGCACCTGAAGATTTTGATGATGTCACTGCGGACATGGCAACTGCTCGTTTAGAGTATGATTTATCAGAAAATACGAAAATCAAAAATACTTCTCGTTGGGGCAAAACAGAGCATCAATATTTAACGACATTCTCAGGTAATGCCTTCACTACAACGTCAACTGACCTGAATGATCCTACTGCGATGCGCGTTTCAGGCAGTGCAAATAATAGTGATACTGAAAATGAAATTATAACTAACCAAACTAGCTTGGTTACAAGTTTCAATACAGGTCGCTTAAAACATGATGTCAGTACAGGGGTTGAATTTACACGTGAAGAAATGAAAACACGTGGTTGGACTGCTACGGTTACCGGTACAAGTTCATTGTATAACCCACAAGGCACTGTACATACCGCTTTAGTCAGAAATACCAATGGTAATGGTGATTCTGAAGCTCAAATGGATACCTACTCTATTTTTGCCTTCGATACTATTGAAATTTCACCACAATTTTCTGTGAATGGTGGCGTTCGTCTAGATCGTTATAAACTTGATGCCGATACATTTGTGAATACGGCTGCTTCAGGTCAACCGGCAAATTATGTTGCACAAAGCTTTAAAGATGACGGCAACCTATTCAACTGGAAAGTTGGGGCACTATATAAACCAACTGAAAACGGTGGCTTGTATGCTAACTACGCCATCCAACAACAAGCACCGGGTACTATTACAGGTGGTGACGGTATTGGTAATGCCAATGCATTTGCCCCATCTGGTTCAGCGAGCAGCAATAACAACTTAGATCTTGATCCTCAAGAAATTGAAACCATTGAAGTTGGTGCTAAATGGGAATTTTTTGACAACCGTTTACTCTTAACAGGTGCACTTTTCCAAACTGAACTCACAAATGAGTTGGAAAAAGATGGTGAAGAATACTACCAAACTGGTGAAAAATCAGTTAAAGGTGTTGAACTTGGCGTGATTGGTAACTTAAATGACAATTGGCAAGTTATTGCTGGTTATACACATCAAAAAACAGACATTAAAAATGTAACCCAAGCTGCGAGTAACCAGCAAGTTTCAGCAGATGGTTCAAGTAATATGCCATTTACGCCTTCTGATGCATTCACATTGTGGACGACCTACAATATGGATAAATGGAGCATTGGTAGCGGCGCGCGTTACAATGGTGAAATGACTAAAAACAAAGATGGCAATCAGGTCGGTCCTGCTGTCATCCCTGACTACTGGGTATTTGACTCAATGGTTAGTTACCAAGCAACACCAAATGTAGGGATTCAATTCAACATCAACAATTTATTTGATGAAGACTACATTAACAGCATCAACCGTGGTGGATTACGTTACATCGCAGGTGCTGAACGTAACTATCGCTTAACATTTAATTTTAAGTTCTAAATTAAATATTCTAAAAAAAGCCTTAATCTTGTATTAAGGCTTTTTTATTTATGCTTATCTTATGTAGATTTGATTAAAATTAGATTAAGGTTAAATTATGCTTCTTCATGTCCCTCATGTCCTTTCAAAGCAACACGTTCAAAGCATCAGACAAGCGATGAACCAAGATAATCAGTGGGTTTCAGGAAAAAGTTCGGCCGGAGCACAAGCTCAAAACATCAAAAAAAATTTACAAATCAATTCAAACAGTCAGCTCTATCAGCAGTTAAGTCAGCAAGTATTACCGCAAATTAAAGAAAGTCTGCTCATTCAATCTTTTGCATTACCTAAAGAAATCTTGCCTCCGCTTTTCAATTGCTACCAAGATACCGGTCACTACGGTAATCATGTCGATAATGCAATCCATTACTATCATGAAAAAAATATAACTGTGCGTACAGATGTCTCAATGACCATTTTTTTATCAGAACCCGATGAATATGAAGGTGGTGAACTGATCATTGAGGATACTTATGGTGAACATGAAGTTAAGTTAGATGCTGGCGATGCAATTATTTATCCAGCGACCAGTCTACATCGTGTTGAACCTGTGACTTCAGGCTCCCGTATAGCAGCTTGTACTTGGGTACAAAGCATGGTCAAAGATGATTGGCAAAGAAGCATGCTTTTTAATTTAGATCAGACCATTATGCAATTACGACAAAATTTAGGCGATAGCAAAGAAATATTACAACTGACGAATCACTACCATAATCTTTTACGTCAATGGGCAGTTCTATGAGTCAACATTCTCCATTGCAACCACTGACTCAGATTCCTGCTCATTTACAAACCATTGCCGATTACGAAAAACAGGCTGAACTGCACCTGTCACACATGGTGTGGCAATACCTACAAGGTGGTTCTATGGATGAACACAGTGTACGTGGCAATTTGTCTCAGTTTGAACAGATACAACTTCTACCACGTATGCTCAGAGATCTGACCCAAGGTCATACCCAAATCGAAATCTTAGGGCAACGTTTCCCGCACCCTATTTTTGTTGCCCCGATCGGACATCAACAACAATTTCATCCTGATGCTGAAGCTGCAACAGCCCTCGCCGCCGAAGTCCTTGGCAGCAATATGATCCTCAGTACGTTTACCAATACAGATATGCGTGAGTTAAAGCAGGGCAATCCATTCAAATGGTTCCAATTGTATTGGCAAGGTGAGCGCGAAAAGTCATTATCACTGGTCAAAATGGCAGAAGCACATGGTTTTAAAGCGATTGTGGTGACCGTTGATTCTCCACATTCAGGAATTCGTGACCGAGAGAGACATGCGTTTTTTGAACTTCCTAAGTATGAACCGCAGCCTCATCATTTTATTCAACAACCTCAAAGCAAGCAAAATGAACACCCATTATTTCAAGGTCTGATGAAAATCGCGCCGACATGGGCGGATATCCTTTGGCTCAGTCAAAACACCTCATTACCGATTATTTTAAAGGGCATTGTTAGTCCACATGATGCTGAACTTGCCCTGCAACACGGCGTACAGGGCATTATTGTGTCGAATCATGGTGGTCGAGTACTGGATGGTTGCATTCCCCCACTCATCGCCTTAGAACTGATTAAAAAAGTTGTGCCTCAGGATTTCCCAGTTTTATATGATGGTGGTATTCGTCGTGGTTCAGATGTGTTTAAAGCGATAGCCTTGGGTGCATCTGCCGTATTAGTTGGACGTCCTTGCATTTATGGTTTAGCTACAGCGGGCGCTTTAGGTGTTGCCCATGTACTCAAAATACTGAAAGAAGAATTTGAGATTACGATGGCATTGATGGGAACAGCCACCGTCGATGAGATCAATAAAGATTATATTTTTCAAAAAAGCTAATTTTATAGAAAAATATTTTCTAGTAATGGCATCTTGACGCAAAAATAGGAAATTATTTCCGGAATATATGGACTAATATTTAGTTATACATTTACGAGCTTACGGTAAAGCTAAGTCATGTGAATCTTTACGGATTTATTTCGACTTTCGACTAAAGACTCCGAAATTAAACTTGTAAATTGCTAGAATAGACACAATCTATATAAGTAGTACCTTGCCGTTTATCCACGACATTTATCCACGGTGCTATAAGGAGTTTTCACATGATGTTGGCAGATCCAAGCAAAAAATACCGTCGCATGTACCAACGTGTAGACTTACCAGACCGTCAATGGCCAAATAACGAAATCAATAAAGCGCCGATCTGGATGAGTACCGACCTTCGTGACGGTAACCAAGCGATCTTCGAGCCAATGAACATTGAACAAAAGTTTAAAATGTTCCAAATGCTTGTGAAAATTGGTTTCAAACACATTGAAATCGGCTTCCCTTCTGCATCACAAATCGACTTTGATTTCACGCGTTTGTTGATCGAAGGCGGTCATATTCCTGATGATGTGTACATCGAAGTTTTGGTTCAAGCACGTGATCATTTGATTCAACGTACATTTGAATCATTACAAGGTGCAAAACGTGCCATCGTGCATATCTACAACTCAAACTCGCCAACATTCCGCAATAAAGTGTTGAATGTTGACGTTGCTGGTGCAAAACAATTAGCGATTAATGCCGCAACGAAAGTCAAAGAATACGCTGCAAAACAGCCTGAAACTGAATTTGTATTCCAATACAGTCCAGAGTGTTTTACTGCAACAGAATTAGAAGTTGCTAAAGATGTCTGTGATGCGGTCACTGAAATTTGGGAAGCATCTCCAGAGAACAAAGTGATTTTAAACTTGCCTGCAACGGTTGAAGTTTCAGGTCCGAACGTCTATGCAGACCAAGTGGAATGGATGCACCGTAACATTCAACGCCGTGACGGTGTGATTATTTCTGTGCACTGTCATAACGACCGTGGCTGTGGTATTGCCGCTTCTGAGTTGGCCATTATGGCTGGTGCTGACCGCGTCGAAGGTTGTGTGTTTGGTAACGGTGAACGTACAGGTAACGTGGACGTTGCAGCGATTGCATTGAACATGTATACCCAAGGTGTTGCGCCAAACTTAGATTTCTCAAACATTAACGAAATCATTTCAATCATTGAAGAATGCACAGGCTTGCCGGTACACCCTCGTCATCCGTATGCTGGTGATTTGGTCTTCACCGCGTTCTCTGGTTCACACCAAGATGCCATTAAAAAAGGTTTCGAGTTCCAAAAGAACGAAGAAATGTGGGATATGCCTTATTTGCCAATCGACCCGAAAGACTTGGGCCGCGACTATGATGCCGTGATTCGCGTCAACTCACAGTCTGGTAAAGGCGGTATTGCGTACTTGTTAGAATCAAATTACAACGTGGTGTTGCCTCGTCGTATTCAAATTGAATTCTCGCAAATCGTACAGCAAAAAACAGATGAAGACGGTACTGAGATTTCTGCGCAAGCGATCTGGTCATTGTTTAAAGACACTTATGTGGCTGCCAAAGATACGCATTATGCGGCGAAAAACTACCGCTTACATGATGAAAATGGCAAACAAGTCATTGAGCTTGATGTCGAAGTGAACGGTGAGATCCAGCAATTACGCGGTGAAGGCAACGGCCCAATCTCTGCCATCTTAAATGCCTTGCAGTTACCGATTGATGTCTTGAACTATGAAGAACGTAGCATCAGTTCAGGCGCACATGCTAAAGCCTTGGCGTTGATTGAGCTTCAAGTGAAAGGTACAGGTAAGTCTGCATTCGGCGCAGGTGTGCATGACAACATCGTGACCGCATCTATCGAGGCGATTATTGCCAGCACTAACCGTTTAATTGAACAAGGTGTTTTGAGTACTGAACAAGTGATTGCTGCTGCAGTCTAATTCAATGCTATAAATATCAAATAGCAATAAAATGACTTTTGAAGGATACCCTCAAGTGGTATCCTTTTATTATTCATACTAAAGATTTAAGGCGAATTATTCCTGTGTCTTTTCCAGCTGACTCAGTGGGCTTAGTTACCCCACAAAAGTTTATTTTTGAAGAGCCGTTAGAGCTCGAATGCGATCGCATACTCCCACGTTTTGAGCTCATGGTTGAAACTTATGGCGAACTGAATGCAGACAAATCCAATGCAATTTTGATTTGTCATGCACTGTCAGGCCATCACCATGCTGCAGGTTATCATCATGAAGATGACCGTAAGCCGGGTTGGTGGGATGCATGTATTGGACCAGGCAAAGCCATTGATACGTCAAAATTCTTTGTCGTAGCACTAAATAATATTGGCGGCTGTAGCGGTTCTACTGGACCGACCTCTCCAAATCCTGAAAATGACAATCGCCCTTATGGTCCTGATTTCCCATTAGTGACTGTCCGTGACTGGGTCAAAACCCAAGCCATGTTATCTGATCGTTTAGAGATTCAGCAGTGGTATGCGGTGATTGGCGGCTCTTTAGGCGGCATGCAAGCTCTACAATGGTCTGTGGACTATCCAGATCGTTTACAAAAGTGCGTGATTATTGCCAGTACACCAAAACTGTCTGCGCAAAACATTGCCTTTAACGAAGTGGCGCGTCAGTCGATTTTGTCTGACCCTGATTTCCATGATGGTCGCTATTTAGAAAATGATAGTTATCCTAAGCGAGGTTTGATCTTGGCCCGTATGGTCGGTCATATCACTTACCTCTCTGAAGAAGCCATGAAACAAAAATTTGGCCGTGACTTAAAGTCAGGTAAATTTATGTATGGCTTTGACGTCGAATTCCAAGTCGAAAGTTATTTGCGTTATCAAGGTGAGCAATTTAGCCGTAACTTTGATGCCAATACCTATTTGATCATGACCAAGGCTTTAGATTATTTCGATCCATCACGTGAATATGAGCAATCATTAAAAACCGCGATGTCTAAAACCAAGTGTCAATTTTTAGTTGTTTCATTTACAACGGACTGGCGTTTTACCCCTGCTCGTTCGCAAGAAATTGTAGATGCATTAATTAGTAATCATAAGCCTGTGAGCTATGTGGATATTGATGCTGAACAAGGTCATGACTCTTTCTTGTTCCCGATTCCGTTATATGTGAAAAGCTTACGTGCATTCCTAGGCGGTGTAAAACACCTGCAAGAAACACCGAAGGAGACCAACTAATGCGTATTGATCATCAACTGGCTGAACGTTGGATTAAACCAGATTCAAGCGTACTCGATTTAGGGTGTGGTGACGGTGAACTGCTTGCACATATGAGCAAAAAGCACAATATTCGTGCATATGGCTTAGAAATTGATCAAGAAAAGATTGCAATTGCGGTCAGTCGCGGGTTAAATATCATCCAACAGGACTTGAACTTAGGTTTAAGTCGCTTTGCCGACCAGTCTTTTGACTATGTGGTTATGGCACAAGCCTTGCAAGCTGTAGATGCACCAGACGTTCTTTTAAGAGACATGGTGCGTGTGGGGAAACAGGCCATTATCACCTTTCCAAACTTTGCACATTGGAAGACTCGTTCTTTCCTTGCATTAAAAGGAATGATGCCTGTTTCAGACGCGTTACCCTATATGTGGTATAACACGCCCAATATTCATTTATGTACTTTCCGTGATTTTGAAGCGCTGTGTGCTGAAAATAACATCCGGATTATTAACCGACTTGCCGTGAATGGGGATCAACAAGATAGTTTACTGAGTAAACGTCTCCCAAATCTATTTGGTGAAGTCGCAATTTATCGAGTGAGCGCTCTATGAAAAAATTATTATTAAGCACGACGCTACTGATTGGACTTTTTAGCATACAAGCCCATGCGGATTATGTTGCTCCATCATCTTCAGTTTCTAGCCAAGCTGCACAATATTCAATTATGGATATTCACAGCTTAAGTAAAGCTGCTAAAGCAGGTCAGCCTGGTGCTCAGTTTTACTTAGGCACTAAATATCAACAAGGTAAAGACGTTGCAAAAGATGAACGTCAAGCTTTTGCATGGTACAAAGCTGCTGCCGATCAAGGTTTATCTGCAGCTCAGCTCAATGTGGGTCGTATGCTCGCTGATGGCATTGGGACTAAAAAAGATGAAGCGCTTGCTCGTCAATATTTCGAAAAAGCAGCCAGCCGTGGTGATAACCGCGCAAGCTTTAACTTAGCCATGATGGAAGAGCAAAAGAAAAACTACATGGGTGCATACCAATGGTATGAGCTTTCTACTCGTGATGGCATGCTCGACAACAAAGTGATTAGCTTGTCTGAAGGTAAGAAAACCGCTTTGGCAGCCAACTTAAGCCAAGACCAAATTCGTCAAGCACGTGACCGTGCAGACAAATGGATTCAAGCGCAATAAGTTTTTTGAATCTTAAAAAGCACCTTCGGGTGCTTTTTTATTGCCTGTCAGCCACAGCATCTTGTTAAAATAGCCTCAAATCTTGTTTTATGGTGAATATTCACATGGCTTCAACTGATTGGTTATCTCAAGGCACTTTGGTGCTTGCAAGTAATAACAAAGGCAAAATTGCAGAATTTGAAAAAATGTTTGCCGAGCTTAATCTTCCTGTTGAAGTGATTCCACAAGGTCAGTTGAACATTGAAGATGCCATCGAAGACGGTCTAAGCTTTGTTGAAAATGCCATTATCAAAGCGCGTCACGCATCGAAAATTTCAGGCAAGCCAGCCATTGCAGATGATTCTGGCATTTGCGTTCCTGTACTCGGTGGCGCACCAGGGATTTACTCTGCGCGCTATGCAGGTGAACATGGCAATGATGCCGCTAACAATGCCAAGTTGCTTGCTGACCTCAAACCACTCCGTAAAGAGGGTGAAGCCATCGAAGGGATGTTTGTATGTGTCTTGGCTTTGGTCCAACATGCAGAAGACCCACTCCCACAAATTTTCCAAGGTGTTTGGCGCGGTGAAGTGATGGAAGCAGCACGTGGTGAAAATGGCTTTGGCTATGACCCACTGTTTTGGCTGCCAGAACTGAATGTTTCTAGTGCTGAATTATCAAAAGAAGAAAAAAATAAAATCAGCCATCGTGGTCAGGCGATGAAATTATTTAAAGCAAGTTTGAAATAATTTAAATTGGAGTTAATCTTAATGCCAAAGATTAACTCCAATCCCTGAATAAAAATAGAATAATTATGGCACTTCAACCGATACAGATCATATGCAACGCATGTCATCACACCTCAACTGAAATCCCAACACGCTCTTTTCTTGGTTTTCAAAAAATAAGCTGCCCTCATTGCCATGTGCAACTAACCTACCCGCTCACCTCAGGCTTTCGTGCCACCTACGCTATTTTTGCAGTGTTGATCGTACTGTCGATCATGCTTAATCTGTCGCAAGGTCAGGTTGGATTTCCAGGCCTGATAGGTATCGCGATGATATATGCCCTCGTGCGTGATTGGCAGATTCGAAAACAGCTCAAGTAGTCACCCTTTGTGGGCATCTATAATTCACTTTTCATTTTAAAGCGAAAAAAGATGCAAAATTAACCCATATATACTAACGACGATGCAGCTCATAATCGTGCCTGAAGCAATATAACGCGCCGAAGTGCCTGTTCCTTGATAATGCGTTTCTAAAGCCACAATATTCGCTGCAGGGGGTAAGCAGAACAGCATAAACATCACCCCAATATATTTCTCGATCTGGGGAATCGGAAGAAAGGCATAACTCAAACTACAGATCACCGCGCCAACGGTGAGTTTCATCGCATAAATACGACTACTGTTCATCAGATCACGCCATTGTACCTTGGTTTGACGCAGCCACATGCCTAAGACACACATCCCCGTGAAACTCATTCCAATTTTTGCAGCTTGATAGAGCCAATCTAAGATCTGATGTTCTTCTAAATGCTGCAGTCCAACTATTCGACAGACGCCTGCAATCATCAAGGCAAATACAGGGGGAGACATCGCCACTTTTTGCATCACGCTCGACCATGGTAATTGGGCTGAACTGACGGCTGTCACGGCCCACATATTGCCAAAGATAGAGCCACCGACATACAGAGCCACCATCGCTGCACTAATTTCAGGGCCAAACAGTGCTAAGGCAAAAGGAAAACCCAGCCAAGCCAAGTTCAAATAACTGACACACAAGGCACGTAAACTATCTTTTAACAGCCAGCGAAATAAATAAAACATCAGCACGGCAACACTAAAGCTAAAGAGCATGAGCGCTAAACTGCCTGCTTGATAGAACACCATGTTGTAGATGATTACGGCTGGAATAAAACAGCGTGCAAGTAAGCTAGAGAAAATCGATTTGAGCGATGCGGTTCCTGATAATGATGCCAATCCGAGACCACTTAAAAAACCCAATATCGGAAGAAGAAACGCCACTACACCACCCTCACTGCTCAATCCATGCATAGTAACACTGAACATAAGCTTCGCGGCTGTCTTTAAACTGCAACATCTTGGTCACTTCACTGTCATCTACAACTGCTGAAATGTTGTGCAGACCAACAAGAGGATAACAAGATGGCTGGACTATCGATTTGGCATGTACTGATTTTTGCAATTGTGGTGATTTTACTCTTTGGTACATCAAAACTAAAAAACTTGGGCAAAGATGTCGGCGGCGCTGTCAAAGATTTCAAAAAATCGATGCGTGATGAAGACGCAGCAAAGACACAGCTTAATGAGCCTCGCACGCTAGAGCATGAAGCTCAAAATAAAACCAATTCCTCAGTTCAAAGCTAAGGAGTTGTCATAATGCTTAATATTGGTATTAGCGAATTACTGGTGTTCAGCATTATTGCGCTGATCGTACTTGGCCCGGAAAAACTGCCTGAAGGTATCCGCTTTGCAGGTAAATGGTACGGGAAAGTTAAACGACTGATCAGTAACGTGCAAACAGATATTGATCGTGAGCTTCGCATGTCCGAACTTCGTGAAGAAATGCAAAAAGAAATGCAACGTATTCAACAGCTCGAAGCGCGTATGCAAGCGCAGATGAATGAATTGCAACAAACGCAACACCCCATAGAACAGACTGCGCAAAAACAACAAGAAGCCGTCCTACCTGACAATAAAAATTTATCCCCACGTTATCAGTACATCGAACGTGGTCAGAGCACGATCTTTGCCATAGTTACACCCCAAATGAAAATAAAGCACGAAATTAAAACAGATCAATCTGCTGCATTAAGCTCGACCGATGCATTAGCAGAATATCAGGTGGCCGTATGACAGATCTTTCACTGAATAATTCACAGAACACTGTGCCTGATTTGGAAGAAATGCCGATCACCAAACATTTGGTGATTTTGCGTCGGCATTTGATCAAAATTACAGGACTTATTTTGATTCTGTTCTTTTGTTTACTACCCTTTGCCAATCAAAGCTATCAATTGATGTCAGAGCCTCTGCGTGCGCAGTTGCCGATGAACTCATCCATGATCGCAACGGATGTGACCGCCACCTTTATGGCGCCGTTTAAGCTAAATTTCTTTGTCGCGCTTATGCTCGCGATGCCTTTCGTGATTTATCAACTTTGGGCCTTCATCAAACCTGCACTGTATGAAAAAGAGCGGCATTTGGCGATGCCCTTATTATTCGGCAGTATCGTCCTCTTCTATGCCGGTATTGCCTTTGCCTATTGGGTTGCCCTGCCGTCCATCCTACATTTTTTTATGAGTGTTTCCCCTGAAACAGTCGCCCCTATGACTGACATCAATAGTTATTTAAGTTTCTGCTTAAAGCTATTTTTGGTGTTTGGACTGACCTTTGAAATTCCTATCATCACGTTAATTTTGATTTTGATCGGGGTGGTGTCTACTCAAACCTTGGTGGAGAAGCGTCGTTTTATTATCGTCGGCTGTTTTTTTGTCGCCATGTTTTCCACGCCACCCGATGCGCTTTCGATGATCATGTTGGCCATTCCCATGTGGATGCTGTTCGAGCTAGGTTTATTTTTTGGCAAGCTGATTGAAAAACGACGTGCATCTGCAACTTAAATAGACATATGTTTCGACAATTTTGGTGAGTTTTACACCTAAGAGGCTGAGATAGCCTCTTTTTTTATGCGCCCATCTTAATGTTTTGCAATTTTCACGCCGTGAAAGCCAAACGCCTATTTCATCAGTTTGCAACATTAGCTTCAAAGCATTGTCATATTTTATCGATAGTTTTATGTGATCAACTTTTACCCAGCACACCTTTGCCAGGATTTAAATTCATGACAAACATGCCATATAACGAAGATCAAGAACTTGATAACAACACTTCGGATAACCTTCATTTTCGTGACATTTTAGAACAGCGCATCAGCCGTCGTAGCTTGATTACCAAGACTGCGAGTGGTGCAGTCGCACTTGCATTAGCATCTTCATTAACGGGGTGTAATGATGACAATGACTCAGGTTCAAATAGCAATACCAAACCACCTGTCACTGATCCAAATCAAAAACCGACCAAGTTCAATTTCACACCAGTGAAAAAGAATTTAGACGATATCGTGACTGTTCCTGAAGGCTATCAAGCGCATGTGCTATATGCGATGGGTGACTCGATTAACCCTGCATACCCAGCGTGGGATGATAACAATGTTCCTTCTGGCCCGAGCTTCCAATTCCGCTCTGGTGACTGCCATGACGGTATGAGCTTCTTTGGTTTAAATACCACCTCTGGACGTTATGATGCCAAACAGTCTGACCAAGGTTTGTTGGTGATGAACCATGAATACATCAACCCGACCTTCTTGCACCCGCAAGGCCCAACCAAAGTGGAAGGTCGTCGCCCTGAGGATGAAGTTATCCGTGAAGTCAATGCACACGGTGTTTCTGTCATTCAAATTGAAAAAGACAGCAAGACTCAAGCCGTTAAACTGGTACAAAACTCTCCATTTAACCGTCGTATTACCGCATCGACCGTAATGGACTTTAAAGGCCCTGTTGCAGGCTCAAGCTTAGTTTGCACGAAATTTTCAACCAATGGCCAGCAAACCCGTGGTACACACAACAACTGCGGTAATGGCTATACCCCGTGGGGCACTTACCTGACGACAGAAGAAAACTTCATTGGTTACTTCGCTCGTGCAAAAGACGATGATGCCAAACGTAGTCCGGCTGAAATTGTGGCACTCAACCGTTATGGCCTAAAAGCGGGTGCGAACTCGCGCTATGGTTGGGAAACAGCGATTGGAAGTAATGAGTCTCAAGATTTATATGACCGTTGGTCGGCGAATGTTACCGGTACTCAGGCAGCAGAAGATTATCGTAATGGTCCAAACACCTTTGGTTGGATTGTCGAAATCGATCCATTTGACCGTCGTGAAAACCCCGTAAAACGTACAGCACTGGGTCGCTTTGCACATGAAGACTGCCGTGCAAGTCGCTTACGTGAAGATGACAACCTCGCGTTTTACATGGGTGATGACTCACGCGGTGAATACATCTATAAATTTGTATCCGACCAAAAATGGAATAAAAAAGATGTCAACGGTGGCTATGCTGCAGGTGACAAATACATGAACAACGGTAAGTTATACGTTGCCAAATTTAACAATGACGGCAAAGGTCAATGGATTGAATTGAGCTATAACGTCAATGGTTTAAACCAAAGCAACAGCGTGTATCCGTTTAGCTCACAAGCAGATGTGCTGACCTTCGCACGTCTTGCCGCAGATGCTGTCGGTGCTACCAAAATGGACCGTCCTGAATGGGTCGCTGTACATCCAGACAATGGTGAAGTCTATGTGACCCTCACCAATAACTCGAACCGTGGTACAGCACATGCACTTGATGCAGCCAACCCTCGTAACTACACCGACCCAGAAGGTGGTAAAGGCAACGTCAACGGTCATATTATCCGTTTCCGTGAAGATGGTGATACAACCACAGCACTCAGCTTTACTTGGGATATCTACCTGTTTGGTGCTGAAGCAAAAATGGCGAGCAACATTAACTTATCTGGTCTAAATGACAACAATGACTTGTCTTCACCCGATGGGATGTGGTTCGACCCACGTGGTGTGTTATGGATTCAAACCGATGACGGTGCTTATACCGATACCACCAACTGTATGATGCTTGCTGCACTTCCAGGTCAAGTCGGTGATGGCACAAAAGCTACGACCTCATCGGGTCAAGAAACCATTGTGGGGGCAAAGCTGAATGATGAAAACTTACGTCGCTTCCTGACTGGACCAAAAGAGTGTGAAATCACAGGTGTGACGATGACACCTGACTACAAAGCGATTTTTATCAATGTGCAACATCCCGGTGAAGATTCAGCATCCTATTCTGAACCGACCAGCCACTGGCCTGCATCACAAACCAATGCAGCAGCCACCTCACGTCCACGTTCTGCAACCGTTGTCATCACCCGTAAAGATGGTGGTGTGATTGCTGGCGAAGCGGTAGAACAAGCTCAGCCAACACAAAAAACCGCATAAGACACCTCTAAAAAAATAAGCCGACGAATCGTCGGCTTTTTTTTATGGCTTTAAATGCACTTCTATCTGGGTGATCTGTCCTTGTTGCTCACCCTGCTGCTGTTTTTCCTGCCAATGCCACTGTGAATCCCGTATACATAATAAATTTGAACAGCGGGTGCCATACACTGGACTTTGAATAAAGGTTGAAGACAACAAATGTTCCATTTCCGCCTGAATCCCAGTATTGGGTAACAATGCTGGAATGATTTTACGTTCATCTTCCAAAATATCCCACGCAGCGGCGTCTATATCCGCCTGTGGTTGCTGGCTTTGTAGCATCGGCAAAAATTCTTGCGTGAAACGTTTGCGTAAATGTCGGGTCTTTTCCCAATGTTCAGTCATTAAACCATTAGATGTGACATACACCCCTTTGGCTAAGACTTGTGGCCCTTCACCGCGATTACTCATATAAACGGCTTGAGTGGCATCGCCAACGAATAAATTAAAGCCAGCATAATTACATTGGATTTGTTCCAGTGCTTGCGCAAACCGAATGGGCGTTTGCTCAGATTCTAAAAATTGCTGAATCAAAGCGCCACGTGAAGTGGGATATGTGGTCTGATCACGACCATCACGAAAATTGGTCACAATCGCCCAACGCCCTTGAGCGGTTATCCCCATCCATGTTCCACCAGACTGTAAGTCCTGCCCTGCAATAATCGGACTATCTACCCATTGCTTTAGGCCTGCCGTCGGTCGATGATAAAACTCATCACGATTCGAAATCAGGCAGAGTGGCATGTCATCCAAGACCTGCCAAGCAAAAGCCACAATGCACATATTCAACTCTCAATATCTTTACACATTGAATGTACAACATTTTTCAGCACATTCAGCTAAAATCTGTGCAAAACATAATGACAAGGAACAGCAATGCTGACATATCCAAATATCGACCCTGTGGCGATATCACTGGGGCCACTACAAGTTCACTGGTATGGTCTGATGTATTTATTGGCCTTTTTATTTGCATGGGGCTTGGCAAGCTACCGCGCAAAACAACGTGACGGCTGGAACGCAGAAATGGTCTCTGACCTGATTTTCTACGGTGCATTAGGTGTCGTGATTGGTGGACGCTTTGGCTATGTCTTCTTTTATGGTTTCGATCAGTTCCTTGCCAACCCATTGTGGCTATTCCAAGTTTGGACAGGCGGCATGAGCTTCCATGGCGGTTTCCTTGGTGTCATGATTGCCATGTTACTGTGGTGCAAGAAATATAAAATGACTTGGTTCCAGACCCTCGACTTTATTGCACCCTGCGTTCCGACAGGCTTAATGTTTGGTCGTATTGGCAACTTTATTGGTGGCGAACTATATGGTCGTGCAGTGACTGACCCAAATTTTGCTTTCGGTATGATCTTCCCAACCGATCCACTTCAGTTGGTGCGCCATCCGTCGCAGCTTTATCAAGCACTCTGTGAAGGTTTAATTCTGTTTATCGTGCTGTGGTGGTTTAGTTCAAAACCTCGTCCACGTTATGCCGTTTCAGCCTTGTTCCTTATCGGATATGGTATCGCACGCTTCACCGTTGAATTCTTCCGTGAGCCGGACAATGGTCAACTGTTCATTGGATGGATGAGTAAAGGTCAGTTCCTGACGGTTCCGATGATTCTGATTGGCCTATGGATGATGTGGTATGCCTACCAGAAAAAAATCTATGACTGGGGTCCACAAAAAAGTCATTAATATTTTCTAAATGTCTTTAAGCAAGCGAGGTTTAAGCCTCGCTTTTTTATGCGCTGAAATTTACTCCTTCATACGCATTTACTGCACATGAAGTGACTGAATTAGACAACTGATCTGTGCTAAAGTTTATTCAGCTTATTTTTAAACTATCGATCCATGCTTGAATTTTGGTTTAACCCCAGCGTTTCTGTACTTAAAAAAATCTTGTTTTTTATTGCGATGGTCGTACTGACCAGTGTTCTGTATTGGATGGAACCCCTAACACTTCAAGCCATTCTAATGTTCATGGGTACAGGCGTCATTTTCCTGATTTGTCGTTATTGCAAGATTCATTTTGCAGCAAAAAACCCAACAGGTTTGCTCTATCGTTTATTGACCTGGATACCGATTGCACTGCTGTTAGCATTGGTTTTTATCAACATGAATAAGGGTGAAATTTTGATTCCGGGTGCTCAAGGCATTGGCTTTATGGCTTTGGCGATCTGCCTGCTCTCCCCGATTTCTCTACTGAATAAAAACGAGAAAACTTCACCCCAAGGTAAAGTTTAAATGCTGACGTTTTGGTACTCTGAGCGCTGTAACCGACAAATCAAGCTCTTCATTTGTATCAGTACCTGTGTGCTTATTTTTCTATGCGCTGAACAAAAACAACTTGATCCCCGCTTTGCGGGCATAAGTTTAGCCATTGGTTTGATGATTGATCTGCTTTATAAGCTCAGACAAGACAAACTAAAAACACTGTCTCCGTCATTAAAATGGGGTTTGGCTAGTTTGCCAATTTTATGTTTAGTGTGCTTAATTTATTTTCTACCCAATGAGCAACGCTGGATTTTAGCGCTGCAATGTATGGGCTTTGCGGCAATTGGATTATTTATCGTCTCGATCTACAGTCAGCGTGCAAAAAGGTTTGAAGACTAACCTTTTTGCAGCCATGGGCTGTTAATCCGCTAAGCGGTAATAGCTGTATTTCACATTTGGAGTTCGATAGACCGCATAACCCGCTTGACGATAATCAGACACCCAATCCTTACCTGAATATGCTGCGATATGACCATAACGGCTACTTTGATTGCGGTCGATAATATAAATATCGCCTTTCTTTGGTCGATCAAACGCTAAATTAATTTTTTGATAACCAATTTTTTGTAATGTGCTGCCCCAATCTGCTGCGGCAACGGGGTGACCGTTAAAACGTGCCCCTGCGGACTCAAGTGCTAAACGAACACTGCGGGCACATTTCTGAGTACTTCTTTGGCGGGTAATGCCTTGTAAAAATCCAGTCAAACGATCGATATCGATACGCTGACCATTGCGGGATACCACATTTTTAGTCGCTGCTTTTTGAGTGGTATTGGACTTGCCCGTATTTTTACTCGCCTGAGAACGAATTATGATATTTGCCTGAACTGGAGCATGCACTTCACTCAAGTTTACATTGTGATCATAAGCCATTCTTTAACCCACACTCCCGCCTATATTTAGGCATTCAAAAATTTTAACGAGGGTGATAGTACCGCGTAAATCATGTTTTTTCATGTAAAAAATGTAAGATTTCTTAAACAAATCTTCACATTTAAATACGACCGTCTATTTTTAATTCAAATATATTTATTTTTGATATCAAACTCTTATTCAGAAATAATAGCCCAAAATCATCTCTTCACAATGAGAAAAATCACGTTTATTTTCTAATCAAACTTATCTGTATTTTTTTCAACGCTGCGAATGTAACATCGCTTAATATGTAAACAATAGAGCTTAAGTCTTCTAAGCTCATGCTTGATTTAACAGACATATAGTCTCGTTAACACTTGATGTAGTTGTTATGAATAGACGTCTTCAACTCAGAAAATCCAGCGCTTGTTGCCTACAAAATTTTCTCATCACCAAATAAACACCGTATGATTTTGATTTTTTAAACCTGACCATATTCAAGTACCCATCGCAGTTCCTTCCTCACGCAAAACAAGCTAATATGTGCCACAAGAAATTTAGCAAATTATGAGAGAGACATGCGCCAGTATTTAGACCTTTTACAACACATTCTCGACAACGGCGGCGACAAGGGCGACCGTACGGGTACGGGAACACGTTCTGTATTTGGTCATCAAATGCGCTTCGATCTTTCTCAAGGTTTCCCTTTACTCACCACCAAAAAAGTTCATTTCCGCTCTATCGTGATTGAACTGTTGTGGTTCCTTAAAGGCGATACCAATGTTCAATATTTGCAAGACAATAAAGTTTCCATTTGGGATGAATGGTCTACAGCAGAACAAACTGCGCGTTTTGGTCGTCCTGCTGGCGAATTAGGTCCTGTTTACGGTCATCAATGGCGTAATTTCGGTGCAACCCAAAAAGCCGATGGCCTATATGAACAAGATGGTTTTGACCAAATTAAATGGTTGGTCAATGAAATCAAAACCAATCCTAACTCTCGTCGTCTAATCGTGTCTGGTTGGAACCCAAATGAGGCAGGTAATGTTGCATTGCCACCATGCCATACCTTGTTTCAATTTTTTGTTCAAAACGGAAAATTATCTTGCCAATTATATCAACGTAGTGCTGACGTTTTCCTGGGTGTGCCGTTTAACATTGCCAGCTATGCCCTGTTAACACATATGATTGCGCAAGTTTGTGGTCTAGGTGTAGGTGACTTCGTTTGGACCGGTGGGGATACACATTTATATGCCAACCATTTCGAACAAGCGCAGTTGCAATTGACACGTGAACCAATGGGTCTGTGCCAATTAAAACTCAATCCTGAAATTACCGATCTTTTCGATTTTAAATTTGAAGATATTGAAATCGTAGGTTATGAATCACATCCTGCGATTAAAGCCCCTGTTGCGGTTTAATTTCAGAAATCCCAAGTGAAAAGCAAAATCCCGCTTTACCTCAAGCGGGATTTTGCATTCTAATAGACGACAAATAATTCGGCTATTTGAGTTCAAACTATGGCATTTCAAAATTTAGAAATCGTGCACGTTGTCGCTATGGATCAGCAGCGCTGCATTGGTAAAGGTAATGATTTGCCGTGGCATATATCTGCCGATTTACAGCACTTTAAAGCCATCACCCAAGGCGGTGTGGTGGTCATGGGACGCAAAACCCTAGAGTCTATGGGACGTACCCTACCGAAGCGTGTCAATTGGGTCATTACACGAGATAGCAATTGGTCATTTGAAGGCACCAAAGTCGCATATAGTATCGACGAGGCGTTAACGCAAGCTGTTGCTGATGTCGCGAGTTCAGAAAAACCAACGAGTTTGTTTATTATTGGTGGTGGTGAAATTTTTAAGCAAACCATCGGCATCGCAGACCGTTTAGAACTCACGCATGTTGAACTCGATGTTCAAGGTGATGCGCATTATCCTGAAATTCCTGCGGACTTTCAAAAAGTGGCGTCAGAACAACATATCGACGACAAAACTGGGATTGCTTTTGAGTTCGCAACTTACCGAAAATAAAGAAAAATCTTAAGCTAAAAGAAAAATATGCAACAGAGTGACCAACAAGCAATGTTCAAAAAAATAGGGCGAAGTATTCTTCATTCTCTATTTAGTGTGTTTGTCCTCTGTTCTTCGATTTGGCTCTGTGCCGCCCTGTGGATACAGCAACCGGCAGGCTGGTTAGGCAGCCGCATTATCATTGGGATCTGGATTGCTTTCGCCCTGAGCATTTTAGGCATCTATATTACCCAACACTTTTTTAGCCGTCGTAAAGATGTCTTGATTTATATTGTGGGCTTTATCTGTGGTCTATTTTGGTATTTTGGCATGGAAGCACGCCAAGATCGTGAATGGAATCCTGAAGTAGCAGAAATTCTACATTATGAAAAGCAAGGCAATCTTGTCACCTTGCACAATGTGCGTAATTTCGACTGGCATGCCGATGGCAGCTATACCCCGCACTGGGAAACCCGCCAATATGACCTGAGTCAAATCAATGGCGTCAACATCATTACCTCGTATTGGATGGGACCGCAAATTGCCCATACACTGGTCACTTTTGATTTTGCTGACCGACCACCGCTGACGTTTTCGATTGAAATTCGCAAAGAGAAAAATGAAGAATTCTCTGCGATTGGTGGTTTTTTCCGTAAATATGAACTGAGCCTCATTGCATCAGATGAAAAAGATATTATCTATACCCGCAGCAATACACGCGGAGAACAGGTCTATTTCTTCCCCGTAAACATGCCAAAATCTGAAATGCAGGCGCTGTTTATTGAATATCTACATAAAGCCGATGAACTGCAGACTCAACCCAAATGGTACAACACACTCACTAGTAATTGTACAACACTGGTGTTTGACATGATTCAAGCGGTTTCCAAACATCAACTTCCAACCGATTACCGCTTATTTGCATCCGGTTATTTGCCGAATTATTTGCACGACCTCCATGCCATAGACCAAAATTGGGATATGAAAACATGGTATCAAAAAGCCCATGTTAACCCCCGCGTCTCTCAAATTAAGCAACTGAGCAGTGAACAATATTCCAAATTAATTCGACAAGGTTTGCCGCATTCACAGTCTAATCCAAGCGCCAATCAATTGTAATTCTTAAATATTGATACAAATATGGCTAGCTTATCTGTGCGATATTTGCTTAGATAATTGAAATGCTTCCACGGGGAAATTCCGATGCTAAAACAAATATTTGTTGCTGCAACTTTGGTTTCAACTTTAGTGGTGACAGGCTGTGAAAGCATGCCTGCACAAGACAACACCATAACTGAAAATTTAAACCTATTACAAAACCGTACTTGGATTGCCACTCAGATTGGCAACACCCCAATCAAAACAGCACCCAATGCGCATAATATTCCAAGCATTCAATTCGATGCGGCTTCAAAACGTGTCTCAGGTGCAGATGGCTGTAATCGTATAATGGGCGGCTATAATGCTGGCAAAGACACCATAACGTTTGGCCCGATTGCAGCGACACAGATGGCTTGTCTCAATAACAATGGGCTAGACCGACAGTACCATGCAGCACTCGAAAAAGTAACGCATTATCAAGTATTTGGAAAAACATTGAAATTACTAGACCGTCATGGCAATTTATTAATTCAATATGAAAGCGCTGTTCAACCGCGTTAAATCATTTTAAAAGTCTGCTTCGGCAGACTTTTTTATTCACTGTTCAGTCATGCCAGAGACATTTAATGCACATAAACTTGTGATTAGTATACAGACGTACATTGCAGTTTTTAGCTATAACCCCATATTAAACATCAGGGAACAAGATAGGATTTCACTATGCAACAAGCGGTATTTGGTGGTGGATGCTTTTGGTGTGTAGAAGCAGTTTTTCTACAACTTCAGGGCGTGCAAACAGTTGTCAGTGGTTATGCAGGGGGAATTACTCAGCATCCAAGCTATGAGCAAATCTGTGAGGGAAATACCCAACATGCAGAAGTCATTCAGATCAATTTTGATGACAGCCAAATCAGTTTTAGCCAATTGCTGGATGTATTTTTCGCAACCCACGATCCAACCACGCTGAACCGTCAAGGCAATGATGTCGGCACACAGTATCGATCAGTGATTTTCTATCAGGACGAATCACAAAAGCAAATCGCTGAACAACGTATTGAAGAATTAAAAGCTGAAGGCGTCAATATCGTGACTGAACTGAGTCCAATGCCAACCTTCTACCCTGCCGAAGAATATCATCAGAACTTCTTTGCACGTAACCCAAACCAAGGTTATTGTAATTTTTCAATACCACCTAAACTCATGAAATTACGTAGCAAATTTCAAGACCTACTCAAACCTGAGTGATCTAATTAAACGGCATCTATTTTCAAAATAAAGACATAAAAAAAGCGACATTTCAGTCGCTTTTTTTAGTTATCTTTGCTCAGTGCTTAGTTATCACTGGCAAAGGCGATATCGCTGAGTCCGGCTCCACTCGCACGCGACATCACTTGCGCAACTGTGTCATAACGTGATTCTTTATCAGCTTTTAAGACCAATGCAGGCTTACGTTCTTGCTGACCAGCTGTATTTAGACGACTTTCTAAATCTTCGAGCGTGACAATATCACCATTCCAAGCGATATCACCCGCTGAGTTAATGCTGATAGTTACGCTTTCAGGCGGCAGATCAATCACTTCTGCAGTCGTTTGTGGCAAGGTTAATGGAATTGATGGGTTGGCAACAGTCGCAGTCACCAAGAAGATGATCATCAATACCAACATAATATCGATGAGCGGAATGAGGTTCATCTCATTCATGCCAGCATCGTTGTCTTCACCCAATTGAAAAGCCATTAAGCTTGACCTCCAGCTAAACTTTGCTGCGCAGTTTTCACGTCTTCTTTCTTCGCAGCAGAATCTTGCTGCAACATGGTGTCAATCAATAAACCATGTGCTTGATCTTGCAATTCATTCGACAGTGTACGGTTAAAACGAACACAGATGTTATAAGCCAATACCGCAGGAATCGCCACAGCCAAACCAAGACCGGTCATGATCAAAGCTTCACCGACTGGAGTTGCCACTTGCGCTAAACCCGCTTGACCGCTTTTACCCACTGCTACAAGGGCATGGAAAATACCCCACACTGTACCGAACAAACCTACGAACGGTGCAATTGAAGCAATCGTACCCAATACAGATACGCCTTTTTCAGCATTAGCTTTTTCTACCGAAATTTGACGTAGTAATGCTTGTTCAGCCACAGCCTTACGTTGTTCAAAAGCCAAAGGAGCAAATTTCGCTTTCAGTTTGCTTAGTGCATCTGCAAGGTGGTTATATGCCACTTGCTTGAGCTGACGTGTGCCCATAATACGAAGAACGAAGATCGTCCAAGTCGCAATCGACATTGCAAGTAACACGAAATACAGTGTTTTGCTGACTGCATCTGCATGTTGCCAATAAACTGAAAAGTTCATATTCGAACTCCTAATGGGTTAGCCGGAATCTTAATTAAGTTTAAAGTTAAATGGTTGATCAACTCGCGTCGGAGTTGCCACACCATTATCAATATATTTGGATAAACGTGCACGCTTCACTGCAGCAGTCACTTTACGGTTTACAGCAGCGCCACAAGTCGAGTTTTTAATCGTTGCTGATTCGACTTTACCTTCAGCACTTGCTGCAATCGCAACTTCAACTGTACACGACGCTTTTAATTCACCATCTTCAAATTGAACATTAGGTTTCTTAATCCAACTGACACCATTACCGATGCTGACTATTTTAGGTGTCGGTGGCGCAGGTGGTGCTGGAGGCGCAGGTGGTGGTGCAACAGGTGCCGGAGGTGTTGGTTCAACACGAACGACTTTCGTTTCAGAAACCACAGTTGAAACAACAGGTGTTGGTGGTACGTTTTTGACCGCTTCAACAGTTGGTTTCGGCGCATCTTTCTTTTTCACCTGTTCCACTTTTTCCACTTTCTTCGGTGGAGGTGGTAAAGGCTTATCTACAATTTTAACTTCTTTTGGCTTTGGTGGCTCTTTCTTCGGTTCTGGTTTTGGCTTCGGAGGTTCAGGTTTTTTCTCTTCAACAATCTTCACAAAGCGAACTTTAATCGGATCTTTTTCGATCGGTTTAAGTTCTGGTGCTTTCATATTGCTGACCGCCCACAATACCCCCATATGCCCTACCACAACAGCGAGAAGCGCAGTAATGATTTTCTTTTTCATCGGGTTAGGTGATTGCATCATTGGAGCGGGAGATTGACTCATTAAACTCAGTTACCTTGAAGAAGCGATTGCATTTATTTTGTCAAAAATACAATCATGCTCATCGGTTAGCACAATTAAAGTACGGCAATAATAAATGAGAAGTGTTTTCATTTGCAACTATTAATTCGTCAGATTTAATGACTTTTTTTAATCATAATATAAAAAAGGCATACCTAAAGTATGCCCTTTTATTCAAAAATTCATCTCGTTTTATTGAAATACAACAGTTTTATTACCATCGACAATAATACGATCTTCAAGATGCCATTTGACTGCACGTGCGAGTACATTACGCTCTACGTCCTGACCTAACTCACGCAATTGTTCAACGGTAAAGTCGTGACTGACACGCTCTACGTCTTGCTCAATAATCGGACCTTGGTCAAGATCAGCAGTCACATAGTGCGCTGTTGCACCAATCAGTTTCACGCCTTTTTCATGCGCTTGCTTATATGGGTTCGCACCAACAAAGGCTGGGAGGAATGAATGGTGAATGTTGATCACTTTCATCTCCCACTTTTGAACAAATTCTTCGTCTAAAATTTGCATATAACGAGCAAGAACCAATAAATCATTGCCTTGCATCAATTGATCAATTTGCTCATAAGCTTCACGTTTGTTTTCTTTGTTTACAGGAACAACTTCAAACGGAATACCGAAATTTTCTACAGATTCACGTAAAGCATCGTGGTTAGACACGACTTTGGTGATTTCACATGGCAAACCACCACGTGCATGACGCCACAACAGTTCAAGCAATGCATGGTCAACTTTAGACACCAAGATACCGACTTTCTTCACATCACTGACTAAAGCTAAACGCCAGTGCATGTTGTAACGCTCAGCAACATTGCTCGCAAATGTTTGAGTTAGACTTTCTTTACGGCTTTGTAAATTGTCCAATTCGAACTCAACACGCATGAAGTATCGCCCCCCTTGAGCTTCAGTCGCGTATTGATCAAGTGCGGTAATATTTGCTCCCTGATGATACAAAAAGCTCGATACAGCTTGCACAATCCCCGGTTTATCTTCACAGGTAATGAGTAAGCGTGCTGTGTTAGCGGTCGACATATTCATGTTGGTTTATATCACTAATCAGTTAAATTGAAAAAAGAGCCGAGTATTCTAACGCTTTTTAAAGCCAGACTAAATAGTCTTATTCAGTAACCTGATGCTTTGCGTTTGAAAGACTTGCAAATAAGTCCGACGGCCCTAAAGTTTCGAGCAATCGCTCATAGGTTTCACGGCTTTCACCACGTAGATATGCACCTTCTAAGAACACCATTTGTCGTAGTGCTTGCCACACCCACTTTTCTTCCAAAGTGTTTGAGTCAGTAATATGGCCAGACATATAAAGGAAGTTGGTCCAGTTGGT
The DNA here is from genome assembly GCF_013419675.1 of Acinetobacter sp. YH12069. Lineage (NCBI taxonomy): Bacteria > Pseudomonadati > Pseudomonadota > Gammaproteobacteria > Moraxellales > Moraxellaceae > Acinetobacter > Acinetobacter sp. YH12069. The sequence goes on along the minus strand of NZ_VOZS01000010.1, from coordinate 6,468 downwards.
CAGCACGATCCACAAGTTAATGGTTAAGGCCTCAATTTCAGAATCGGTCATCTGCATTAAGCCTGCGTCAACAAAGGCACGATAAATTTTCTGCCCTTGTTGCATGACTTGACCGGCAAAACGTGGATACATTTTGCGGAAATCTTCATTATTTTCGACCAAGTGATAAACATCACGATGTAAAAAGCGATAAGCCCATAATTGGCTACTTAACACTTGGAAATAGCGAATTTTATCATTGGCATCAAGCTGACGATCATCAGGAAGCGCTAACATTTCTAGCGTTTCATGCTGATATTGCTCCATTAATTCCTTAATAATTTCACTTTTATTTCGGAAATGGTAATACAAGTTACCTGGGCTCATTCCCAGTTCAGCAGCAATATGATTGGTTGTCACTGAACGCTCGCCACGCTCATTAAACAACTGCAAACTCAGCTGCAAAATACGTTCTTTCGTTTTTAAGGTTTTGGTGTGAGACATCCTAAAACAACCATTTATTTCAAAGCATTAGAACACTAACACATAAAGTAACTTGACTATTTAGAGTATTTACTCTAAAAATTAATTAATCGCTAATTTGGATATGGTCGTGCGACATGAATAGTCAGACAAAAACAACTTCAATGACACCACATTCTTTTGATCACCAGCATCTCAACAATATGTTGGAACAGCAGAAACAAGCGTATTTACGTTACCCATTGCCTACAGCGAAGGAACGTATTGACCGTTTGGCTCGGCTTAAGCGTATCTTAGTTAAGTATCAAGATCAATTTGCTGATGCAATTAATCAAGACTATGGTAACCGTTCTATCGGTGAAACCAAGATTGGTGAGTTACTTACCTGTCTTGAACACATCAAATATTATAGCAAGCATTTGACAGACTGGATGAAACCATCCAAACGCCATGTCGGGATTATTCACCAACCTGCAAAAGCATGGGTGCAATATCAACCACTTGGTGTCGTCGGCATTATTACGCCATGGAACTACCCACTGCTTCTTTCTATAGGCCCACTGATTTGTGCTTTGGCTGCGGGCAACCATGCCATGATCAAAATTTCGAGTGCCTCTACGGCATTTGGTGATGTGCTCGAAAAAGCCCTCGCAGAAGCATTTCCTCAAGAATTGGTCGCAGTCGTCAACGGTGGTGGCCCAATTTCAGATGCGTTTAGTCACCTTGCCTTCGACAAAATGATTTTTACTGGCTCGACCAATGTCGGTAAAACCGTCATGGCGGCAGCGTCTGAAAATTTAGTTCCGGTGATTTTAGAATTAGGCGGAAAGTCACCTGTATTGGTTCATCCGTCTATTGACCTAGCAGATGTCGCACAGCGTCTTGCTGTTGGTAAACTTTGGAATGCAGGTCAAACTTGTGTTGCACCTGACTATGTGTTCTTACCTCGTGGTAAAACGGCTGAATTTTTAGATCACTATAAAGTGTGCGTTGAAGCCATGTACCCAAGTATTGCCCATAATCAGGACTACACCTCGATTATTAATGACAAGCAGTACAACCGCCTACAAGGTTATTTAGAAGATGCACGTGATCAAGGCGCACAAATCATCAGTTTTAACCCACAAAATGAAGATGTGGATGCTGTACGTAAAATTGCACCTACTGTTTTAACCGGTGTCACTCCAGACATGCAAATTATGCAGCATGAAATCTTCGGTCCGATCCTTCCGATCATGGAATATGATCAAATTGACGAGGTTATTGCTTTTATTAATAGCCGTCCTCGTCCACTTGCTTTATACTATTTCGACTTTGATCAGGCACGTGCCGACTATGTCGCAACACGTACCCATTCAGGACATTTCGGACAAAACACGGTATTAACCCATGTTGCTCAAGATGACCTGCCGTTTGGCGGTGTGGGGGCTTCGGGTATGGGTAAATATCATGGTCCAGAAGGTTTCTTCAGTTTGTCGCATGAACGCTCGGTGATGTCGAATCCAAAACTCTATAGTTTGAAATTCATTCTTCCACCGTTCAATAAGCCGATCCACAAACTGATTTCGAAGACACTTCTTCGATAAACGATCAAGGCATGAACGATCACACTAGGTGATCGTTCGTTTTATGCAAAATCGCTTGTCTTTTAAGCGCATTTTTGATATAAAACGCCCCTTGAATGAATTCAATGTTTTTTTTGACTGGCCATACAGATTTGCTGTTGGCTAAATCAATGGAGTTACACCATGTCTAAGGTTTGCCAAGTTACCGGCAAGCGTCCAGTCGTTGGTAACAACGTCTCACACGCCAACAACAAAACTAAACGCCGGTTCGAGCCGAACCTGCATCACCACCGTTTTTGGTTAGAAAGCGAAAAACGTTTCGTACGTCTTCGTCTAACTACTAAAGGTATGCGTATTATCGACAAATTGGGCATCGAAAAGGTTGTTGCTGACCTACGTGCTCAAGGTCAAAAGATCTAAGGAGCTACGAACATGCGTGATAAAATTCGCCTAGTTTCTTCTGCTGGTACAGGTTATTTCTACACTACCACTAAGAACAAACGTACTATGCCGGAAAAAATGGAAATCAAAAAATTTGATCCAAAAATCCGTCAACACGTAATCTTCAAAGAAGCTAAAATCAAATAATTTTAGTTTTTTGAAAAAAACGACCTACTTAGGTCGTTTTTTTTTGCATTTTTTTTATTCGAATTGCTAAACTTTCAAAATGCTTTTTGGCACTTTTTGTGCTTGTCTTTTTTACCCTTAACTTAGGCTTAAGGAGTTTTTAGTGCCTCATGATGTAGAACTCATAATATTACTTGCTGTTGGCTTTGGTTTTGCCTTAATTTTTGGCTATATTGCTGCACGCCTGCGACTTCCTCCCCTCATCGGCTATCTGATTGCCGGTATTATTATTAGCCCAAACACACCAGGGGTAGTTGGCGATATCCATCTCGCTAACCAATTGGCCGAACTCGGTGTCATGTTCCTGATGTTTGGCGTGGGTATGCACTTTTCACTCAATGATTTGATGCAAGTCCGTCGTATTGCCCTCCCCGGTGCCATTTTACAAATTGCAGTGGCGACCTTACTCGGTATGGGAATTTCCATGCTTTGGGGCTGGAGCATGGGTTCAGCTTTAGTGTTTGGCTTAAGTTTGTCGTGTGCAAGTACTGTCGTTCTACTCAAAGCCTTAGGTGATCGAGGCTTGCTCAACTCCGTCAATGGTAAAATTGCCGTGGGTTGGCTCTTGGTTGAAGACTTGGTGATGGTTTTGGTCCTCGTCCTTCTGCCTGCTACTGCCGTACTCCTTGGCGGCCAACCGCTCACAGAAAGCAGTGCTGATGAAAATATTTGGCTGACCTTAGGTCTAACTTTACTCAAAGTTGCTGGCTTTATTGCCTTCATGCTGATCATTGGTAAACGTTTAGTGCCAATGATTATGCAAGTGGTTGCACGCTTAGGCTCACGTGAATTATTCACGCTCACCGTGGTTGCAGCAGCCGTGTCTATTGCCTTTGGTGCCTACAAGGTATTTGGTGTATCCATGGCACTGGGCGCATTTTTTGCCGGCATGGTGGTCAAAGAGTCTGACTTTAGTCACCGTGCAGAAGAAGAAACCCTTCCGCTTCGTGAAATTTTTTCGATTCTGTTTTTCGTCTCCGTTGGCATGCTGTTTGATCCACGGATCTTGATTGAACAACCGCTTCACGTCTTAGCTGTGGTCGGCATTATCATGATTGGTAAGACCATAGCTGCAATGGCATTGGTGTTGTTCTTCCGCTACCCCATCAATACCGCATTAACCGTTGGGGCAAGCTTGGCGCAAATTGGTGAGTTCTCATTTATTTTGGCGACCTTAGGTGTATCTCTAAACCTCCTTTCTATGGAAGGACAAAACCTGATACTGGCAGGTGCCTTAATCTCGATTACACTCAACTCATTTGTATTTTCAGCCATCGAGCCTATGCAGCGACTCATCCGTGAGCGCTCGAATTTGGCCCGATTACTGGAACGTAGTAGTGACCCATTAGCTATGTTGCCGGATGAGGTCTCACAGGATTATCTACGTGATCAGGTGGTACTAATTGGTCATGGTGAAGTCGGTCGTCGTATTACCCGTGAATTAATGAATGAAAACATTAAAGTGGTTATTGCTGAAGAAAACCGTGAAATCGTGGAAAACTTGCGGGAAAAAGGCATCGCTGCGGTATCCGGTGTAGCAACAGAACCGGGTGTTTTAATTCAGGCCCATATTCAACACGCACGCCTTTTGGTCATTTCACCTATGGATATTTTAGATATTCATAAAATTGTCGATATTGCCAAAATGCTGAATCCTTCTATCCAAGTATTGGTGTGTGCGGAAAGTAAAGAAGAAGCTGAAGTCATTCGTCGTGACAATATCGGTGAGGTTTATTATGCCAAAGAGGAAATGGCGAAAAATATGAGCAATCATATTTTAAATCAAATCCAAATTGCCCATCACCAAACTCCGACACACTAAACTAAGTGCCTAATTAAGTTCTTATGAGCAAAACCCAAAAGGCGATGCATTAAAGCATCGCCTTTTTTTAATTGATATAATTCAGTAATTTTAAAATTACAAATAATTGAATTTAAAAAACATATTGATAAAATGAGCATCAAACGAAGCATCATGTTAAATACTTCAAACAAGAAACGAGAAAAACATGTACATCCTCTATTTAGGCCTTGCCATTATTTTAATTGGCGGTCTGGGCTTTCTCATCGCTGCATTTAAAACCAGTATTTTATGGGGACTGGGCTGTCTATTGTTTTATCCCATTTCCATCGTCTTTCTGATTCTGTATTGGCAAGATGCCAAAAATCCTTTTTTCTTACAGCTCATCGGGGTCTTTATTGTATTTTTAGGTTCGATACTGATCTCACCTACTGAACTGGGCACAGTCTAAGTGTCATTTTGGGCATAAAAAAACGCACCGAAAGGTGCGTTTTCATTATCATGATCCGCAAAGTCAGCAGCTATATGATTAGCTCATATATTTGGGCTTTTCATCAACCACTTCGGCATGCCATTCATCCACTTGTTTTTCTAACAAACCAAACAATGCAGCCTGAATCATTTGCTGAGCGATCACACTCATTTGATCGCCCAAAATATTGCGTAATTCTTCATTGAATTGGATAGTCACCAAAGGCTCTTTTTCTGAGCCTGCATTACGCAATGCCAACTCACCACCTTCCAATTGAACCAGCTCTAAAATTGCTTCCTGGTTCCCAAAGAGTTCTTTCAACTGTTCTATAGACATATATCCCTCCATGCGCAACATGGTGATAAAGGCATCTGCACTTTGTATTACTTAGATAATCTTATATCGGGTTAAATAAATTTATTTCAAGTAGCAATAGTCCAATTAGAACTCCACCATCTCGTTACGAAATCCATCAATTAATTGAGTTAGATCACGATGCCATTCACGCAAAATAGCGGTATCTGGCAACCATGCTTGCGGTGTTTGGGTAACTTTAATAATTAAATTTGAAGACGTTTCATCTTCTGGCTCTGGTGCAGACGGTTCAGGTGCATATTGACACATACGATGTGCGCGTTTCAGCTCTGCAATAAAGCCCTGCTTTGCCAATTGCTGCATAACAGTCACTTCAGGTGATACCTGACCTTTTTCAGCCATCAGCGTTTCAATCGACTTTAACGTGGGCGCAGGATCATTTAAACGATAGTAACGCACCAACTCTTGTAAAAACGCAAGTACTGCACCATGCAAATGAAAAACTGCTGCTTCGCGATAAGCCTGAGCTTGTTGAACATGATCGGTCTGCTCAGCTTGCTGACATGCAAGACGGGTAAAATATAACTTTTGATTGGTACGATCAGCATGAAAGCGAGCAACACGAGACATGAACAATTCCCTAAATTTTGGCATTTTTCTACATGAATAAGCTTAAACGGATTTTTAGGAAATTCACAATAAATATTATGGATGATCGATTTCAATTAAATAAATGTCACGCTTGGCAGGAACAGGCATATCCCAATGGATCATCCTGATATTTTCTAGACGCCAAGCCCAATATCCTGCTGCCCAATATGTCGCCTGCGCTTGCTCTATCTCATTTTCAGTCCATGCATGAACGTCATACACATCGACCATCGCCACCGCACGTCCAAAATCTTCTTCTCCGCTTTCATGTAAGTAGCGTTGATTTTCCACGATCACTAAATCTTTTAAAGGCAAATGTTCGGGCTGCCATGAGCGGACTTCAAGCGTTTTAAGCCCACACGCAATGTTCGAACCAGATGGCGCAACAATAGACAAAGCCGAGTAGCGTTTTTTCATAGATCACCGATAAAAAAAGGAGCGTTACGCTCACTGCTGTCCCACAAAAATCACAAGAGGAACCTCAATTGAGGTTCCTCTTGTTTTATCACCCTCTTGTCTGGTGAGAATAGCGATTTCAAATACTTCCTTTCGAATAAGTTCACTTGGATAATTCT
>NZ_VOZS01000009.1:0-168292 GCF_013419675.1 Acinetobacter sp. YH12069 | reverse complement strand
AGCAAGAGTGAACCACCTGATCCCTTCCCGAACTCAGAAGTGAAACCTCTTAGCGCTGATGGTAGTGTGGGGTTACCCATGTGAGAGTAAGTCATCGCCAGCTCATTATTCGAAACACCCCCTGACTAGTCCAGGGGGTGTTTTTTTATGCAAGGGGAAAAAGGGAAGAAAAAAATAATAAGAAAAGCAGAAGAAAAAACAGGGAAATGATAGATATTTAAAAATAATACGGCTAAACAGCGCTAAAAATTTACATCAAGGTGAGTCTATATTCTTTATAGTGAAGTTCAGTCTCCAATGTATAAAAACAATAGGATGTGCAAATGCTCCAAGATCTCAATAAAGTCTCTATTTTAGAGATATTGCAGCAACGCTTTGAGGCAAATATGCAGCGTCATCCAGAATTGCTTTGGGATGATGTTAAAAAACAATTGATTGCACAGCCCTCAAAACTAAAAACTGTAATCGAAATGGAAAAAACAGGGGGTGAGCCAGATATTGTGAGGCTGAATCGGCAATCTCATGACCTGATATTTTATGATTGCAGCTTAGAGTCGCCAAAGCCTAGACGACGCTTATGTTATGACCGTGATGCCTTGGAGAATCGGAAGGATCATCCTCCCAAAAATAACGTAATAGACATGGTTCGAGACATCGGTGCTCAGCTGCTTACAGAAGAGGACTATCGAGCGATACAGCAAGTTTTTCATTTCGATTTAAATACTTCGAGCTGGATCGTGACGCCAGCAGATATTCGGCAAAAGGGTGGGGCACTGTTTTGTGACCGACGTTATGATCATGTATTTAGCTACCATAATGGCGCACAGTCATATTATGCGTCTCGTGGATTTCGCTGTAAGCTGGTGATTGCTTAATCTCAGCGCTATCAAGGTATTTAAAACAATCTAGAGTGTTCAAACGAACTTTTCTAAAGATATATTTTCGTTTGTTTTTTAGACATTTAAAATTTTTCTAAACTAAAGATAGAAATAAATGATGGTGTGTCGTTCTGAAGTTGAATGAAAGAATAGAAGAATTAGACCTAAAAACAAGGACATTATTATTTAAAAAAAGAAGTTAAATAATCATATATTGATAATGTTTAATAATTAAACTAAAGCATGAAAAATAACACAATTAACATGTACTTATAAGAGACTAGATTTATTAAACATACGTCTAATATCCCTAGAAAACACTGTTCCGTATATTCCGTGGCTGTTGAATTTTACTTAAAAATTCAATGAATGTTATGGACAAGTACTCATGGGAGATGAGAACGATGACAACGGAAAAAATAGACATAAATTCTGTAGTCGATAAGGCTAAATTTACCCCGTTCCACTTCAATGTAGTGGCTTGGTGCTTATTGATTATTTTATTTGATGGCTACGATTTAGCGATTAATGGCGTGGTTTTACCATTATTGATGCAAGACTGGGGCTTAAGTGCAATGCAAGCGGGGATGCTTGCCAGTACTGCGCTCGCAGGGATGATGTTTGGTGCCATGTTCTTTGGTTCTTTAGCAGATAAGATTGGCCGTAAAAAAGTCATCATGATCTGTATTGTTTTATTTAGTGGTTTGACCTTTGCCGGTGGTTTTGCGTCAAATCCAACAGAATTTGGTATTTTGCGTTTCTTGGCTGGTTTAGGGATTGGCGGTGTAATGCCTAACCTTGTGGCTTTAACGTCGGAATACGCGCCGCAGAAGATGCGTAGCACACTAGTAACGACGATGTTTAGTGGTTATGCAGTCGGTGGTGTGATGGCGGCACTTTTAGGTTCATGGTTCACCCCTGACTTTGGTTGGCAAATCATGTTTTTTATTGCAGGTATTCCACTTTTCCTTTTACCTGTCATTTGGAAATTCTTACCTGAATCTTTGGCATTTATGGTGAAAGAAAACAAACAGGAAAAAGCCCGCAGTATCGTGAAGCGCTTAGCGCCTGAAGTGAAAGTGACTGAAAATACAGTGTTCACTTTACCGCAAGAAAATGTACCTGAAGCTGCTAACGTGGTGAGTTTGTTCCGCCGTGGTCGTGCCGTAAATACATTGCTGTTTTGGGTGGCGTTCTTTACGTGCCTATTGACCATGTATGCGCTAAGCAGCTGGTTACCAAAACTGATGATGGCAGCCGGTTATTCTATGGATAACAGCTTGATGTTCATGATGGTCATGAACGTTGGCGCAGTTGTGGGTATTGTTGGCGGTGGTATTTTGGCTGACCGTTTCCATTTAAAACCTGTGCTGATGGTTTTGGGTATGATGGGGGCGATTGTGATGAGCTTGATGGGCTTCCAATCGAATCAGTTCTTGCTATACATCTTGGTGTTCTTGGCAGGTGCTGCGTCTATTGGTTCGCAAATGCTGCTGTACAGCTATGTGGCGCAGTATTACCCACTTGCTGTACGTTCGACAGGTATTGGTTGGTCTTCTGCCATTGGTCGTATGGGTGCGATTGTAGGGCCGATTCTGATTGGTGGTTTGCTTGGTATGAACTTACCTGCGCATTTCAACTTTATGGCGGTGGGTTTACCTGTACTGATTACTGCGATCGCGGTTGCATTGATCATGCATGAAAACGACAGTGATAAAATTGATGTTAAAGAGGCAACTACAGCCAAAGCTTAAGTTGTTATTCTTTAAAAAGAAAAGCCTCCGAAAGGGGGCTTTCTTTTGTAGATATAGGAATTTTTTTTCTCTAACAACTTAATATTTAGAAAACTTAGTTATATATTTAGTACTAATTTCTTAATTAAAATCAGAAATTTGGTATTTTTAATGGAAGCAGAGGAATTAGAAAGTTTATTAAATGAAGATAAAGAAAATTTAAAAAATTTTATAAAACGTCTATTTGAAGATAATCCTAATATGTATTTATCCGATTTCTATATGTTAGGTGCAGTAAAACGTAGTTATGGAAATATTAATGGACTCAGTACGCTTATTCATTCTAGAAATATGAATGCTACTCGTTGTTTACTTAGAGTCCATTTGGATACGGTCTTACGGTTTCAAGCATTCTGGTATGTAGAAAATATAGATCAGTTTGTCCAAAAAATATTGCAAGGAGAGAGTGTAAGCAAATTCAAAGATAAATTAGGTAATAACTTAACGGATAGCTATCTTGCTGATATTTTGTCTAAAAACCATCCTTGGGCAAAAATGTATATAAAAATTTGTGTAGTTATATCCATTTTTCAGATGCACATATTTGGGATGGAATTGATCCAAAAAATTTTAATAATGGAAAGTTCACTTTTCAAATCACGGAGCAAGATACAAAGTATCCTGAATGGAGTTGGAATGAAATTTTAGAATGTACACATAATATTAATATAATTTTTCAAAATCATTTGGAAAGCTATTTATTATCTCGAAATAATCTTTTAAAAGGTGAGCATAAGTGAAACTCAATTCCATCTCCCCAACCCCTGAAGACGATGAAGAACTGCATCTGCCTGAACTGGTGTACTGGGCATCTTTAGGTGAACTCGCAGAAGTCGAAAAATCTTTAGCGAATGGCACAGACGTAAACACTGCCGATGAAGAAGGCTATAGCGCACTGCATGCAGCCGCAGAAAACGGCTATTTAGACGTAGTGAAGCTTTTGGTAGCTAATGGTGCAAATGTACAGCATAAGACCCAATACACAGCATTAGAGCTTGCAGAAATGGCAGGCAATGATGATGTGGTAGCTTACTTAAAAAATTTGTAAGCCATAATATTTTATGAATCAACATTATAAAATACCCGCATGCAATATGCGGGTATTTTCATTTTAGTATTATTGTTGCTGTTGCTGTTGCTGTTGCTGTTGCTGTTGCTGTTGCTGTTGCTGTTGCTCAAGCTCCTGCTGAATCGCTTGATTAAACGCAGGCAAGTCATCTGGACAACGAGAAGTAATGAGCACCCAACCACCCGTATTACAGCGGTGCACCTGCTCATCGACCCAATGTGCACCCGCATTTTCCAAATCCAAACGAATACTTTTATAAGACGTCAGAGTTTTATCACGAATTCGTTCAGCATTAATGAGCGCCCAAGGACCATGACAAATTGCAGCAATAGGTTTTTGATGGTCAGCAAAGTTTTGAATAAGTCGCAGTGCATCTTCATCGATCCGTAGATGATCTGCATTGACAGTTCCGCCTGGAATTACTAACACATCATAGTCTTCAGCATTTACGTTGCTCAATTGGGCATTGGGTTGAACTTCAGCTTCGACCTTTTTGTCGGCTTTTACTGTTTGGACAACCGCATGTTTAATAGCGGCATGAATGGCTTCAATTCCCTTTTCATTTAAATAATTTAATGGTTGGATCAGCTCGTCATGTTCAACACCGACATTTGAAGTTATCACTAAAGCTTTTAAAGTCATGATTGACTCCTTGCAATGAGGATTGTCTACCACGCTAACAAGCTGACGGATTTGGGTATGTAATAATTTCGCAGGAAACTGTAAGAAGTTTTGACAGAGATGTTATGCGAAAGTTCTAGATTAGAGCGAACTTTTAAAAATCAGCTAGAAAAAGAAAACCCCAACATCCTGTTGGGGTTTTCTTCGTATTTCGTATTTTAGATACAACTCCATGTCATATCTCACGTCCTGATGCAGAAACTTATTGTTATTGTTTTATGTTTCGGAAACTTCCTGTTTCCTGATAACTGTAGATTAGGCCTGTTTGAATAAATTGAATAGCAGCAATTTTCTGCATGCCATGTAAGCCAAAACGTACAAAATTATTCTGTTACCTTTCCAAAGAAAAATCATCTGATTAATTGATTAGAATCAAATGATTATAAAAGGGAAGGGAACAATAAATGAAACAATGTATACAATATTTTCGAACGCCTAGCCTCATCGTCGGTATCTTGATGACAGCCGCATGCCATGCGGAAAACACCACAACTACAGCACAAGATCAAACACCAAGACAAGCTCAAAAATCGGCACAAATCCAGCAAGAACAACGCTTTAAAATACAAAAAATCGCTCAATTTAATGAACCTTGGGCGTTTCAACAACTCCCAGATGGACGCTTATTGCTAACTGAAAGAAAAGGTCAACTGATCATCTTTAACCCGCAAAATCAGCAGAAAATACAGGTGAAAAACCTTCCCAAAGTAGCCTATGGTGGACAAGGCGGCTTAGGTGATATTGCACTTGATCCACAGTTTGAAAAAAATCATCAGATATACCTGAGCTATGCAGAAGCAGGACAGGGCGGTTTTGGCGCTGTCATCGAAAAAGCCACATTAAACCTCAATGAAGCTGTGCCAAGTTTAAAACAGCGAAAAATCATTTGGAGGCAAATTCCAAAAGTAGAAGGTCAAGGCCATTATTCACACCGTATGCAATTTGGAACAGATGGAAAATTATGGGTGAGTTCGGGCGAACGTCAGAAGTTTGATCCTGCACAAGATCTGCAGTCAAATTTGGGTAAAGTGTTGCGCTTAAATAGTGATGGAACGCCTGCTGCGGATAATCCATTTCAGACCCAAGGCGAAGTTGCCAAGCAAGTCTGGAGCTTCGGGCACCGTAACCCTTTAGGCATGGCATTTGATGCAAAACAGCAGCTTTGGGTGGCTGAAATGGGCCCGAAAGGCGGTGATGAGTTAAATCTCGTGCAGCGAGCGAAAAACTATGGCTATCCGCATGTGTCGAATGGCGATCATTATGATGATCAACCGATTCCTGATCATCATACACGGCCTGAATTTGAAGCCCCTGCCATCAGTTGGACACCGGTGATTTCACCGTCGAGTTTGATGTTTTACCAAGGGCAAAAGTTCCCCTTGTGGAAAAATAAAGCGCTGATTGGTGGTTTGTCGTCTCAAGCAATCGTGATTGTGGACACAGCACATCAACCGGCAACAGAAATCCAGCGTATCGACATGAAACAGCGGATCCGTGGCTTGATTGAGGCCAAAGATGGCGCAATTTGGGGGATTGAGGATGGTGAAAAAGCATGGTTATTCAAAATTGAGCCAAAATAGCGACTAAAAAATAAACAAAAAATTCAAAAAATAAAAAAAAGCCCCTCCGGGGCTTCTCACATACAGGCCTGCACGAATTTCAAATCCGTCACCTAAGCCGCATAGTGCTCATCGGCATTAAATGCATTGGCTTGAATTTGAATTAATTTACGATTTCCTTGTTCTCCATTCATTCGCCAATGCGCAATTTTAATATTATCGACGATCGCAACATCACCTTTATGCCACTGCAAAAGCAGGGCATCTTTATACATCGCATCAAAAAATTGCTGCTTTTCGGCATCGCTCCATTCAATTTGTTGACCTTCTGGCGTGTAAATTTCCCAAGTCAGTTGCATGCCGTCCGCTGTCGAATCGATTTCAATCTCCCCGCGATTTTCAAAGCAATTTTTGGCCGCCTGATGGGCAAATGGATTGGTATTATTAGCAAAAGCCCACGGCTGAATCACATGCTTTTTCGTATCGGGGTGATGAATCACCAGTGGCGAACGCTGCAAGGTCAGTTTGGCTTTTTTATCTTGTCGAATCTCTAGACTAAACGGGCTCTTTTTCAGCAATAATCGGTCAAATAGCCCCACCTCGCGCGCCGAGACATAAGAAAAATGGTTCCATGCACCAAGATATTTTTCCTGTAGATGTTTCGGAAAATTCTCCCAAATCTGCTCTAAGTTATTAAATCCTGTTTCTGCCAAATACGTCGAAGGTTCCTGACAAAATAAGGCGATATAACGCGAGCGTTCTGAGCGCACGCCACCTTCAACATGTGGGCCTTGTACCGAGTTTTCGACTGGACCCAATTGCACTGTGTTGCGATCGATATAACGACGGTAGTCGCCTGCGCCGAGCAATTTCTCGCTGTATTTTCGCATCCAAGATGCAACCCAGCTGGGCATGTTGGGGTTAAATGCATTCCATGGCGTAAACTGAAAATATTGTTCAATCAGTTGGTTAAATTGTTCGGGTTGCTCGATGTTAAAACCACGGAACAGCAAGATGCCATTTTCATGGATTTGTTGTAAAAGCTCTTGTCGATGCGCGCCAATATATTGTGCAAGATCTTGCGGGCTATTGTGTTCTGGAGCGGCATGAAAAATGCGGGTAAAACTATTCAGTTGTTGCTGTTGCAATTGCATAGGTCATTCTCTAATTTTTTAATTCAATTTTTATTGTTGTCGCCTAATCCCTAAGCGCTGACAGTTCGAGCTGCTGAACTCGCAGCCGTTATTCTGTCTAAAATCTCTGCCGATTATAAGTACAGTTTTACTGTTGCGATGTAAGTATTGTTGATAAATTGCGATTTTTCGACGAATAGAGTGCGATAGCTGAATGAATGACGACATGAAAAAAGCCCTCGACATCCTATCGAGGGCTTTTTAGATTCATTCTAAAGATATGACTCCTGTCATACCGATCAGCGTTCCTGCTGCATGTGCATTATTTATTTTTATTGCAAGACATCCTGTCTCTGTATGTTCTTACTATAGGCGCGTTGCTGTTGAGGCCATAGGCGTAAATACTGCAAGCGCTGTAGGTAAATGCCTACAGCAGAACGTCGCTAAATCCTGCTAGTGTAGTGATTTAAATAACAACAATGAGTTTCGCGCATGCCTGCAACACAAATCGATATACGGATGCAATACAGCATAGAACAAGAACAACAGTTGATAAATGCTGTCTTTGACGCCTTACAACAGAGTTTTCAACTACCTTCATATGACCGCAATATGCGTTTGCAAGTGCATGCGCCACATCGGTTTCAGGTGTTTGATCATTTGACGCAGCCTGAGCGCTTTACACATATCACCATTGATTGTTTTGCGGGACGAACCGTAGCAACCAAGCGTAAGTTATATCAAATGTTGGTGCATAATTTGGTGGAATTTGGCATTCCAGCCGACCATATCATCATAACATTACGTGAAAGCCCTCTAGAAAATTGGGGGATACGAGGTGGTCAAGCCGCTTGTGATGTCGATTTAGGTTTTCAGGTCGATGTTTAGTCTGTGCAAATACATGGAATGTTGCTTTCACATCGCCTAAACGAAAAAAGCCCCGACATCCTGTCGGGGCTTTTTCGGATTCATTCTAGCGGTATAACTCCTGTCCTACCGTAAGCTTCCTGCTCATTGTCTTATCATTGTTGTTTTATGTTCAGTGACATCCTGTCGCTGTATGACCTTAATATAAAAGTAATCCAATAACGTGAATAGTGTCTATTATCCGCATCTGATGTAAGCCAAAACGTACAACACCTAAATTATCATTCTGTCCGTCGCGTCAATATATTGCACAGCATTAAGGCTCTCGATCGTTAGATCTATGTATCCATATTGATCTAAACCGCTTTTAAAACAGCAGGAAGCTGGTTTTGAAGTGACTAAAAGCTTTATCAGCGGTGTTACATATTTTTGCGATTAATTGGTTGAATGGTGAACTAATTTATCAGACATTAAAAATTCATAATGAAAAATATACAGGGAATAAGATCGATGCTAAGAATACTTACACAACAACGGACGACATCAAATCTTCAGCTCGCATTAGGCTGCGTTATTGCGCTTAGTGCTTCAGCAAGTTGGGCAGCATCTCCACAAGAGATTAAGCAAATTGCGGAAAGTCAAAAGCAAAGTTATTTAGAGACCTTGAAAACCTTGGTCAATATTGAATCTGGCAGTAAAGATATTGAGGGTTTGAATCAAATTGCTAAGGTGGTCGCAGAGCAATTAAAAGCCACAGGGGCTGAGGTGAACGTGATTCAGCCCAAAGACATCATGAAACTCGATGGTGCGCCAGATCAGACAGGGCCGATTGTCAAGGCGGTACTGAAAGGCAAAGGTAAAACGAACATTATGTTGTTGGCACATAATGATACGGTGTATCAAAAGGGCCAATTACAAGGTCAACCGTTTCGTATAGATGGTAATAAAGCCTATGGTTTAGGTATTTTGGACGACAAGCAAGGTGTTGCTGCAGTGATTCATGTCTTGGATATGCTGAAACAGCTGAAGTACCAAGATTACGGCACCATTACGGTGTTAATTAATTCAGATGAAGAAATCAGTTCACCCGGCTCGCGCCAATTGATTATGGATACAGCTCAAAATCAGGACGTTGTCCTCTCCTTTGAAACCGGTGGTTTAGAGGGAAGTTTGATGTTAGCCACTAGTGGGATTGGTGCGGCTTATTTAGATATTAAAGGGCGGGGTTCGCATGCGGGGGTAAAACCTGAAGCAGGGGTCAATGCCTTGACAGAACTGGCTTTTCAGATTCAACAATTAGAAAATCTATCCAATCCGAAAACGGGTTTAAAGCTGAATTGGACTGTTGCGACGGCTGGAAAAACCCGAAATGTGATTCCTGACCATGCGACAGCGCAGGCAGATGCTCGTTCCTTAAAACCACAAGATTTTGCTGAGTTGGAAAAAACCTTGAAGCAAAAAGTCAAAACCAAAAAATTGGCGGAAAGTCAGGTCGAGGTCAAATTTGAAGTCCGTCGACCACCTTTAGAAGCCAGTCCACAAGCCAAAAAATTGGCCGCGACAGCCCAGCAGATTTACACAAACGAATTAAAGCTGCCGATGAAAGTTGAAACGACCGCTTGGGGTGGTGGTACTGATGCCGCTTTTGCTGGGGTTAGTTCGAGAGCCGCGATCATTGAGGGACTAGGCATGTCAGGTGATGGATTACATTCAGATAAAGCTGAATATATTTTGACAGATTCTATCGTACCGCGTTTGTACCTGGTGACGCGTTTAATTGTGGAGAGTTCTAAAAAGTAATCGTATCCGATTGGGTGAGACCCATTGAGCCATGGCCCTGAGTTCGGTTGTGGCTCATGTTAGAGCTATTCTTGTGTAGCATTTGAAATGAAAAAAGCCTCGACATCCTGTCGAGGCTTTTTTCAGATTCATTCTAGCGGTATAACTCCTGTCCTACCGTAAGCTTCCTGCTTAGTCTTATCATTGTTGTTTTATGTTCAGTGACATCCTGTCTCTGTATGTTTTAACTTTATCGTGGATGATGCATGGGGTATAGCTGCCATCTGCCGAAAATAATGTAAGCCTGAACCTACAAAAGGCGGCATTTATCACGCGAACGGCAAGAATTAAGCACTCACATATTGCAGTAATTTTTTGAAAATCGCTTTAACCGCTTTGCTATCAAATTCATTCGGTTCGAATTTATCTGCTTGATTACGCGTGAAAATGTCACGAATTTCAACCACAGCATTACTGTCAATTAAGCCCAATTGGGTTGCCACTTGGCGAATTTGATCAATCGAACGTGAACCATTGGTGCCACCATAGCTAACGTATGCTGCAGGTTTTCCGCCCCATTCTTTACCGAGGTAATCCAACGCATTTTTGAGTGCAGGGCTATAACCGTGGTTATATTCAGGGCTAATGAAAATAAATGCGTCGCCTTGCGCGATTTTATCTGCCCATACTTGTTGTTTGGGTTGGTCATAAATTCCTGTTAATGGCGGATGTGCGCCTGCAAAAATTGGCAGATCCCATTCTTTTAAATCGACAATTTCAGTTTCTACGGTACTGTAGTCATAGCTTTCGATTTCTGAAAGTAGCCAGTTGGCAATTTTAATTGCCGTACGGCCTTCGCGGACACTGCCGACAATAATATGCAGTTTCATCATATTTCCCGTCTTGTTTTAAAGTCTTGCATTAAATTAATATGAATTCGGTCCGTTGCATATACAGAAAATGTATCGAGTCGATTGATAGTTATAAAAATAGTGATAAAAAAAGCTCCCGAAGGAGCTTTTCATTTGCTGAAACTTAGATCAGTTTTACGCCTTGTTGACCGGCAGGGGTCACTTTGAAAATTTCAACTTCAAAGGTGATATTTTTACCGGCTAGAGGGTGGTTGAAATCCACTTCGGTAATGTCTTCACCTACAGTTTTGATCACCCCATACAGACTTTGTTTGGCTTTATCTTCAAACTCAATCATATGGCCTTCAACAGGACGTTGCTCAAATTTGACAGTATCAAATTTTTGTACGTTTTCCGGGTTCCATGGACCAAAAGCATCTTCAGGAGGAAGGCTCACAGTACGGCGGTCACCTGCACGTAAACCGAATAAAGCTTTCTCAAAACCCGGTAATAAGCTGCCATCACCCATGACAAGGCTGACAGGTTCAGCACGGCTACGGGTATTGTCAATTTCTACGCCATTTTCAATAGCAACAGAAAAGTGAAGGTCTACTTTAGAACCTTCTTCAATACGAGTTTCCTCGTTAGGATTGATAAAATCAGTCATTTTGCGCTTCCGCACGTTGAATTCGGTGTTTTTCTAAGAAAAACGTATCGATAAGAAGCAGAATCGTGCCTAATGTAATGGCACTGTCTGCAATATTAAATGCAGGAAAGTGGCTGTTGTTGTAATACACGTGAATGAAATCCACCACATAACCTAAAGATACGCGGTCAATTAAGTTGCCTATTGCGCCGCCTAAAATCAGGGCAATGGCAATCGGAAGGACTTTCACGTTTTTTGGCATACGCATGAGCCAAAATACAAAAATGACAGACACAAGTCCTGCGAGTGAAGTAAAGAAATAACGTTGCCATCCACCGGCATCGGACAAGAAACTAAAGGCAGCGCCATAGTTATGTAGTAATGTCCAATTTAAAAAGGGCATGACAGGTACAGGATCTGCGTAGTTCAGATGTGTACTTGCAATCCATTTGGTCCATTGATCCAAAATAATGGCAACAATGGATAAGCCCACCCACACTAAATTGTGTGGGTAGAATTGAAAGAAGCCCTTTTTTTCTTGTGGATTAGGCATATTTTCTCTCTTCGCCTTGACCTGTAGGAAGGTTAATAATACAACGAGAACAAAGACCTGGATGTTCGTGATGTGTATTCACATCTGGCAGTACATGCCAGCAGCGTGCACATTTTTCACCGTCAGCAGCAGAGACTTTGACATTTAAACCGTCAAGGTCAGAGGCTTCGCCTTGTGCTGCGTCAAATTCATTAACAATCACTTGAGAGGTGATGAGGACAAAACGCAGTTCTTCACCGAATTTGTCTAAAACAGCTTTCAGTTCAGCATTGGCCCAAAGTTCAACTTTGGCAGACAAGTTTGAACCCACAGTTTTTGCAGTACGTGCAGCTTCAATAAACTTGTTTACTGCAGATTTGACGGTGATCAAGGTTTGCCATTCAGCTTCAGTCACCAGATTCGCTGTAGAGGCTACAGGAATGTCATACCACTCCGCAGTAAATACATATTTCTCAGATTGCTCTGGAATCAACGGCCAAGCTTCTTGTGCGGTAAAGCTCAAGATAGGAGACATCCAACGGACAAAGGCTTGAACCAAGTGATACAACGCCGTTTGTGCAGAATGACGCGCTGCTGAGTCTGCTTTGGTGGTGTACTGACGGTCTTTGATGATGTCGAGGTAGAAACCACCCAAGTCATTAATACAGAAGTTGGTCAATGCGCTAGTCACGATATGGAAGTTCATATCTTCATAAGCTTGTTGAATAGTTTTTTGTACTTCCGCAGCACGTTGCAAGATGTATTGATCCAGTGCGATCAATTGATCGACAGGCAAAGCATCAGTCGATGGTTTGAAGCCATTCAAGTTAGCCAACAAGAAACGCAACGTATTACGGATACGGCGGTAACCATCTGATGCACGGCTGAAGATTTCTTTACCTGCAGTCATTTCATAACGGTAGTCTGCAGACGCAATCCAGAAACGTAGGCCATCTGCACCCATGTCTTTAATGATGTCTTGCGGAGTGATCACGTTACCGATCGACTTCGACATTTTGCGGCCTTTTTCGTCCACAACGAAGCCGTGAGTCAATAAGCCTTTGTACGGTGCGCGGTTATTAATCGCCATAGATGTTAACAATGAAGATTGGAACCAGCCACGATGTTGGTCAGAACCTTCAAGGTACAAGTCAGCAGGGTCTTGCAATTCTTCACGTTCACGAAGTACTGCAAAGTGTGTTGTTCCAGAGTCAAACCAAACGTCTAGAGTGTCACGAACCGCATTGTACTGCTCTGCATCTGCACCGATAAACTCAGATGCATCACGGTTATACCAACCGTCAATACCTTCTTGTTCAATCAGCTTCGCGACTTCTTCGATTAGCTCAGGGGTACGCGGGTGAAGTTCGTTGGTATCTTTATGCACGAAGAATGGAATTGGCACGCCCCATGTACGTTGACGTGAGATACACCAATCTGGACGACCTTCAATCATCGATTGGATACGGTTTTTACCCCAATCCGGTACGAAGCTGATGTCATTTTCAATCGCGTTCAATGCACCTTGGCGTAAACCTTTTGCATCCATGCTGATGAACCATTGCGGTGTTGCACGGAAGATAATCGGTGTTTTATGGCGCCAGCAATGTGGGTAGCTATGTTTGATCACCACATGTGCCCAAAGTTTGCCTGCTTCGGTTAAAGCAGCAATGATTTTTGGATTGGCTTTGTAGATGTGTTCGCCTGCAAAAATTGGCGCAGTCGGTAAATATACACCGTTGCCGCCAACTGGATTGTCGACTTTCAGGTTGTACTGTAAGCCAACTTTATAGTCGTCCACACCATGGCCTGGCGCGGTATGTACAGCACCTGTACCACTGCCGTCTGTGACATGCTCACCTAAAATCACTGGTACTTGGCGTTCAGCAATTAACGGATGTTGTAGTACTAGATTTTCAAGTTTTGCACCAGCAAACTCAGCGATTACTTCAACTGCGTTAAAACCATAACGTTGCGTTGCAGATTCAACCAATGATTTTGCAAGGATGAAGTTTTGCGCTGCTTTGTCTTCGCCAGTTGCTTTCACCAATTGGTATTCAAGTTCAGCGTGTAGAGCAACCGCTTGGTTGGCAGGCATAGTCCAAGGTGTGGTTGTCCAGATTACGATATCTGTAGAATCGCTAACTGTAACACCTAGGCGTGCAGATAAATCAGCTAAATCAACAACGCTAAAACCAACGTCAATCGCATCTGATTTTTTGTCTTCGTATTCCACTTCAGCTTCAGCTAAGGCAGAACCACAGTCCAAACACCAGTTCACAGGTTTAAGACCCGGCTCAATATGGCCTGCTTTGGCAATTTCACCGAGCGAACGAACGATGTCGGCTTCTTGTTTGAAGTTCATGGTGAGGTAAGGGTTGTCCCAATCACCAAACACACCCATACGCACGAAGTCTTTTTTCTGTAATTCAACTTGGGTGTAGGCATATTCACGGCAGGCTTTACGGAAAGTTGAGGCATCTACTTTCACGCCGACTTTACCGACTTTTTCTTCAACTTTCAGTTCGATTGGAAGACCGTGACAGTCCCAACCTGGTACATACGGTGCGTCAAAACCGTCCATTACACGGCTTTTGATGATGATGTCTTTCAGGACTTTATTCACCGCATGGCCTAAGTGAATTTGGCCATTTGCGTATGGAGGGCCGTCATGAAGCACATAT
The DNA here is from genome assembly GCF_013419675.1 of Acinetobacter sp. YH12069. Taxonomy (NCBI): domain Bacteria; kingdom Pseudomonadati; phylum Pseudomonadota; class Gammaproteobacteria; order Moraxellales; family Moraxellaceae; genus Acinetobacter; species Acinetobacter sp. YH12069. The sequence goes on along the minus strand of NZ_VOZS01000009.1, from coordinate 153,820 downwards.
TTTTTCTTGCCAATACGCGATGCACGAATCTGCTGATAAATGTTGTCGGCATACCACTCTTCTAACCATTTCGCTTCACGTACTGCGAGATTTGCTTTCATCGCAAATTCAGTACCTGGGAGGTTTAGCGTGGCTTTATAATCCACTGCATTTTCAGGAGTTTGCTTATCGCTCATGCAAGTTGTCTTCCAAATTTATCAGCCCGTTGACTGACGCGTTTTACAATAAATAATCGGGGTTTAAAAGGGGAAATGAGGGTGCTGACCTCGAAACTCAAGGAGCTTTTCGACGTCGTCATCAATTCCGGCTTTCAGTGCTTCAAGCGAAGGGTAGTCCTTTTCGCCATGTAAAAAGTTCAAGAACGTCACCCGCATTAACAGGCCATACAGATTAGCAGAAACATCAGGAAAATGTACTTCTAATCGCCATTCAGGATGTTCCTGTTTAATTGCGGGACGCGTACCAACATGCCCTGCACCAAACAGGGCAGAGGGTGCATAACCTGCAACCCCTAATTTGTCAGCATTTTCGTTTTTTACTTTATCTGTTAAAGATTCGGTTTCACAAATGACATCGACTGCATAAATGCCATTTAAACAAGGTTTATGACGGTTTAAACGCACATTAATGGTAGGAAAATTAATGGTGCGACCGATTTGATCGCCATACTGCACACGACCGGTGATGCTATAAGGACGACCTAAAAGTTTTGCGGCATGGGCAAGGTCGCCTGCTTGTAATGTCTGACGAACCAGTGTCGAACTGACACGTTCGCCATCAACTTCGACATTTTGCAGGGCTGTGACTTGGAAGCCGTATTGGCGTAAAAATTCGCTATTGCCTTGGCGGTTTTTGCCAAAGTGATGATCTTCGCCCAAAACTAAACTTTGTGTATTGAGTTTATTTTTTAAAATATCGGCAAATTCTTCGGCGCTGAGATTACGAAAGGCATTGTCAAATTTCGCCACCACAATATAGTCGACGCCTAGTTCAGTTAAATATTCGACTTTTTCACGTAGTGAACTGATTCGAGGCGGTGCATCATAAGCTTTAAAGAATTCAAGCGGTTGTGGCTCAAAAATCATCACAGCTGTTTTTAAGTTTTGTTGCTGTGCTATGTCTTTGAGCTGGCTGACCATCGCTTGATGACCCAAATGTACACCATCAAAATTGCCAATGGTCACGGCAGTTTTGGGGAGTTCTAAGTGGGGCGCTAAAGCATTCAGACGGAGCAGCTTCATGGGCGAATCAATTGTTGAAAATGTTTGAGGGCTATATATTGCCATAATCTTCTGCGTTCGTCTTGTTGTTGTGTTTTTACTCAAGTTTTTTTATGCAGAGATGAATTTATTATCAATAAAATAAATTATAAAAATAAATATTAATCAATTTTTCTTATTTAATGGTGTGCTTAAACTATAGACATTCCATTTTGATGAGCATCATGCGATGAAAATGCCATTTTATCAACTCCAGCATAAACAAGACTTGATTCGTCATTTCACCCCAAACTGGTTTACGGTGGTGATGGGCACAGGTGTGGTGGCCCTCATTTTACCATCTATAGCGGTGGCGCCGCAGTGGATGTGGTCCTTCGGAGCAGCGCTGTGGCAGATCAGCATCGTGTTGTTCATATTGTTTAGTGGGATGTATCTCAGCCGATGGATATTGTACCCACAAGCAGATTTTCCAGCATCCAGTGATGAGTTTATTTCTTGGGGCGATCCCCATGGCACTGGCAACCCTGATCAATGGCGCATTGAAATTTGGCACCACGCTGTACACTGAGTTTTTGGGCGTAAGCATCATCACATGGGCTGAATATTTATGGTATGTCGATGTGTTGATGGCAATTGCGATTGCATGGTGTGTTCCCTTTCTGATGTTTAGTCGTCAGCAACATGCGCTGCAAGGCATGACCGCAGTATGGTTATTGCCGATAGTGGCTTGCGAGGTGGCTGCCAGTTCAGGCGGTTTATTGTTGGCGCATTTACCTGCACAGGCTCATGCTGTCCATATTTTGCTGGGGAGTTATCTGCTTTGGGGAATCTCAGTATTTCCAGCATTTGCCATCTTAAGCATCTTGTTGCTGCGTCTAGCTTTACATCAATTGCCAAGCAAGGATATGGCGATCAGCAGTTGGTTGGCCTTAGGACCGATTGGGACAGGGGCTTTAGCGCTGTTACTTTTGGGCGAGCAAGCCCCACGTATTTTGACAGCAGTAGATTTGGCTGATTTGGGACAGGTGTTGCTTCAAGGCGGTGTGTTTGCAGCCCTTGTTCTGCTCGGATTTGGTGTATGGTGGTTTGGAATCGCTATACTCATCACGCTAAAACATTTGCGAGATTTACCCTTTAATCTCGGGTGGTGGGCGATGACGTTTCCATTCGGCGTTTTTAGTTTGGCGGTCATCCATTTGGCGGAACAGACGCAATTACACGCTATTCAACAGTTCGGTACTTTTTTTGCAGTATTGCTCTGTACGCTTTGGTTATTGGTGATGCTGAAAACCATACAAGGGTTTTATCGCGGTAGCTTATTTTTTTCTCCGTGTTTAAAAGCGTATTGTGATGCTCAGAGCGCATCTTAAATGATGTCGGGTGAATATAAATCCGTTGAAGAAAACTATAGCGCGTTGGCTTTGACGGATTTCAGCAAACAAATATAGAGCTTGTGCAAGCGTGTGATGCAGTTACGTTATTTTGCTATCCAAGCAAAACATTCATGTATAAAATTTGCGCGTATTTTCAAGAGATCAACTGGCTTCGAGATATAAACTTGCTTGAAGTGTAGGAACTAGAGCAAGGCATATGGATTAAAACAAAAAGATAAAAATAAGGATCGAATTATGTGTAATCAAACCAGTTTTTGGGATGATGCCAAAGGATTATTAGAAGAATGGTATGTCGCTTGTACCTCTAAAGAACTCAAAAAAGATCAACCTTTTTCAGCCACCCTGTATGGTAAAAAAATTGTTCTGTTCCGACAAAAAGATGGAACAGCTGCTGCATTGCTCGATCAATGTGTACATCGTGGCGTGCCTTTGTCTCAGGGTAAAATGACTGATGGCTGCGTGACGTGTCCATATCATGGCTGGTCGTATCAGGGCGATGGGCATGTGGCGCATATTCCTAGTGTCAATGGACAATTTTTTCCAGAAAAACCGCATCCTTTTAAACAGCGTAGTTTTGATGTATGTGAGCAAGATGGGGTGGTATGGATTTATCTCGGTGAAAAGCCCAAACAGGAACGCCCGGAAATATTTAAATTACCGTTTTATGATCAAGCCGGCTGGGTCAGCTATTACATGGTCGGCAGTTATGATGGCGAGATGGGCGCTGTTGCACAGAATATAATGGATGTAACCCATACCATATTTGTCCATGAAGGCTGGTTTCGTTCAGAGTCGGGAAAAGCCGTGGATGCCACCATAGATGTCGGGCCGCGCAAAGTAGTCGTTGACTATCATGACCATGATGCAGATGTCGGCATGATGCCATGGCTGACCAATCCGCATGGTGCTGAACAGGTCCACCGCGACAGTTTTATCGCGCCGAATATTACCTTGGTGGAATACCATTGGGGAGAGCCATTGGGCATGGTGTTTAATAGTCTGATTAGCCCTGTGGGGCCGTATGAGTCACGGGTTTATACCTGTGTCAGTTATAAATTTCCGATTCCAAAATTGTTGTCTAAGGCATTGATGCCGGCTGTGAATGCCTATACTTGGGTGGTCAACAAACAAGACATTAAAATTTTGTCAGCGCGAAGAGCTGGCATCGAGCATATGCCGATGACCCATTCGCATAGTGTACGAGGGGATATGGCACATATTGCATTAGAGAAGATTTTAGATGCCTTACGTCATGACCAACAATTGGCACCATCTTTTATTGGCAAGCGGCCGATGCAATTTCAAATTTGATAGCATTCAAATCTGCGTGAGGAATTTATTTTCTGAGCAATGTGATTTTTGAAGATGATTTTTTCTGCGCACGTGCAAATGTATGCTATATGAAGGCATCAATTTGAGGAGACCGCTATGCGTCAGCAAATCGCTTTAATTATGGCACTGCCGAGTGAATCTAAAGGCTTGTTTGAAGCCGCAGGCATTGAAGTACATTACAGTGGTATTGGTAAAGTCAATGCCGCATTTAAAGCCTTTGATGTGATTCAAAAAACCGGATGTCATACTTTGCTGAATTTGGGCACTGCGGGAAGTTCACATTTTGATGCACATGCTTTGGTTGAAGTAGCTCAATTTGTACAACGGGATATGGATGTATCGCCTTTGGGTTTTGATGTGGGGGTGACGCCGATGGATACCGATCATCCTGCTGAAATTCAGCCAGAGAGCATGTTTAGCCATTTGCCTAAAGGAATTTGTGGTACAGGCGACAGCTTTGAAACTGGGCTGCCGAAAGTACCGTGTAATCTTGTCGATATGGAAGGCTACGCAATCGCTAAAGTATGTAAAAAACTGGGTGTTCGCTTTGTATCGGTAAAATATATTACCGATGGTGCGAATGACACAGCGCATCTGGATTGGGAAGAAAATTTATTATTCGGCGCAAAGAAATTATTGAAATTATATCAAACAGTCAAATAAGGCATTTAGCTAATTTCGGTCGGCGACCATAGAATGCTATGGTCGTATGCCAATTCGACCCAATTCAATTTACTTTTCTGGGCGTGGAATTACACCGTAAAGCATCATATGAACGGTATGTTGAATAATCCGTTGTTGCATACTGCGATTACGTAAGGTTTTTCCAGTGACCATTTCCATTTGGGTTGCAAAGTCAGCATAGTTTTGCGTAATTGCCCAAATGTTCAGAATTAAAAGTTCTGGATCAATATCTTTTGAAATTTTACCTTGCTCTTGCCAGTTGCTAATGACTTTGGCTTTGCGTTTCACTAATTTTTTTAGTGGGCCTTTTAAAATTTCAAGAATGTGTGGTGCGCCCTGAATGACTTCAAGTGCGAACAAACGTGAGGCTTTCGGTTGCGTACGAGATACTTCAATTTTCTGCAATAGATAATTGGTGATCGCTTCTTCAGGCTCAAGGTCTGCTTCCAACATTTGTAGCGGAGCAAGCCACTTTTGTAGAACCGTTGTCAGAACTTCAACATAAAGCGCTTCTTTATTTTCATAGTAATAGAAAATATTCGATTTATGCATTTCTGCAATCTGTGCGATCTCATCCAAGCTGGCGCCATTGAAGCCATACAGGGAAAAGACATCCAGTGCTGCATTAAGCAACTGGTGGCGTTTCTGGGTACTCTTTTTTTGTTCCATTAGCTCTTTTAAGAAAATGAAAAGGGAATATTGAATTGTACGGCAAATCAACAGATTTGTGCACAATCATCGTTTCTAATTTTATGAATTTTGGCAGTTTATTCTGTTCAACGGTCAAATAAATACGACGAATACCATAATATTTCAAATAATCATTTTAGGGTGAAATTTAAATAAATCATTATTTTTAGTCATGGATTTATATGATTTATCGTAATTTTTGTGATGTATTTGTCAACAGGCGATAAATCTCCCCTAAATGCTAAACGTGGTTATGTTGCGATATTGCTCTAGAACAGGACAGGAAGTCACACAGTTTAAGTGATGATTTCCTGCACAAGTACAGCTTAAGTGGCCAACACTGCTTGTAAGACCTGTTGTTCAAGTTCAGTAAATTCAATGCCTTTTTTTCGTGGACGGGCCAAATCGACACGAAATTCTTTGGCAATATGGCCTTTATCGAGCAAGATTATACGGTCTGCCAACTGCACGGCTTCACTTACATCATGTGTGACCAAAATTGCGGTAAAACCTTGTTCAGTCCAGAGTTTTTCAATCAAATTCTGCATATCTAAACGTGTTAAGGCATCGAGCGCACCCAGTGGTTCATCTAGCAGCAAAATGCGTGGTTTATGTGACAAAGCACGTGCCAGTGCAGTACGTTGACGTTGCCCCCCTGACAGCTGTGTTGGCCAAAGCCCCGCTTTGTCTTTTAAACCGACTTTTTCGAGGAGTGCTGTAGCATTGGCGTGTTGGTCTTTGCTTAAACCAAGTTGTACATTTTTCTCAATGCTACGCCAAGGCAGGAGGCGAGGGTCTTGGAACATCACACGAATATCATCACTGGTGATGCCTTCACGAATATGACGTGCAGACTTAAATTTAATTTCGCCATAACTCGGTTTTTCTAAGTCGGCGATGAGGCGAAGCAGGGTACTTTTACCACAGCCACTACGACCGACAATCGCCAAGAATTCACCGGGTTGAATATGCAGGTCAAGGTCTTCAAGGACTTTAACATCGCCATAAAATTTGTGTAGTTGTTCAATCAGGATCTCTGCGCCCAACACTGCATGGGGATTGATATCCTCGACAGAAGAACGCTGAGGTTGGGTTGAGTCGTCTGCATGACGGCTTATGCTTAAATCGGTCATCACATGCTCCTTATTTTTGGTAACCCGAGTGCCAACGGAGTAAATATTTTTCTAAGGCAACAGCCAGTACATCGGCTAATTTACCGAGTAGGGCATACAATAAAATCCCGACCAAGACGATATCGGTTTGTAGAAATTCGCGTGCATTCATGGTCATATAACCGATGCCGGCTTGTGCAGAAATGGTTTCTGCCACAATCAACAAAACCCAAACGAGCCCGAGTGAAAAACGCAGACCAACCAAAATAGACGGCATCGCCCCCGGTAGAATGATTTCTTTATACAGTTGCCAGCCACTCAAACCGTAGCTTTTGCCCATTTCAATCAGTTGAGGGTCTACAGAACGAATACCATGATAGGTATTGATATAAATGGGAAAGAATACGCCAATAGCGACTAAAAAAAGTTTGGCCGATTCATCGATCCCAAACCATAAAATCACCAAGGGAATCAGGGCAAGAGCAGGAATATTACGGATCATTTGCAGCGTGGTATCGAGTAGCGTCGATGCTGTTTTGGATGAACCATTCAGCAGCCCTAAAAAAAGACCTAATCCACCGCCGACTAAAAGCCCAACCAAAGCACGACCGGCACTGATTTGAACATGCTTCCACAGTTCACCACTGATCAGTAAGTTCCAAAAGGCCACCACCACCGCACTTGGCGCAGGCAAAATACGACTTTCTAACAGCCCTGTAACAGAGGCAATTTGCCAAACAATAATTAATGCAATAGGAAACAACCAAGGCAGCAAACGCTGCCCGAGTTGTGTTCCACGTGAAACCTTCGGTGCTTTGAAGGTTTCAACAGAAACAGTTTTGGACATTAGGCCGGCTCCTGAATCTTTTCAGCTTTTTTATTTTCATCTGGTGTGTAATTGTTCGCGACAATCTCACCAAATGGGCCGGTTAAGTTAGGTTGAACCAATTTCTGACGTGTTTCCAATGGCAGTAATGGGAACACTAATTCTGCAAAACGGATCGACTCTTCAAGGTGTGGGTAACCAGAGAAAATAAAGGTGCTAATCCCGAGATCGGCATATTCTTGGATACGTGCGGCGACGGTTTCAGGATCACCAACGAGTGCCGTACCTGCACCACCACGAACCAGACCAACACCGGCCCATAAGTTTGGCGATACTTCTAATTTGCTACGGTCGCCATTGTGCAGTTCAGCCATACGGCGTTGACCAACAGAGTCCATGGTTTTGAACTTGGCTTGCGCGGCTGCAATGGTGGCATCGTCGACATATTGGATCAGCTCTTCTGCTGCTTTCCATGCCTCTTCATTGGTTTCGCGCACAATGACATGTAAACGAATGCCATAATTCAGTTCACGTCCTTTGGCTTTGGCTTTTTCACGCACCACTGCAATTTTTTCTTTTACCGCAGCAGGTGGCTCACCCCAAGTCAAATAGGTGTCAACTTGATCTGTTGCCAGTTCAACAGCAGCCTCTGAAGAACCGCCAAACCATAATGGTGGGTACGGTTTTTGTAGCGGCGGATAGAGTAATTTGGCGTCGTCCACACTCAGACGTTCACCATGGAAGGTATAGCTTTCACCGGTATGTGAGCGGGTTAAAATTTCACGCCAAATGGTGGTGTATTCCGCGGCAGTTTGGTAACGCGTTGCGTGATCTTCATAGACACCATCACCCTTGAGTTCCTGCTCATCACCGCCTGTAACTAAGTTCAGTAAGATACGGCCGCCAGATAAACGGTCAAAAGTTGCAGCCATACGTGCAGTTAGTGCAGGCGTTGTCACCCCCGGACGTAGCGCCACTAGAAATTTTAAATTTTTAGTGGCATCAATCAAGCTTGCAGCTGTAAGCCATGGATCTTCACATGAACGACCTGTTGGAATCAGAACGCCTTCATAGCCAAGATTATCCACCGCTACTGCAATTTGCTTCATGTAGGCATGATCGACTTGGCGTGCACCTTTACTTGTTCCTAAGTAGCGACTGTCACCGTGGGTAGGGATAAACCAGAAAATTTTCATGTTCAGTTCCTTGTATTTTTGATGGCTCGGGTATCAATGTGATGAAGGTGTCCAAACTTGCTTTTGGACTTGAATGTTGTTTGGAATCAGTTGGACTTGTTTAAATAAGTCCGCAATATTTTGCTGTGCTTGTATGACCTCAGGTGTCAGCGAGCGCACAGGAGATGGTTTGGATCGGCGTGAAAAGGCTTGCGCAGCAATATTCTTTTGCAGCCCTGTGCTGTTTTTATAAATCTCTAAAGCCACATTTTGGTTCTTCACAATCCACTGATCGGAAGCGTCTAAGGCCTTTAAAAATTTAGCTGGGGCATCAGGGTGCGCTTGAACGACTTTTGGATTTGCCACATAAAATGAATAGGTCTTTGGAAAATCACCAGATTGAATCAGCACTTTAGCTTGAGCATCCAACTCCGCTGCAGATAAAAACGGGTCCCAAATGGCCCATGCATCAATTGATTTTTTATCAAATGCGGCACGTGCATCTGCTGGTGGAATCCAAATTGGTTGAATGTCATTCCAAGTCAAACCGGCTTTTTCTAAAGTCTTGGCTAATAACTCATGCGCACTCGAGCCTTTTTGTACAGCAACGCGTTTGCCACGTAATTCTTGAATGGTTTTGATTGAGCTATCCGCTGGAATCACGACAGCAAGCGACTGTTCAGGCACCACTTCATAGCCAATATAATTCAGGTCTTTATTGGCAGCTTGGGCAAAAATAGGCGGGGTGTTGCCGACATAGCCATAATCCACCGCACCGACCGCAAGGGCTTCTAACATTTGTGGGCCAGCAGGGAACTCCTTCCACTCAATGTGAGCGCCGGGAAATTGTTGTTCAAAGAGTTTTTGTTCACGGGCAACCAGCAAATTTAGGGCTGATTTTTGAAAACCAATAACCAAGGTTTTTACGGCTGTTTCAGTTGGTTTTTCACGATCCTGCTGTGCTGTTTCTTGTTTTTGGCACGCACTGAGTCCAAGGCCAAAAGTGGCTAAAGTCAGTATGGAAAATGTTCTTAGAATACGCATGGCATCGCCCTTATGCTGTGGTCGGCTTATTTGATAATGGCCGACTCAATATTTAATTTATTTGGAATTAATTTTTCGTTATAAAACGCATCAGCGACTTGCTGCTGTTCTTGCGCCACTTGTGCAGTAATCGGCGTCACTTGATTGCCTAAGCGAGAAATTGATGTTTTAAGCACATCTAGACCTAAGCCGGTTTTGCCTTCGAGTAACTTGGCCGCTTCGTCTTGATTTTTTGAGACCCATTGCGCGGTCAAATTCAACTCATTCACCACAGCTTGCAGGACTTTTGGATTTTCCTGAGCAAATTTACGATCGGCCAAATAGAACTGGTAGTTCTTCACCAAGTTTTCGCCATTGGCAATGGTGCGAGCATTAAGTTGATGCTCAGCGGCAGAAAGGAACGGGTCCCAAATTACCCATGCATCAACTGCACCTTTTTCAAAAGCAGCACGTGCATCGGCAGGTGGTAAATACACGACATTGATGTCGCTAAATTTGAGTTGATTGGCTTCCAACAACTTGAGCAAGAGGTAATGCACGTTTGAGCCTTTGTTTAAGGCCACACGTTTACCTTTTAAGTCCTGAATACTGTGAATAGCCGAATCTTTTTGCACAATTAACGCTTCAGCTTTTGGAACTGCAGGTTGGTTGGCAATGTAAACCAAATCGGTTTGAGCGGCTTGAGCAAAGATAGGCGGTGCTTCACCGACTTCACCAAATGACACGCTGCCCACATTGAGGCCTTCAAGCAGCTGTGGACCCGCAGGAAATTCCACCCATTTGATATTTACACCTTGGCTTTTTAAGGCTGTTTCTAAAGTTCCGCGTTCTTTTAAAATTGGCAATAAGCCATATTTTTGGAAGCCGATATTTAAGGTGACATTTTCTTCAGCCTCTTTTTTGCCACAGCCCGACATCATCATGGCACCCACAACCGCTGTAGACAGTACAAGTGTTTTTGTCCAAAGTTTTGCTTTGTGCGTACGCATGTGTTGCTCCTATAAAGGCCTAAAGTTGCAGAACTGTTGATTTATGAACACATAAGCTAAAGAGTTTTCTTTTTCGAAAAAAATAAGAAAACTTAAATTTAAAATCAGGAAAAAAGATAAATAAAAATCAGCAAAACTTATGAAAAATTATGATTTTAGAAAAACATATAATGTGCAGAGGTATTATTTTAAGTTGTTGAAATTATTTTATTTATTATGGTTATTTAAATGGCAGATATAGTTATTCTGTGGCTTGCAAAGTGATTGAAGGGTTATGCCAAGGGATTCGGCATAACCTTATGCAAAATAATGCTATTCAGCGCATAAAAAAAGCCACTTTAAAGTGACTTTTTACAAACCAATGAGTTTCTTTGATAGTTATATAAGGCCTGACGGGCATTCGGTAAGTCATCGACACTGACTTGTTCAAAACCTTGTTCAAGGAACCAATGCGCTGTTCGTGTGGTCAAAATAAACAATTGTTCGATACCTAAATCTCGCGCTTTTTCTTCTAAATAATGCAAAATTTGGCTACCGCGATTTGATTTTCGATACCCTGGATGCACAGCTACGCACGCGATTTCAGCAGAGCGTTTTTCATTCCCTGTGACAGGAATCGGGTATAACGCAGCGCAGGCCAAAATCGTACCGTCACGTTCAATCACTGCAAATTGTCCAATTTCATTTTCCAGACGTTCGCGTGAGCGATAAACCAAGATACCTTCTTGTTCGAGAGGACGTAAGAGATTGATTAAGCCGCCAACATCTTGAATATCGGCAGTACGTACTTCTTCATAATGCGCATCAGTGATCATGGTGCCAGAACCGTCACGTGTGAACAATTCTTCGATCAATGCGCCATCATAAGCATAGGAAATGAGATGAACACGATGTACGCCTTGAAGGGAGGCATCTTTGGCAACGCTTAAATGCAGGGCAATATCGGGGTTAGAATCTTGATATTGCAAAATATGCTGATCAAGTTGATGAGGCGTAATTTCGCGTTGTAGCTGCCCATGTTCATTGTGTAAACCATGTTGTTTGCCCAAGAAAATTAACTTATCCGCTTTTAAGCTAATGGCGGTTTTGGTCGCAACTTCTTCAGCCAATAAATTAAACACTTCACCTGTCGTGGAATAACCTGTTGGCGCAAGCACCACAATATTTTGGCTCTCTAAATGACGTTGAATCGCATCGATATCGACGGAACGAACTTCACCAGACAGTTGAAAATCGATACCGTCACGAATGCCATACGGTTTTGCCGTGACCAAATTGCCTGAGACCACATCAATACGCGCGCCGTACATCGGTGAGTTGGCTAAACCCATAGATAGGAGGGCTTCAATTTGCAGACGAATGGAGCCAACAGCATTCATCACAGCAGGTAAAGATTCGCGAGTGGTGATGCGACGATGATGATGAAATGGTGTCTGGATGCCGCTGCTTTGTAAATTATAATTGATTTGCGGACGAGCACCATGCACCAAAATTAGACGAATACCAAGTGAGTGTAATAAGGCAATATCATGAATAATGTGTTGAAAATTTTCATGTTGCAGCGCTTCACCATCAAACATGATGACAAAGGTTTTGTTACGATGCGCATTAATATAGGGTGCAGAATGACGGAACCAATGCACATACTGTAAGGTTGTGCTGGAAGATGGTTCAGTGATATTCGTTTGCATGCCTATGCCTGTTTATTCGCTCTGTTATGGATGATTCTAAACAAAAACAGATGACAGCGGAAAGCAAATATAAAAAAACACCTGAACAGTGTTCAGGTGTTGGGAAAGGGACTCAAGAGATCGTTGAATGATTAGCCATTCTTAATTCGAATGATGCGATCGGTACGATCATTGACTAGCACGTAATCACCATTGATTTTGTACCATTGTTGATAACGACCGGTGTTCGGTAAGCGGCGTGCTTCACGATCACTCACTTTGTAGCGGCTTGAGTCGAAATAACGTGGAAAGCTTTGACCGACACGCCAATCACGGCTTGGGTTTACACGACGAGAGTCATTACGGTCGTAGCGATTATTGTCATAACGGTTGTTGTTATTCCAATTGCTCGGACGGTGGTCATTGTTCCAACGGTTATCTTGATGTTGGTATGACGGATGGTAACGGCGGTCATCTTGACGATGGTCTGGTGCAGCGATTGCTGCTGTCGTTGCCATTAAAGCCGATACTGAAAGAACTAAAGTCGATACGATTTTGTTCATGGGACACCTCTATACATTTCTAATCTGTTTTTCGATGATTCAAAATTAGCGAGAAAGTTCAGAGAAAGCGTGGGGGTAATATAGTTGAATTGTGAAATGTATGGAGGAAATTTGAAGGTGTGCAAATGACCTGAAAGCTAGGCAGCATCAGGCTTTTCGGTTAAATGTTGAAAAACCTCATAAAAAAACCCAGAGTTAATCTGGGCTTTAAAAAATATGGCGAAATTTAATTCAAAATGGCTTACATACCTAAAATTTTCAGAATACTGTTACTATCTGAGTTGACCAATATGTAGTCATTATTGATTTTATACCATTGCTGATTACGCGATGGTTTAGGTAAGTTATGGTCTTTATAATCGACTTTATAACCATTACCACGATAATGCTGTGGCATCACATAGCCCGTTTGCCATTTATGTTGTTGCAAACGTTTGACTCCACGTTGTTCACGCATACGGCGTCGATCTTCAAGATCGTCATCGTCCTGATAACCACGGAAATCACGATCTTTTTTCATTTGACCATATGCATTGCCGCGTGGGCCATCAAAGCCACGTTCATCGTTCTTGAAGTGAGGCGCTGCAGACGTGATGCTGCTTGCTATTAAAGCACTGAAAGAAAGAGCCAAAATTGGCAAAATCTTTTTCATGTTCAACCCTCATGAGTAATTTATCTTCAATATCACTACTGTACGCATTAAATGCAGAGAAACTGTGAAGAAAGATGAATATTTCTTTAAATAAAACGAAGAGATTGCGGATATTATGCGATAAATTTCGCGCTGAGAACAATCTTTCCATATTGAAAGCGATGGTCCGATAATGCGTGCTTTTTATCCTTGCAATGCAGTCTTGATCAAATTTGAGGTCTATTGTAAGCACGATCAAAAACGCCCATCAAGTCTTGATGGGCAAATGGGGTAGAGATACTGGACTGGAAAAGGTGAGTAAATCCGGGTTTTAGTACCACTGCTCATTGAGGCATTGGAGTGAATAAATCGCTTGAGCCACAGATTCAGCTTGCTCGGCATCGTCCATTGCAGAGATCAAATTTTCAGTCAGTTGTAAGTTTTCAATTGAACGAATGGTTTCAATTTTGCGTGTTTGATCAGCCATTTGGGTCTCCTTGCCGTCGGTCTATGTCATGGCCAGCAGTCTATGCTTTTATACTTAATTTGAAAAACCGAATATTATTATAAAAATAATTTAAAAATACGATCAATGGAAAGTTGGGTAATGAAGCTGTCTATTGATCAAAGCTTGTTGAATTTCAAATGCTAATCTAAGGGTTTAAAAAAAGGGCATCAAATGGCCCTTTTTAAACATGAATTTTTCACTTGGAACACACTTAGTATGCGTATTTCAGGTCAGTATAATCCGTTAATGATTTTTGAATATGAGCTTGAATAAATTCATTAATATCTTCAGGTGTCATTGCTGCACCTTGTTTGGTAATCACATGCTCAAACGGTGCTTGATCTTGCGCAATGATGCGATAAACAAAGTTAGTGATCACTTGAAAGCCTGCTTCTTGCTTTTGAATGCAAGTGATATAGAAATAGGCATGCTCAAAGTTTAAGTCAGTATGCGAAAAAATAAATTGTTCAAATAATTTTGCATTTTGACCGACATCTAATCCTTTTAAATCGTCCACGATACTCGGGTCGAATTTCATCCCATATTTTGCTGAAATCGGTTGACCATCGACCAGTAGGTTAACCATGCCATCCTCAGTTGGAGTCACTGTAATATTGCTAAAGTCAGACATGTATCAATCCAATGTTTTTAAAGAATGCCCCAAGTATCGGCAAATTTGCTAAAAACTCAAGTCGACTTTCGCGTGGTCACTGCAAAATCAGTCGGTTAATGATGCGTTGTAAAGATTCAAGACATAAAAAAAGGAAGCGCGATCTTCCTTTTTAAATTGGGTTTTCACCCTATTCATCTTGGGCATCTATGCTGGCACCGGTTAAATGCAAGCTGTCGTCACCCATTAAATATAAATATGCAGGCATGATGCTTTCAGGCGTAGGCAAAGTTTTTGGATCTTCGTCTGGATAAGCTTTTGCACGCATGGCAGTACGTGTCGCACCAGGGTTAATACAGTTAAAACGAATATTGGGGTGTTCATTTTCTTTAGCGAACAATGTGCTTACGGCTTCAATGGCAATTTTTGAAACCGAGTACGCGCCCCAACGTTCACGGGCTTCACGTCCCACACCCGAACTGGCAAAGACCACTGAGGCATGCTCAGATTTTTGTAGTAGTGGCATCAGCTCTTGAGTCAGTACAAAGGGCGCGCGAAGGTTCACCGCCATGACATCATCCCATACATCCACAGGATAATGTTCTAGTTCAGTTCGCTCACCCAAAATCCCAGCATTATGCAAAATGCCGTCTAGGCGACCAAATTGCTTTTCTAAGGTATCGACCAACAGCTCATAATCACGAGGAGAGGCACTAGACAGTTGTAGCGGTAAAATCGCCGGTTGGGGGGCACCCAAGCCTTCAATTTCATCGTAAATCACTTCTAGTTTATTCAGTGTGCGTCCATGTAAGACCACGGTTGCGCCATGTAAGGCATAACTGAGGGCAGCCGCACGGCCAATACCATCGCCCGCACCTGTAATCAGGATAATGCGATCTTTGAGCAGATCGGGGCGAGGTTGATATTCTGAATATTTCATCCGTACCTCCTCGTTTTATTGTGTTGTGTTCTATCGTTATAAAGTCGCTGTGTTGAGCGTTTTCGGTTTGATGACCAAATCATGAATGGCTTCATGCAGGTCAGCAACAGTCTTCACTATACAATCTGCATGCCAAGCTGTTAAGTCATCTTTGTGTTGTAAAGGTAAATAGCCATAAGCCGCAAGAATCGTGTACATCTGCGCATTACGACCTGCATCGATATCACGTGGATGATCACCGACATAGATACAGTCTTGAGCATCTAGATGAATGTGCTTGGCGGCTAAATACATCGGCTCTGGGTCTGGCTTGGTTTTACTGACATCATCTGGGCAAACCAATACCGAGCAGCGCTCAGTCAAATTCAGCGCTTTGAGCAACGCTTCACTGAGTGAGCGCGGTTTATTGGTGACGATACCCCACGGAATTTGATGTTGTTCTAACTCTGCGAGTAGTGGATACATGCCTTCAAACAGATCGGTATCAACTGCAATATCAGCACCATACAGATCTAGAAAGCGTTGACGATGTGCCAGAAAGACAGGATCTTCAACGTCTAACTCTGGATAGACCAGTTTGACCATGGCACGCGCGCCTTCAGATACTTGTACACGAATGTCTTCTGCACTGACCACCGCAATGCCTTTGTCACGGCACATGTCTTGAATAATACGAATAAAATCAGCCGCGGTATCAATCAGTGTACCGTCAAGATCAAAGAGTACAGCTTTCATTAGGCTTCTTTCACCGTATGAACCATGTAGTTCACATCCACATTCGGTGCGAGCCAATAGCGTTTGGTGATTGGGTTATAATGTAAACCCGTCATATCTTTGAGTTTTAACTGGGCTTGACGAATATCATGAGCTAATTCTGAAGGCTTAATAAACTTCGAATAATCATGTGTGCCTTTAGCCAACATGCGTAAAACATATTCCGCACCAATAATCGCAAACAAATAGGCTTTAGGATTACGGTTAATGGTCGAGAAGAATACATGACCACCCGGTTTTACCAGTTTTTGACACGCTAAAATAATTGATGCTGGATCAGGTACGTGTTCCAGCATTTCCATACAGGTAACGACGTCATATTGACCTGCTTGCTCTTCTGCCAATTGCTCTACAGGCACTTGGCGATATTCAATATTTTGCACATTTTCTTGTTCGGCATGTAGGCGTGCAACATTTAATGGCGCTTCGCCCATGTCGATACCCAATACTTGCGCACCGCGACGTGCCATACTTTCAGCTAAAATACCGCCGCCACAGCCCACATCTAATACTTTCTTGCCAGTGATGCCATTTGAATGCTCATCTATCCAGTTCAAACGCAAAGGATTAATCATGTGCAAAGGGCGGAACTCAGAATGCTGATCCCACCATATGGCTGCGAAAGCTTCAAATTTGGCAATTTCTTGTGGATCAACATTCAATTGCGACATCGGTTGCACCTCAATCAAGTCTTTATATTTTAGAAAAAAGTTTATGGGAGTTAGTGTAGCGCGTCCTGAAAAAAAAGCGATAAAAGCCTTAAAAAAGTTCACAGAATGAAAACGAAATCGACAGATTTGATTTATAGTGTTGCCATAAACTAATCATAATGATTTTGAGGACGATAAGTTCAATGAAAAAATTCCTTTTAGGCACGATTACAACAGCTATTTTGGCTTTTTCCGGCAGTGCGATGGCAGCACAATTTGTCGCGGGGACTGATTACACGGTTATTCCAAAACCGATTAAAGTCGAACGTCCGGGTAAAATCGAAGTCCGTGAGTTCTTTTGGTATGGCTGCCCACATTGTTTTACATTAGAACCGCATATGCAAACGTGGTTAAAGCAATTGCCTAAAGATGTACGTTTTGTCCGTACACCTGCAGCAATGAATCCACTTTGGGAACAAGGCGCGCGTGCTTACTATGCATCGGAAGCACTAGGTGTTCGTCAAAAAGCACATTTACAATTGTTCCATGACATTCATGTGGGTCAAAAAAATATCTTAGAACAAGGCGCATTTGCTAAGTTCTACACCCGTTATGGTGTTCCTGAAGCGAAATTTAACAGCACATTTAAATCATTTGCTGTGTCTTCAAAAATTGCTCAAGCGAAAAGCTTAGCGGCTCAATATCAATTGAGCGGCGTGCCTGCGATTACCGTCAATGGTAAATACATCGTACAAGGTGAAGATGCACGTACCGTTGAAATCGTGAAATTCCTTGTTGATAAAGAACGCAAAGCGAAATAACAGATATCATAAAAAAGCCGCACTCGATGCGGCTTTTTTATGGCGATAAATTTTGTGGATCAGAGATTTGAGCCAAAGATCGATCCCAATGTAAGATGCCACGAAATAAGAGCTGAACTTGAGTCTGAGCTTGGCGGCGAAATTGTTGTAGCGCATCAGTACGTTGTGGAAGGTCAATATGTCGATGTATGTCAATCCACTGCATTGCCCAACTTAAGGCCAATTCAAACAAAATTTGTCCCAATACTTTGAGGTCTTGTTCGGATTGAATATGTTGAGTCGCTTCAACTTGAGCCAGTGCATGGGCCAAATCGGTACTGAGAAAATTAAACTCACGAGTAATGGCTTGTCTTAAGAATGCTGAACCACCCCAACGTTCAGCAATAAGAAACATCCATGCCTCAGGAAATTGCTCAACGGCATGAAATAAATAATCCAGACTTTGTCGTGTGCGTGCATCTGGTGCTTGAAAGCATTGCTGACTCAGTTGATTGAGGACATTCCGAAGGTGCAGGGCCATTTGGTCGACTAGTTCCAAACCGAGCTCATCCATGTCCTGAAAATGGCGATAAAACGCAGCAGGAACCAAGCCGACATGACGGGAAATTTCGCGTAAGCTCAGACTGCTAAAAGAACGGCCTGTGGTACTCAATGCAAGCGCTGCATCAAGGATAGCTTTACGACTTTGTTGCTTACGTTCTTCCCGTATCGACATGCAATTCGTCCTGAATTTTGCGTGGCTTCAGTCTAACAAATTTCCTGATGTCGTACGATGGGCCTATCAAAACTTGGATGAATGGATTTTGTAAATGCACACGAATGCGTCCCGAATCTGGCTGTACCTTCTGTTATAATGTGCCGCAATCAATTTTGTCAGATTAAGGACTCATTATGCGTATCGACCAACGAGCATTAGATCAATTACGTGAAGTAAAAATTACCCGTAACTACACACGTTATGCGGAAGGTTCTGTATTGGTTGAATTTGGTCATACAAAAGTTCTTTGTACTGCAAGTGTTGACAACTCAGTACCGCGTTTCCTTAAAGGAAAAGGTCAGGGTTGGGTGACTGCTGAATATGGCATGTTACCTCGTTCAACACATACACGTACTGACCGTGAAGCGGCGCGTGGTAAACAAAGCGGTCGTACTCAAGAAATTCAACGTCTGATTGGTCGTAGCTTACGCGCGATGGTGGATTTGAAAAAATTGGGTGAAAATACCATCAGTATCGACTGTGATGTGATTCAGGCAGATGGCGGTACACGTACAGCATCAATTACAGGTGCAGCTGTTGCCTTGGTTGATGCAATGAATGTCTTGCTTGAAAATAAAAAAATTAAACAAGATCCATTAAAAGGTTTAGTTGCTGCGATTTCTGTAGGGATGTATCAAGACGAAGCATTACTTGATCTTTGCTATGAAGAAGATTCAAGCTGCCAAACAGACATGAACGTAGTGATGACACAAGCTGGTGAGTTCATTGAACTTCAAGGTACAGCAGAAGACAAACCGTTTACACGTACACAGTGTAATGAAATGCTTGAACTTGCTGAAAAAGGCATTCAAGAATTGATCAAAAAACAACAAGAAGCTTTAGGCTGGTAAGTTGTTTGATTCAGTTCAAACTGAATAAAGAACGCATCTTCGGATGCGTTTTTTTATGCGTTGAATATAGAAAATCCAACACGAATCGGCTATTCAGTAGCGTGTCTTTGGCTCAAATTAATAGGATCAGGATGCTTTGAAGGACTAAAAATGAAAAATTGGATGATGTATTTTTCTTTGTTCATCGTATTGTTGATCAGTGGTTGTGATTTTTTTGGAAATCAGGATCAAGAGCGTGAAGGTGGTCGTTTTTCTGAACAAAGTGAAAACTCAAAAGATCAGGACGATGATCAAGATGAGCGCGAGCAGCATGAAGACGATGCGGAGCATGAAAAGGACTCCGAGCATGAAGATGAAGCTCGACGAAGTTCAAAACAACAGCAAGATGATGATTAAGTCATGCTAGATCTTAAGCATCAAAAAGGGTGCTACAGCACCCTTTATTTATGTTTAGAGTAAGTCTAGAGCGTTAGGCATTAAAGCGCATCGATAAATCAATCGCTGTGACATCTTTGGTGAGTACACCCATCGAAATATAATCGACCCCTGTCGTTGCCACTTCACGTAAGTTTGCAATGGTGATATTGCCTGAGGCTTCAAGTTTGCAGCGACCATTCACGTGTTTGACAGCATCAATCATTTGTTGCTGACTAAAGTTATCCAACATCACAATATCCGCACCTGCTTCCAACGCTTGGTTGAGTTCGTCCCAAGTTTCTACTTCCACTTCAACGGGTTTACCCGGAGCAATGGTATGCGCTTTAGCAATAGCTTGGCTAATGCCACCAGCAGCCATGATGTGGTTTTCTTTAATTAAAAACGCATCAAATAAACCTAAGCGATGGTTTTGACCACCTCCGACAGCAACTGCATATTTTTGTGCAATACGTAGGCCTGGTAAGGTTTTACGGGTATCGAGTAGACGAGTATTCAAACCTTCCAGTTGTTGAACATATTCAGCTGTTTTAGTGGCTACAGCCGATAATGTTTGCACAAAATTCAGTGCAGGGCGTTCAACGGTTAATAGGCTACGTGCAGAACCTGCTAATTTTAAGAAAGCCTCACCTGCTGAGACACGTTCCCCATCATTTTTTAACCATGTGACTTGTACACTTGCATCAAAAGTTTGAATGAGCGCATTGACCCACGGTTGCCCTGCTAGCACCATATCTTCACGACTAATAATTGTTGCGGTCGCTTGTTCATCTTCTGGAGTTAACAGGGCTGTAATATCGCCTTCGCCAATATCTTCTTGTAGTGCGTGTTGAATATTGATTTGGATTGATTGTTCAAGCAAAGATTGCGATATGCTCATAAGAAGTTCCGTATCTTTTTAACCCAGGAAAATGTGCGCGTTATATTAGCATTGTTCCTTAAAAATGAGCGATTTTTAACTCCTTTCACAGACTTGAATTGAGATTTCAATGTGAAAGTTTTAGCATTAAAACTTTCAAGTAGGGCTCGGCGTTTTGATCTGCAGCATTGCAGGCCGGCTTAGACACAGGATTTTTTTATGTCACAAGCAACAACATTTCAGGTGCAGGATGGGCAATTGCTAGGTGCGCGTCAAGTTCCATCACCGAATTTTAACCAGCGTCCTGAAGATACCGAAATTCAGCTTGTCGTCATTCATAATATTAGTTTGCCACCTTCTCAGTTTGGCGGTGGTTATATCGAACAATTTTTCCAAAATCAGTTGGATTGGTCGAAACATCCTTATTTTCAAACCATTGAAGGGATGCAGGTATCGACACATTTATTGATCCTGCGTACAGGCGAAGTCCTACAGTTTGTCAATTTTAATGATCGGGCTTGGCATGCTGGTCGTTCAACCTATTTAGCGCAAAAAGAATGTAATGATTATTCGATAGGTATTGAGCTCGAAGGAAGTGATGATTTACCTTTTGAAGCTGCACAATATGCCGTGCTGACAGAGGTCGTGGCGTGTTTACAACAGGCTTATCCTAAAATTCAACAACATATTGCAGGGCATTCAGATATTGCACCGGGACGTAAAACTGATCCGGGTCCATTTTTTGAGTGGAACGCTTTTCGTCAGCAGCTGCATCATTTTAAAAACAAATAAACAATACACACTGCGTTTAATAAACCAATGAAATTCCTTGACGAGTTTCATTACAATAGGCGCACTTTCAAAAGTGAGAAATACCGATGGCGCTTTGGCGTTCGACAGTTATTGTCAGTGCAATGACTATGTTGTCCCGTGTATTGGGACTGGTACGGGATATTGTCCTGTTAAATGTATTTGGTGCAGGTAAAGACTTCGATACCTTCGTGGTTGCCTTTCGTATTCCTAACTTTTTTAGGCGCTTATTCGCAGAAGGGGCATTTTCACAAGCCTTTATTCCTGTATTGACTGAATATAAAACCAGTCGAACCCATGCCGAAGTCCAGATTCTGATTAGCCGTGTTTTTGGCTGTTTAGGTCTGGTGATGACTAGTTTGACGTTCATCGCAATGGTGGCGGCACCCGCGATTATTTATATCTATGCACCGGGTTTCCATGGTGATGCAGACAAGTTTGCGTTAGCTACCGATATGTTCCGCCTAACGATTCCTTACTTACTGTTTATGTCCTTAACGGCATTTGCCAGCAGTATTTTGAATAGTTATGGCTCATTCAGTACACCTGCGTTCGCTCCAGTGTTACTTAATGTCGCGATGATTGCCGGTGCGCTATGGTTAACCCCTTATATGGCCGAGCCAATTATGGCTTTAGGTTGGTCTGTTGTCGCTGCAGGCTTCTTACAATTGGCGATTCAGATTCCAGAGCTGTGGCGTAAAAAATTACTGATTCCACCGAAAGTTGACTTCAAACACGAAGGTGTTGATCGCATCATGAAGTTGATGCTGCCAGCACTGTTTGGTGTCTCAGTGACGCAGATCAACCTACTGTTGAACACCATTTGGGCGTCTTTCATGCAAGATGGTTCGGTGTCATGGTTATACAGTGCCGAACGGATGACCGAATTGCCATTGGGCTTAATTGGTGTCGCGATAGGTACCGTAATTTTACCTTCGTTGTCTGCGCGTCATGCTGAACAAGATCAAGAAAAATTCCGTCGTATGATTGATTGGGCAGCTAAGGTCATTATCTTGGTGGGTGTGCCTGCAAGTATTGCGCTTTTCATGCTCTCTACACCTATTATTCAGGCCTTATTTGAACGTGGTCAATTTAGCTTTGAA
Organism: Acinetobacter sp. YH12069; assembly: GCF_013419675.1. NCBI lineage: Bacteria > Pseudomonadati > Pseudomonadota > Gammaproteobacteria > Moraxellales > Moraxellaceae > Acinetobacter > Acinetobacter sp. YH12069. Next base: position 131,372 of record NZ_VOZS01000009.1, on the reverse strand, counting down.
GATACACAGATGACCGCATTGGCATTGCAATGTATGAGTGCCGGTGTGATTTCATTCATGCTCATTAAAGTGTTTGCACCAGGGTTTTATGCGCAACAAGATACCAAAACTCCTGTACGTGTAGGTTTAATGGCGGTCGCAGCCAATGCCATTCTTAACGTGGTGTTTATTGGATTCTTTAAACTGATTGATTGGCATGCTGAGCATATGGCCTTGGCATTGGCATCCTCTGGTTCCGCATTAGTGAATGCAGGGATGCTGTATTTTTATTTACATAAGCGCAATATTTTTCGCTTTGGCGCACATTGGAAAAAGTTGGTGATTCAGTTTGCGATAGCCAATGCTGTGATGATTGCTGCACTGTGGTATGGCTTAACATGGTACAACGGTGATGTATCTGCGTGGATGCGTGTCGCGGAAGTGATCATCTTATGTGTGATTGGTGTTGCTGCTTATGGTATCGCCTTAATTGCAACAGGCTTTAGACCACGTCACTTAAAACCATAAAGCTAAAACCATACAACGTAGTAAGTTTACGTGGATGTAAAAAAATAAGAGCCTATAGGCTCTTATTTTTTTGATTGAGACTCAAGATGATAAAAACATACGTTTCTGATTCATGAGTCTGAGGGGAGTAATTTGTAGTTTAAAACGACATTCAATCAGTCGCCTAAACTTTTCCTCGAGAGAGGAAACCAACAATTGCGAGAATGACTGCAATAACCAAAAGAATAACAGCAAAGTCTTTGGATAAGCCTGCCACACCACCAAAACCTAGCAGACTCGCAATCAAAGCAATTACAGCGAAAATAATAGCCCAGCGGAACATAGTTTTATCTCCATGTGATTTTTTATTCTGTCTCATCAGTATAGGAGTCACAGAAAGCATGCTATGTATTCTTTTGTTTATTTAATGTTCAATATTCGGTAACTTAAACAAGGAATTTATGTGCGGGTTCAGTTAATATGCCTGCCACCTTCGTTGCGAGCGAGAAGATGACCGATACTCTACGCCCACATTTTTGGAAAAAGCATGCTTTGACTGAACTCACCCATTTGGAGTGGGAGTCCCTCTGTGATGGTTGCGGGCTTTGTTGTTTAATCAAGCTTGAAGATGAAGATACGCAAGAGGTGGCTTACACCAAAGTGGCATGCAAACTTTTAGATTGTGAAACCGCCAGTTGTTCCGATTATCCAAATCGCAAATCACACGTTGCAGACTGCATACAGCTGACACCTGAACAAATTCACCAATTTCATTGGCTACCGCCGAGCTGTGCTTATCGTAGAATTTCTGAAGGGAAAGATTTACCGCGTTGGCATCATCTAGTGACGGGAAGTCGTGACAGTATTTTGAAGGCACGAAAGTCTGCCGCAGGGCGTTGCATCAGTGAAGAAGACGTCAACCCTGATGATATTGAAGATTATATTGTGCGTTGGGTACGCTAAAGGACACAGATACGCTCAATTTTGGGTCTAGAGTTGATCTTGTATCATGGCCAGAAAGTCTTGTTCTGACAGAACCTGAAATCCATGCTGTTTAAGGAGTGCTGTGGTTACTCCATAGCCCTCAATTTTTGTACGCGTAAAGCTGCCGTCATAAATATAATGACTACCGCAAGACGGACTACGATCCTTCAATACCACCACATCAACCTTATGCAATTGGGCCAATTCCAACATGCGATGGGCACCCGCGATAAATTCAGCACTGACATCTGTGCCCAAGACATCTTTGACTTGGGCTGTGCCATTGAGCACATCACTGGCTTGACCATTTTGAATTTCTGCAGGAAAACGTGGACAGCTCAGGCCGCCCATCATTTCTGGGCAGGCCGTAATGACTTGGTGAGTCTGCATCAGTTGGCAAATTGCTTGTTGTGTATTTGATTTGGCATCATAACGAACGGGTTGGCCTGCCAGACAGGCACTGACTAAATACTTCAGTGTCATCGTGTCTTGCTCCACAAGTTTTAGTGACTCAAAAGTTCCATCGCATGGTCATAACTGAGCGGACGATAAAAGTAAAAACCTTGTCCAGTATGACAATTACATTCTTTTAAGGTATCGACCTGTTCCGGTTTCTCTATACCTTCGACTAATATATTCAGGGAAACACTCGCACCAATTTGTGTAATCGCTTTGACAATGGCAAGTGCTGAACAGTCGGTATGCATGCGTTCCACAAAATTACGGTCGATTTTAATACAGTCGACAGGGTAGTTACTTAGACGTGTTAATGATGAATGACCTGTACCAAAATCATCTAAAGAAATGTGGATGCCATGGTCTTTCAATAAATTGAGGGCGCGAATCACATAATTTGAGCCACGTTCTGACAGGCTTTGCTCGGTAATTTCGACCTCAATAATATCTGGTGATATACCAAACTGCTTTAAGCGATTCAGTAGTTTTTCCGCATAATCATCACGTAAAAATTCGACAGGTGCAGCATTTATTGAAATCGGTAGCGGTTGCAGTCCAAGTTCAATCCATTTTTGAATATCTTGAAAGATTTTAATTTGCATTGTTTCACTAATGCGTGAAGCCAATTCATAATCTTGAAATGCAGCAAAAATTTGAGAAGGTAATTGTAATTGTTGGTCTTTATCGTACCAACGCAGCAAAGCTTCAAAGCCGACCACTTGACTGTCAGAAAGGCGAACTTTGGGTTGATAAAACGGAATAATTTGATTGGACTTAATCAGGCTGCGGGCTAGCGTTAATTGGCGAGTGGTGTTTTCAAGAATTTTAAACATGGTGTGGTTGAACATTCGCACCCCACCACGACCACTGCCTTTTAAATCATTCAGTGCAATATCTGCGCATTTAAGTAAATTCGAGGAATTTTGTGCATCGCGTGGGTAGATCGCACAGCCAATACTCATACCTATATTGATGCTTTGTCCATTATAGAAAATCGGCATATCCATTTGCTGACAGGCGATGCTGGCAATATCTGTTAATTGTTGTTGCGATTTTAAGTTCGGAATAGAAATGGCAAATTCATCGCCACCTAAGCGTGAAACCACGATATTTGCATCAAAACAGTGCTGAAAACGCTGTCCAAGGGTATGCAGTAAATGGTCTCCAGCACTATGCCCTAAGGTGTCATTAATATGCTTAAAATAATCCAGATCGATCAATAACAAACCCAGTTGTTGCTGATGTTCTCGTGCCACTCTTAAGTGACTTTTAAAGACTCGACTAAACGCACGGCGGTTTAATAAACCTGTTAAATCATCCTGTTCAATGATCCGTTGGAGTTTATTTTCCGCCAGTCGCTGTACCGTAATATCACGGGAGACACAGAGAATTTCTTTGACTTGACCATATTCATTGAATACTGGGCTGAGCATGTTATCCCAATAAGCCATGGGTTCATCGGCCACTTGGCTCATGCCGACAAAGCGAGATATTTTGCCTTCTTTGGCTTCTGCAAAAGCATTCAGACACGCGTCGCGGACTTCTTCAGGCAATAATTTGTGCCATGACATACCAAACTCAGTTTCAGTCGGCGACACACCGAGAGCTAAGCAACCAGCGCGGTTCATATGCAGAATATGACCGTCTAGGCTTAATAATTTAATACAGTCGACACTGGCATCTAACATTTGATTACGGCTGTCGAGTTTTTCGCGTAATTCTGCACATTGGGTATGTTGTAATTGTATATTCTTGGCTTGAGGCATTTGTTGAAATGAATATATAGATAGATCAATGCCTTGTTGAACTTGAGGTATTTGCTTTTGCTTTAATGATTGCTTCATACAATCTGTCCAATTGGGTCAGGCAAGCTAAAAATGGGATATCTAGCCGATCATACTTTAATTTGATCGATAAGGGATAAGATCTCTTGTTACATTATAGTTAACATTCGCCTAAGGATTTTTACATGCAAGATACTTAAATAATGACATCAAACCAGCCTCTTAAATTGAATATCGAATAAAGCAAAGATTCTGCCAAGGCAGTGTTAGAATAGAAAAAACGTCCCCAATTGCCGGAAACGAAATAATAAGATGTCAGACAGCCAAATTCCTCTTCCTGAACGCATGCGTCCTCATGATTTATCGCAAATTATTGGACAAGATCACCTTTTGGGTGAAGATGCACCGTTACGCCAGATGATTGACCAAGGGCATTTGCCATCGATTATTTTTTGGGGACCTCCGGGTGTAGGTAAAACCACAATTGCATTGTTGTTAGCGCAGGCCGTTGACCGACCATTTATTAGTTTATCTGCGCTCAATACTGGGGTGAAAGAGTTACGTGAAATCATCGCCGATGGTGGAGATTTATTGACACCTGTGGTGTTTATTGATGAAATTCATCGCTTTAATAAGTCACAACAAGATGCCTTACTGAATGCTGTTGAAAAGGGCAAAATTACCCTGATTGGTGCAACCACAGAAAATCCCTCATTTGAAGTCAACAATGCCTTATTGTCGCGTTGTCAGGTGTATACCTTAAATGCTCTGGATAATGACGTAATTCAGCGCTTATTGGATCAAGCCATTCACCAAGATTCGTTTTTAAAAGAGCGTTATATTCAAATCGAAGAATATGAAGCTTTATTTCAATTTGCCGCAGGTGATGCTCGTAAAGCATTAAATCTTTTAGATTTAATCGCCAGTACGTTTGAGCCAGACTTAGAAAATATCATTAACAATGCGGTGGTGGTCAAAGTTGCGCAGCAAAATATTGCACGCTATGACAAATCGGGCGAACAGCATTATGATTTAGTTTCGGCTTTTATTAAGTCGATTCGAGGCAGTGATCCAGATGCCGCTTTGTATTGGATGGCTCGAATGCTCAAAGGTGGTGAAGATCCTGTTTTTATTGCCCGTCGTATGTTGATTGCGGCATCTGAAGATATTGGCAACTCAAATCCAAATGCTTTACTGTTGGCTGGAGAATGTTTCCGATCTGTGCAGGCAATTGGTATGCCTGAATGTCGAATCATTTTGGGGCAATGTGCGGTGTATTTGGCAACCAGTGCTAAAAGTAACAGTACTTATTTGGCCATCAACAAAGCCTTAGATTTGGCAGAAAAAACCTCGAATCTACCTGTGCCATTGCATTTGAGAAATGCACCAACCAAATTGATGAAAGAGCAAGGCTATGGCGTGGACTATTTATATCCACATAATTATCCTGAACATTTTGTCATGCAAGACTATATGCCGCCTGAACTGAAAGGCACTAAGCTGTATGAGTCTGCACGCAATAAACGTGAAGTCGAAGGTGAGCGTTTGCAGCAACGCCGTTGGATGCAACAACAACAGCAACAATGATTTGAATGATCATAATGAAAAGGCGCTTCGGTGCCTTTTTTTATGTCTAATTCACGCAAAAAAAAGCCCAACTCAAGGCGAGCTGGGCTGAAAAAATAGGATGCCTTTGGGGAGATACATCCTAGAGGGTAGATGGAAAATCTGGTCGGCATACACATTGGAAACTTATAGATCCTAATGCTGCCTGGTATGTGGCTATCTTAGTGTGAACTTGGCTAAATGTGAAACAGAGGATTTTTATGGTTAACATTTGTTTTTTCGATCATGGATTAATCGAGTAATATTTTATTAAAAAACCGAGCTAAAGAGCTCGGTTTTTTAAATCGATGAACGAATTAGATATCAGAAAGGTCGATACCTAAACGTGCAGCAACTTCTTCATACGCTTCAACCACACCGCCTAAACCTTGACGGAAACGGTCTTTGTCGAGTTTTTTCTTAGTGTCTTTGTCCCATAGACGGCAGCCGTCTGGAGAGAATTCGTCACCCAATACGATACGGTCGTGGAACACACCAAATTCAAGTTTAAAGTCAACAAGCAACATGTTGCCTGCATCGAATAGACCTTTAAGTACTTCGTTTACTTTATAAGTCAATTCTTTCATTTGAGCGAGTTGTTCTGCAGTCGCCCAACCTAAAGCAATCGCTTGTGATTCATTCACCATTGGGTCGCCTAACGCATCGTCTTTGAAGAACAATTCGAAAGTTGGCGGAGTAAGTTCTTTACCTTCTTCAACGCCTAAACGACGGCAAAGTGAACCTGCTGCATAGTTACGGATTACGCACTCTACAGGAACCATGGTTAATTTTTTCACTAAAACTTCAGTTGGAGAAAGAAGTTTTTCGAAATGAGTTTCGATACCAGCCGCAGCCAATTTTTCCATGATAAAGGCGTTAAAACGGTTGTTCACCTTACCTTTGCGATCCAGTTGTTCAATTTTTTCACCGTTGAATGCAGAAGCATCGTCACGGAAAACTAGGATGAGGTGGTCAGAACTATCTGTTTCATAAACAGATTTCGCTTTACCAGTATAGAGCAAGGTTTGTTTTAACATGAGGGAACCTTTTTCGAGAAAAAATGCCTAGTACGACTAGGCTGGCCAATTTTGGTAAATCTGAGCTAACAGATCTGCAGCTTTTTCTTTGTCTGCAAAACTGTTATCGGCATTGAACACAGCGATGTTATTGCTTGAACCTACAGAAGAAAGTCTTAAAACATAGGTCTGTTGATCGACCTTGACGGTTACTTCGTAACGGTTTTTGCTCTGACCAACAATGGTATGGTTAAGGCTGCTGAGGGTAGCAAGTGTGTATTGCCAAATTGTAGCAGAATTTCCTTCAACTTTGATCAGCGGATTTTGATTTCCATCCACCAATAGTTGAGGACGGCTAATATTTGTACTGTCTGTTGAAGAATCTGCGACGACATTATTTTTTTCCTCGGCTGGGCGAGGAAGGGCATAGCGGTTGCCGCGCTTGTTTTCAAGATTTGGCGCATGCTCAATTGCAAGCGGGTCAACCGATGGAGCTGGATACAAAGGCGTTGCAGGACGAACCATCGACCCTTCAGGGTATTTCAGTGGTTCAACATCTGTGGTTTGTTTATAGTCCAGTGTGCCGTTATTAAAGGCAAGTGAACTACAACCGGCTAATGTAAACACTGAAAGTGCCAGGCTAAGTCCTAAACGTAATTGCATGATGTTTGCTCTTCTTTATTTGATAACGCCCGCAGTGATGAGTGCTTCACGAAGCGGAGTGCGATATTGTTCTGCAAGGGGTGTTAATGGTAAGCGAATGCCTGTTTCAATCAGGTTCATCTCATGAAGTGCCCATTTCACAGGAATTGGGTTCGATTCGCAAAATAATATTTGATGTAAATTTGCAACAGTATTGTTTTGTTGCTCGGCTTGAACTGCATCACCTGCCAAAGCGCTTGCGCACATTTCGCTCATTTCTTTTGGCGCCACGTTCGCAGTAACCGAAATGTTGCCTTGAGCACCTAAACCCATCAACTGATAAGCCGTTGCATCATCACCTGAGTACACCACCATATCTTTGCCTTTTAGGCCTTCAATGAGTTCTTGACCACGTGGAACATCGCCAGTTGCGTCTTTAATCCCTACGATTTGTGGAATATCAGCAAGACGGATCACGGTGTCATTGTGCATATCTACACCGGTACGGCCAGGTACGTTGTATAGAATTTGAGGTAAATCAACAGCTTCAGCAATCGCTTTGTAGTGCTGATACAGGCCTTCTTGGGTCGGTTTGTTATAGTAAGGTGTTACTAATAATGCCGCATCTGCACCTAATTCTTTGGCTTCTTTGGTGAGTTCAATCGCTTCGTGGGTTGAGTTTGCACCTGTACCGGCAATAATTGGAATGCGTTTGTTCGCCACACGGATGATTTCTTTGATCACCTGAGTGTGTTCGGCCATGCTTAGGGTAGAAGCTTCACCTGTAGTCCCTACAGCAACAATACTGTTGGTGCCTTGCTTTATATGCCACTCAACCAGCTTCTCGAGGCTCTTCCAATCTACGCTGCCATCTTCAAACATTGGGGTGACGATTGCGACAATTGAACCTTGAATGGTCTGAGCTTGCTGAGTCATTTTGAAAAGCTATCCTATTTGTCCATCCGACAAGATGAAATATAGATTTCTGGATGGTTTCGAATTTTGATTTGTAGCATGTTCATTGGGCTATACCCAAATTGAATAATGCTTACGCAAATTATGACTGATCAAACGCATAAGAACAATATGCTTTGGTCAAAGCCATAAAATTCTTTATACAAATCAAACTTAAAACAATCAAGTGTAAAATAGCGGTTTTTTTGCAGTCTGAAAATTGTTCAGCAGGGCTGAATCTAGAAAATGTGTTATTCAATCGAGAGGGGTGGCATGGCTGATGGGGATTGATTAAATCATCAGCAAAGGGTTGATCTATCTCTATTCCGTGCTTTTTAATCAGAATTTAAGATTAAATAACAATGACTAAAGATTTAAAAACTATATCAATTCGCTCGGGTTTTATTACAAATGATTGTTAAAAACTTGGGTAATAATCTTTTTTATATCTAATAGAAATAGACATGTTTTTATGAGTGTTTAAAAAGATCGCTTGATTTGACTGTTCATTGCACGATTCATATTTTTTTATTTTAAATTTTTAATTGTTTTTACGACTTTGTGACTTAAAGCACAAAAACTATTACACCATGCACGTAATCCAATTTTGGACGAAAGGCTTCAACTTATTGGTAGTTATATCCTTTATAAGGCTCAGCGATGATGCGACTTAATTTGAACGCTGATGACAACAAGGATTCTCCAATGGAAAAGTCAGATAATAAGCATGCTATTGTCACGGTAGCAATCTGCTTCCTTATTGCCGTAATCGAAGGTCTGGATATTCAGGCTGCAGGTATTGCAGCAGCAGGGATTCGTGAATATTTCGGGCTGGATAGCTCGCAGCTAGGGGTGTTTTTTAGTGCCGGTATTTTAGGATTATTACCTGGTGCTTTGGTGGGTGGTCGGATTGCAGACCGAATGGGCCGTAAAAAAGTATTAATTTGGTCTACGGGGATGTTCGCCATCTTTACCTTATGTACGGTATGGGTAAATAGCTTCCATAGCTTACTCGCTGTACGTTTTCTTGCAGGTGCAGGTTTAGGTGCAGCAATGCCAATTTTAATTACCTTGGCATCTGAATCGGTAACGCCACAAAATCGTGGTCGTGCAGTCGGTTTGATGTACTGTGGTATGCCTGTGGGTGCGGCAATCTTATCATTGGTCGCAATGACGGACTTCGGTGCAAACTGGAAAAATATTTTCTATTTAGGCGGTTTATTACCGATTGTTGTGATTCCATTGATGATTTGGTTCCTGCCCGAATCGCGTGAATTCTTGAAAGCCAAAGATCAAGCGGTTCAAGCGACCGCCAATGGCGAAATGCAACAAGGTGCTTTCAAAAACCTCTTTAACACAGAAAACCGTTTACGTACTTTCTCAATTTGGGTGAGCTACTTCTTCACCTTGATGGTGGTGTACATCATGTTGAGCTGGTTACCGTCGTTGTTCACCGAACTCGGTTTCACTCGTAAAGATGGTGCAACTGCGCAGTTCTACTTCATGGTGAGTGCAACCATTGGTACGATCATTTTAGGTATGTTGACTGATCGTTGGAAGAAAGCTTATGTGATCATTTTGATGTACGGCGGTATTTTGGCAGGTCTATTTGCGCTGAATGGTGCAGGTTCATTGACTCAAATGTACATGGCGTCAGCTTTAGTCGGTGCATTCGTGATTGGTTGCCAAGGTGTATTGTATGCCTTCGGTGGTATCGTGTATCCGACACAGTTACGTGGTACGGGTGTTGGTGTTGCTTCAGCCGTTGGTCGTGTCGGTGCAATGTTAGGCCCTGCAATTGCGGGTCAGCTATTGGCAGCAGGTTTTGGTGCGGCAGGGGTGATTACCGCTGCAATTCCATGTATCGCAATCTCTGCAGTATTTATGTTGTTGTTGGTACGTCGTATTCCATCTTAAGGAACATGTCATATCAAAAAAAGCCCGCATCATGCGGGCTTTTTTTATGGCGACAATAGAAGTCGCACTAATGCTCTAAACCAATATAAATAAATGTATTTTATGTAAAAATACAGCAGAAAGAGAAAATAAAAAATCAACGTAGAGGGGCTATGTCAGCAAGAAAACTGGTCGCAATTTTTAAAGTTGATCAACGTGAATTCAGTTTGTATCTACATCAATACGAACTTATCTTGGAACTCAAACCTGTATTTCAAAGACATCGCCAACAGCCGAGACAAAATGCGTGGTTGGCCTTTGCCGATGAACCTACCCTAGAAGATGTTGCTGAAAAGATTAATGCGTTTGAGGTCATGCAGCAGACACGCAGCCATTTATTAAAATATATCTTTCAACATCAACCGCGATATTTTTATTTTCATGCTTCGACTCGGCGAAAAGCCCGTATTTACCCACGCTTTGCACAACGTTTGGTTGAGCATTTGCCCAAGTATCGGTATTGTCAGGAAGGACAGTCATTTTATTTTTATGCACAGGACTGAATACTAAGGCTTTTAAAATATGAGCGAATCAGTAGAGTCGCCGAAAATGCATGACAACGGATGGAGAGATATGCAAAAAAATACAGCGCTGATTGTGGTCGATGTACAAAATGGTTTTACCCCGGGTGGTCAGTTGGCTGTTGCCAATGCCGATCAAATTATTCCAGGGATTAATCAACTGGGGCAATACTTTACGAATATTGTGCTGACTCAAGATTGGCATCCAGCCGACCATATCTCTTTTGCTGAAAATCATCCTGAGCATGTACCTTATGACAGCATAGAGCTGAATTATGGAACGCAAGTATTGTGGCCGACGCATTGTGTACAAGGCACACAGGATGCCGAATTGCATCCTGATTTAAATTTACCAACGGCGCAGCTAATTATCCGTAAAGGTTTTCATCAGCATATCGACAGCTACTCTGCTTTTATGGAAGCAGATCAGAAAACTTCAACAGGTTTGGCGGGCTATTTGCGCGAACGTGGTATTGATACAGTCTTTGTGGTTGGGATCGCCACGGATTTTTGTGTTGCATGGACGGCAATGGATGCACGTAAGCTTGGTTTTGAAACTTTTGTGATTGCTGATTTGACCAAAGGGATCGATTTACAGGGTTCTTTACAGCATGCATGGCAAGACATGTTGGCGAATGGGGTGAAGCGTATTTACCTGAAAGATATTGTGCAGCAGCATGCACAGGCATTATCTTTGGCATGACCCAGTGGGCTCAGTTGAGAAAAGGCACAAGGGTGTGCCTTTTTTTGTCCCTGTATTTAAATGGAAGATGCCTATGTCGGCTTTCTTAAAATTCACTCAATTTGTGCAGAAAACATTTGCGATTTGGGTGGTGCTGTTTGCAGCGCTCGCCATGTTTTTTCCCGATGTATTTGTTTGGTTAAAAGCATATATCCCATGGATGCTAGGCATCATTATGTTGGGTATGGGCATGACCATGACACTGCAAGATTTTAAAAGTGTATTGCAAAGCCCTAAAGCTGTGATGATCGGGGTTTTGGCACAGTTTATTGTGATGCCGGGATTGGCTTTTTTCTTGTGTAAATTATTACAACTGCCGACAGAGATCGCGATCGGGGTCATTCTTGTCGGTTGCTGTCCGGGTGGAACGGCTTCTAATGTCATCACCTATATGGCAAAAGGTAATACCGCATTATCTGTTGCCTGTACCTCTGTTTCGACATTACTCGCACCGGTTTTAACCCCTGCGATTTTCTATTTGCTGGCAAGCCAATGGATCGAAATTAATGCGGCATCGATGTTGGTTTCAATTTTACAAGTGGTTTTATTTCCGATCATTGTGGGGTTAATGATTCGAACTGTCTTTAAGCACCGAGTGGATGCCTATATACAGGTCATGCCATTGGTTTCTGTTGTGGCAATTGTAGCGATTGTGGCAGCAATCATTGCGGGTAGTCGAACACAGATTTTGCAATCAGGTTTACTGATTCTTGGGGTAGTGGCCTTACATAATGGCTTGGGCTATCTATTGGGTTTTTGGGCCAGCCGACTGTTTAAATTGCCCTATGCAGACTGTAAAGCAGTGTCGATTGAAGTTGGGATGCAAAACTCAGGTTTGGGTGTGGCATTGGCGGCGACCCATTTTGCCGCTTCACCTCTGACCGCTGTGCCGAGTGCGATTTTTAGTTTGTGGCACAATATTTCGGGTCCCGCACTGGCAACCTATTGGGCAGCACGGACGAGTGAGCCCAAAGCATCGGAACAAGACAAGCCTGTTCAATAAACAAAAAAATTCAGTAAAAAAGAGGGTAATCTCCCTCTTTTTTGATGTCGAAAATAAATTTTACGATTTGATGAACACGGTTTTAGGGAGTTGCATGCTTTTTTAATTGATTAATGCTATTTGTAACATAAGTGTCATCTCCGCTGCCTAACATGCCGGCAACCACTTTAGATATAGACTGTTTCAAACAGCATTGAGAGGGTATGCAACATTTTCAGCATTCATCAGAGACCTATTATAATCGTGAATTGTCGCTTTTAGATTTTAATCGGCGGGTCTTGGCTCAGGCACTCGATTCAAGTTTACCGTTACTTGAACGCTTGAATTTTCTCATCATTTTTTCACGCAATTTAGATGAATTCTTTGAAATTCGCATTGCGGGGCTAATGAAACAACGAGATTTGAATGCGATTGCACGGACGCCAGATGCCATTCCGACTGAAGTGGTCTTAGATGAACTTTCCCTAGTGATTCATGGCACAGTTGCACAGCAATACCAGACCCTTAATCATGCTGTATTGCCTGCATTACAAAGTGAAGGCATTCGCTTTATTCAATTTAAAGATATTTTAGAAAAACATAGGGCGTGGATTAGCCATTATTTTAGTAAAGAAGTACAACCAGTTTTAACACCGATTAGCTTAGATCCATCTCATCCGTTTCCACGCTTGGTCAATAAAAGCCTCAACTTTATTGTGAGTCTAGAAGGCAAAGATGCCTTTGGTCGTGCCATTGAAATGGCGATTGTACCTGCGCCACGTTCGTTGCCGCGGTTAATCAAAATGCCAGCCGAGGTTGAAGGCAGTGCAGAGACACAAATTTTCCTGACCGCCATTATTCAGCAACATATCAATGACCTATTTCCTGGGATGAAAGCGACGGGCTGTTATGCCTTTCGAGTGACACGCAATGCAGATTTAGTTCTGGCTGAAGATGTGGATGACTTGGCGGTGGCATTAAAAGATGAATTGTCTTCACGGCGTTTTGGTCGGGCAGTTCGCTTAGAAATTGAAGATGATTGTCCGCAAAGCATTATTGATTATTTGTTAGATGAATTTGATTTGAGTGAGCAGGAGCTCTATCGCATTGACGGCCCGATCAATTTATCGCGTCTCAGTACAAGTTTTAATCGACCTGAACTGAAATATCCGGTCTATACACCAATTATTCCTAAAGTTTTTCGTAAACAAACCGCTATTTTTGATGTATTAAAAACACAAGATGTGTTGTTACATCATCCGTTTGACTCCTTTCAACCGGTCATTAACCTATTACGTGAAGCTGCAAAAGATCCTCAGGTTTTAGCCATTAAGCAGACGCTTTATCGCAGTGGGCCAGATTCGGACATCGTACAAGTTTTGGCGGAGGCGGCTCGCAACGGTAAAGAAGTTACCGCAGTTATCGAACTTCGGGCGCGGTTTGATGAAGAATCCAATATTACTGTGGCCAATATATTGCAAGAAGCTGGGGCTGTCGTGGTGTATGGCATCGTGGGCTATAAAACCCATGCCAAGATGATTTTGATTGTACGCCGTGAAAATAATCAGCTGCTACGCTACGCCCATTTGGGAACAGGTAATTATCACGCAGGCAATGCGCGGATGTATACCGATTATGGCCTGATGACGACGCATCCCGATATTTGCGAGGATGTGCATCGTATGTTTCAGGAACTGACCGGTATGGGCAAGATGGCGAAGCTGAAAGCTTTATTGCATGCACCATTTACCCTGCATACTGAATTATTGAAACTAATTGAACAGGAAATTGTTGCTGCACAAGCGGGAAAATACGCACGAATTATTGTGAAGGTCAATGCACTTACGGAACCGCAACTGATTGCTGCTTTGTATCGTGCATCGCAAGCAGGGGTACGTGTAGATTTAATTATCCGTTCGATTTGTTGTTTGATTCCTCAGGTCAAAGGTATGTCTGAGAATATTCATGTGAGATCTATCGTTGGGCGCTTCTTAGAGCACACTCGAGTGTATTATTTTGAGCATGCAGGCGAAAAACGATTGTACTGTGCCAGTGCCGATTGGATGGGACGTAACTTATTTTCACGGGTCGAAACCTGTTTTCCAATTTTAGAAAGCCGTTTGAAAAAACGCATTATGAAAGATGGTTTACTTAACTATTTGGACGATAATCAAAATGCATGGGAAATGCAGTCGAATGGGCAATGGGAGAAAGTCGCGGTGGAAGCAGGTGCCGAACCACATAACGCGCAAAAATATTTGATTGCACAGAAAATTTCGACTGTTTAAGACAAAAAAAATCCCGACTCAAGTCGGGATTTTTGATTGCGCTAAAACCTTTACGAGGCTTTTGACTGTTTGGATTTTAAAATTTCAGTTCTGAAGTTTTGAGCCAATTCAGCGGCATCACTGTCCATTCCATTGAGCATAAACGCATGACGCGTCAACACATTGGTCGGATTTGGCAAGCTGACCAATTGGAAATGATCTGAAATCTCTTTGAGCAAAGTTGTCGGCACATGAATGGCACTTTCTTTGGCAACCAATTGTTGGACTAAACGCTCAGCCGCTTGTACAGAAGACAATTGCATGGCTTCGACAGAGCTTGAAATCGCGCTACGGGTTTGTAAAACGAAACGTTTTTCTTCACGGTAGCGTTTATATAAAACATCTGAAAGCAATTGGAATACTGAGCTGATCATGGTGAGGCAACGCAGCGCATCTGGAGTGTCAGCGGTCATGCTGATGGTTGCACCATGTTCATCAAACTTATGTACCGTACTGATGTCAGAACTGTTCAATTTATAATGTTGAACACAGAGTTCTGTGGTTTTATTCAAGAAAATTTGGCAGAGATTAAAATACGGCACAGACACGGTTTTGTTGACGCTATCGAGAAGCTGTTTCGGATCATAAAATTGAATATTTAATGCCAAGCTGTTGCTGTCGAGAACCACTGGTTTCATGTCTTTATGCTGTTTTGCTTTGGCTTGCGCATTTTGCTGCGCTTGAGCAATCGCCACAGCGGCATTATGTTTTTCTTGTTCTAAGGCCTGCGCTAGCATTTGAATTTCATGTTTTAGACGTGATTCATTGTTGATTCGCGCTAAATATTCAGTACGACTTGGACGTGCAATAGCGCGATATGCCAACCATAACAAGCCATGTAAGAATAATGAAAATAGAATCGCAGCCCATTGCGTACGTAAGATTTCACCGATGCTTGGTTTAATTAAGGTGATTTCAACCGTTCCGACTTTCTTTTCATTTTGCAGCGCATCACGAACAAAGATTTCACCGTCACGGGTTTTGGTCAAACCGCCTGTGGCCAAAACTTGATTATTGGCATTTAAGATGCGGATGGAAGCCACGCTCGGGTTGGTTGCATAGCGGTCAGCAAGTAAGGCTAATGATACGGTATTGGCCGGCTCAAGCTCAGATAGGCTGTCTGTAACCAATTGACTGGTCATCAGTTGTCCCTGACTGGCACGGTTCTCGTTCAGTTGGTGGGTTGTTGCCAATACCAATAAAAAGGTATGCAAAGCAAAACAAACTACTAATAGGCTAGCAAATAGCCCTTGTCTAGGCGCATTCAACGTAAACTTCCAAGGCAATTCTATTCAATTTAGATTATGATTCTTACATTAGTTGTAGCTCAGACCCGAGTCAATTCATGCGAGAAATCATTCTTATATCACTTTTAGGACCTGACCAACCTAATCAATTTACACGATTAATGCAGGTTTTGTCCGCACATTCCTTACAGATTTTAGATGTCGGACAAGCAGTCATCCACAATCAGCTGACTTTAGGTATTGTTGTTTCGTCGGAAGACCAGACTGCGACAGCATTAGCCATGAAGGAGATGTTGATTTTAGCACATGATATTGGCTTAACTGTGCGCTTTAAACCAATCTCTACAACAGAATATCAACAATGGGTAAATGAGGGAGGCCGCACACGCTATATCGTTACGGCACTTGCGCCAGAATTACAGGCGTCTCATTTACAGGCAGTTACAAATATTGTGTCGAGCCAAGGCTTCAATATCGAAACTGTGACTCGTTTATCTGGCCGTCCAGAGTTAGATGGATCAAGCGAAGGTCCGCGCCGTGCCTGCGTTCAATTTGGTTTAAAAGGCCAAATGTTGGATGCCACTGCAATGCGTGCAGCATGTTTACGTCTATCTACCGAACTTGGAGTAGATGTTGCCGTTCAAGAGGACAATGCTTACCGTCGTAATCGTCGTTTGGTCTGCTTTGATATGGACTCAACGCTGATTGAGCAAGAAGTGATTGACGAATTGGCGATTGAAGCGGGTGTCGGGGCTCAAGTGGCTGAAATCACTGAACGTGCTATGCAAGGCGAGCTCGATTTCCAACAAAGTTTCCGTGCACGTGTGGCACTGCTCAAAGGTATGGATGCTTCGGTATTGCCTAAAATTGCAGAACGTCTGACTGTCACAGAAGGTGCGGAACGTCTGATTTCAACGCTTAAATCACTGGGTTATCGCACGGCTATTTTGTCAGGTGGTTTTCAGTATTTTGCCGAATATCTACAAGCAAAACTGGGTATCGATGAAGTGCATGCCAATGTACTGGACGTCCAAGATGGCGCGGTAACAGGTGAAGTGAAAGGTCATATTGTCGATGGTGCTCGCAAAGCCTTCTTGTTGACTCAAATCGCTGAAGAAATGGGGATTTCATTAGAACAAGCCATTGCTGTCGGTGATGGTGCGAATGACTTACCTATGTTGTCTTTAGCCGGCTTAGGCGTTGCTTTCCGTGCGAAACCTTTGGTTCGTCAAAATGCCAATCAAGCCATTTCAAGCGTGGGTCTAGATGGTGTTCTTTACCTGCTTGGTGTGCATGATAAAGATTTAAATCGTGCTTAAAACCATTTAAGGCACAGTCAAAAACGTAGCCAAAAGGCTGCGTTTTTTTATGCCAAGAATTCAGCTCATCCGATGAACGGTAGAAGAAAATTGTCGATAAAAACAACGATTAACAGCATTCGAAAAATTAATTTTTTTAGCCTAAAACCAGCTGTTTTTTTTGTAATGACACTCGAAACGAGATGCCATCATTGTTCTAGAATTTCTTTAAAAAGAAAAAATGTAATGACAAAATAATGTTGCGACAAGGTGTGTCGCATTAACAAAAAACGAGACTTTTTTTATGCAAAAAACTCAGCATAATGCTTGCAAGAGATTGAGATCGACCAAATCTATTTACTGAAGATACAGTAGTGAGACGGCTCAGCATCCTGTAAGACAAGAGATGTCAGCTGTCAAATGACGGAGGTTTTTATGTTAACAGCGAATTTAGCAACAATCGTTGGCCTGAGCTTGGTATCGGCGGCTGTGATTGCTGTTTTCTTCTCGCCTTATCGTCGCTGGTTAAGTTTTATGCTGGCGGGGATGCTGGTGTGGGGACTCATTGAAGTGATTCGATTTGGCACACAAACCATGTTTGAATTATCAGTGACTTATAGTTATTTAACGGCATTAATGGCCACAATGGTGGTATTCACTTTAGTATTGTTACGTGAAGACCGCCGTGCAGAGCGTGCGATGGCAAAGCGCCAATGTATAGAGCACACGCCTGTATATGATGAAGAACAGCAATGTTCGAGCCGATAAGTGCCAGAACAAAATTTCAATGAAAATGCGCCTAAGGGCGCATTTTTTTATGAACGCATTAGTCCGATTTGAGATACAAAGCCTTACTTCTCAAAAGCCAAGTTATGGTAGGATGAAGCCAGTCAATTTTCCAACAATTACAATAGGCTTTAAGTCATGAAACTATCATCAATTCCTGTCGTAAAACTACCTTTAGTTGATGTCAGCACGGATCCACTTGATTTACTCGTGGCAGGTTTAGCGCTTCGTATGAAACAGCTTGCACGTACTAGCCCTAAATTCATTGAATTGGTTCATGAACGTCAATTCCGTATTCAAATCGGCACGGATTTAGGTGTTGCACGTCAAATTATTGTAAATAACGGACAGATTGATACTGTTTCAGGCG
Organism: Acinetobacter sp. YH12069; assembly: GCF_013419675.1. Lineage (NCBI taxonomy): Bacteria > Pseudomonadati > Pseudomonadota > Gammaproteobacteria > Moraxellales > Moraxellaceae > Acinetobacter > Acinetobacter sp. YH12069. The sequence goes on along the minus strand of NZ_VOZS01000009.1, from coordinate 113,216 downwards.
ATGCTGAAAAAGCAGACTTTATTTTGCAATTTGCGGACAGCGAACAGGGTGTAAAAACCTTGATGAAAGGTGACCCAACAGCATTTATGACGGGTATGCAAAATGGCAGTATTAAAATGGAAGGTGATTTTGGTCTACTTGTCTGGTTTAACCAAGTGGCGAAGTTAATTCCACCTAAACTTCCAAAACCGGTTAAAGAAAAAATCAAAATCGCACGTGCGTTTATTAAAGAAAAAACAGGTAAGTAAGATTTACGCCTTGTTCTCCTCCTTTAGTGGGAGGATTAAAAAAAAGCCCTCTTTTGAGGGCTTTTTTTATGCTTCAGTTGTTATTCAACTTCTAAATTAAAGGTCACTGGACCGTCATTAACCAAATGCACTTTCATGTCGGCGGCAAAGATGCCTGTTTGTACATGGTCATATTGGCGCTTGGTGTAATCGACCAACTGTTCATACAGTGCTTTGGCATCGCTTGGCGGCATGGCAGGGCCAAAATCAGGGCGCAGGCCTTTTTGCGTTTGTGCCATCAGGGTAAATTGAGACACCAAGAGGATACCGCCGCCGGCTTGACTGACATTCCAGCCCATCTTGCCTTGTTCATCATCAAAAAATCGGTATTTCAATATCTTATCGATCAGCTTTTTTCCTTTTTCTAAATCGTCAGCTTTGCCAAGGCCTAAAAACACCAAAATACCGTGATTGATTTCACCCGTGATTTCACCGTCGACCACCACTTTGGCTTCTAAAACACGTTGTAACAAGGCCCGCATAACTTCTTCCGAGTAGAAAATTGAACATAGGGCAGGGATTGTAGCAAATGCATCCTTCTTTCGAGGCGATGTGTAGAAATTTTTGGGCTCAAACATTTGAAAATGAACTGTATATTTTTTATAAATCTAACAATACGATTGAATTTATAAAAATAATCTGTTTTATCTATTTATTGAATGCCAGTATCTTTGCGTGGCAGGAAAGGTATTTAACAGAGAGATTAAGACGATGTTTAAGCGTTCTTTATTGGTTGCAATGTTAGCAACAGCAACAGCGGCGACTCAAGCAGCGCCATTAACTAAAGACAATGGTGCACCAGTAGGCGATAACCAAAACTCGATTACTGCGGGTCCAAATGGTTCAGTTCTACTTCAAGACGTACAATTGGTTCAAAAATTACAACGTTTTGGTCGTGAGCGTATTCCTGAGCGTGTGGTACATGCCCGTGGTACAGGTGCGTATGGTGAATTCGTTGCAACTAAAGATTTATCTGATCTAACCATTGCTTCATTGTTCAAAGCAGGTACCAAGACTCCAGTTTTCTTACGTTTCTCGACTGTAATTCACGGTAAAGGTTCTCCAGAAACTTTACGTGACCCGCACGGTTTTGCGATCAAATTCTATACACAAGAAGGCAACTGGGACTTAGTGGGTAACCAAACTCCAGTATTCTTTATCCGTGATGCGATCAAATTCCCAGACTTCATCCATGCGATGAAGCCTAGCCCAATCAACAACGTTCAAGACGCAAACCGCGTATTTGATTTCTTGTCTAGCCAGCCATGGGCAACCAACATGTTGACTTATGTGTATGGTAACCAAGGCGTGCCTACTAGCTACCGCGAACAAGACGGCTTTGGTGTACATGCGTACAAGCTTTATAACGACAAAGGCGAATACAAATACGTTAAATTCAACTTCCGCTCTAAACAAGGCGTGAAAGGTCTGAACGTTAAAGAAGCTGCTGAGCAACAAGGTAAAGATTTCAACCACTTGACTAACGATCTTTATAACAACATCAATGCTGGTAAATTCCCGAAATGGGATCTTTATATCCAAGTGTTAGATCCTAAAGATTTAAACAGCTTTGATTTTGACCCGCTTGATCCAACAAAAATCTGGCCTACAGATCTAGTGAAAGAAACCAAAGTGGGGACTTTAACGCTGAATCGTATGCCAAAAAACTTCTTCAATGAAACTGAACAAGTGGCATTGGCTCCAGGTAACTTAGTTCCAGGTATCGAGCCTTCAGAAGACCGTCTATTACAAGGTCGTATCTTCTCTTACTCAGATACTCAAATGTACCGTTTAGGCGCGAACCACCAGCAAATTCCAGTAAACCGTCCGCTTGTTGCTGTTAACAACAACAACCAAGATGGCTACATGAATGTTAGCGAGCGTGATTCTGACGTGAACTACGAGCCAAGCCGTAAAGAGCCTAAAGCTGCCACTGAGAAAGCACGTGCAGTTCAAACACCGCTGACTGGCACAGTTCAACAGATCGGTACCAAAGAGCAAAACTTCAAGCAAGCGGGTGAGCTTTACCGTTCATACTCTGCTAAAGAAAAAGACGATTTAATCATGAACTTGGCTGCGGATCTTGGCAACGTAAAAGATTCTGAGACCAAGCACATCATGTTGTCTTACTTCTACAAAGCAGATGCAGATTACGGTATGCGTATGACCAAAGCAGTAAACGGTAACCTTGCAACTGTAAAAGCCAAAGCAGCACAACTGAAAGACTAATTTCGATCAGTCTGAAGGATTGGTAACTAGGGTCTAGAACGTTACCTCAAAAAAGTCCTATGAAGCTCCATACCTTTCCTGCACCCTAGGGGGAGTTTCATAGGCACACCTTAAATATTCATTTTTTTTAATGAAATGAATTGTTTCCAATTCAATTCTACATTCGATTTCTGTTGGAGTTCATCATGAAAGTTATGCAGCATTTGACTTTAGCCAGTCTTCTTGCGTTTGGTTCCGCATTCGCAAACGTGGCAATCGCGGAAGATATCTCCCCCGCTAAAGCAACTGCAAGCGATCAGATGACCTCACAACAGGAATTGATCGCAATTTTCTTTGCTGCAGCCAAAACTGGCAATGAAGAAGTCATCAATGAATTTCTTAAGCACGGTTTTCCGGTCGATGTGCGCAATGCTTCGGGTTTTACACCACTGATGATGGCGACCTATTATGGTCATCAAAATATTGTGACTCGCTTGCTAGAACAAGGTGCAGACCGCTGCGCACGTGACAATAAAGGCAACACCGCATTGATGGGTGCCATGTTTAAATTAGAATGGGCGATTGCAAAGCAATTACGCCAAGTGGATTGCGATGCAAATGCCAAAAAAATGGGGCAAAAGACTGCAGAACAGTTTGCGCGTGAATTTGGTCAAGAAGAAAAATATCGACAGTTACTCAAAAAATAGTGAGCTTGATCGCGCTCAGCTTTAGCAAAAAAATTGAAAAAAGTCGATGAATCGCGGTGATTTATAAGTTATTCCACTAAATCAATCGGCTTTTTATCAATAAAGTATGCTTTAATGCAAAGAGTTGATAAAAACTGAAAGTCTTTATGTCTCCAATCATCCAATCGTTATTAGACACAGATCTGTATAAATTCACCATGCTTCAGGTGGTGTTACACAAATTTCCGCAAACCCATAGTGTGTATCACTTTCGCTGCCGTAACTTGGATGATACAGCCTATCCACTGGTTGAAATTTTGGATGATTTAAACATGCAGCTCGACATGCTTTGTCAGTTGAAGTTTAAAGAAGATGAATTGCAGTATTTACGCAGTTTACGTTTTATTAAAAGCGATTTTGTTGATTATCTTGAATTATTCCAGCTTAAACGCCGTTTTATTAAAGCCGGCATTGATGAAGAAGGTCGTTTAGATATTTGGGTAGAAGGCCCAATGGTTCAAGCGATGATGTTTGAAATCTTTGTCTTGGCGATCGTCAATGAACTGTATTTCCAACGTATTCGTACACCAGAAGTTTTAGCCGAAGGTGAGCGCCGTTTGCAACATAAGATTGCCTTGCTGAAGCAGTATGAAGCACGGCAAAATCCAAATGATCCACCATTCTTGGTCTCTGATTTTGGCACGCGTCGTCGTTATAGTTATGCATGGCAAAAGCATGTAATTGAAGAATTAAATCAGGCTTCACCGTATATTTTCCGCGGTACAAGTAATGTTCTGATTGCCAAAGACTTGAACATTACTCCAATTGGTACGATGGCGCATGAGTTCCTACAAGCATTCCAAGCGCTTGATGTTCGTCTACGTAACTTCCAGAAGTCTGCGCTAGAAACATGGGTGCAGGAATACCGCGGTGACTTAGGAATAGCCTTAACGGACGTTGTCGGTATGGATGCGTTCCTACGTGACTTCGATTTGTACTTTGCCAAACTATTCGACGGTTTACGTCATGACAGTGGCGACCCGTATGAATGGGGCGATAAAGCCTATGCACATTACAAAAAGCTTAAAGTCGATAGCAAAAGTAAAATGCTGACCTTTAGTGATGGTCTAAATATCGAAAAAGCGTGGGATTTGCATAATTACTTCAAAGACCGTTTCCAAGTTAGCTTTGGTATTGGCACCAACTTGACCAATGATATGGGACAAACTGCGCTGAATATCGTACTGAAACTGGTTGAATGTAATGGTCAATCTGTGGCAAAAATTTCAGATAGTCCGGGTAAAACCATGACGGATAATGATACTTTCTTAGCGTATCTACGTCAGGTGTTTGACATCTCTGAAGTTAGCGCTTAAACACAGCATTAGATAAAAATAAAAAAGCCGAATCAATGATTCGGCTTTTTTATATCTAAAATATTGCTAAAGGAATGCAAAAATTCAGAATAATAGTGAAAATGACTTATGCTAAGATCGAATTTAATCGCACAAAATACAACACGAACAACGATGACAGCATCTACACTGAATTTTGGTCTGCTGATTGAAGCGGAAGAATTGGTTCCACATCTTGGTAATGAAAAACTACGGATCGTCGATTTGAGTCGTCGTTCGGTTTATGACCAATTGCATATTCCACATGCACTGCATGTGCAGCCGAAACTGTTAGTGCGCCAAGAAGAACAAGCGATGGGGCTATTACCTGACCAAGCTGGCTTAGAACAGCTCATTCGCTATCTGAATATCAGTCCAGAACATCATGTAGTAGTGTATGACGATGAAGGTGGGGCATGGGCAGGCCGACTGATTTGGAACTTACATTGCCTCGGTTTTGAAAATACCAGTCTCCTCAATGGTGGCATCCATGCTTGGCTTGGGGCAGGCTTACCGACCTCGTCTGAAATTGAGCAATTTGAACCCGTGAGCCCATTGGTTGAAGTAAGTGCAGAGGCGCGTGCTCAGTATCAAACAAACTATGATGAGCTATTGGCTCGTGTACAGCAGGAGCAGATCCAAGTATGGGACTGCCGTACCGAAGATGAATATACAGGCTTACGTTTGGCTGCGCGACGCGGCGGTCACATTCCGGGGGCACGACATTTCGAATGGAGTACTGCCCTTAACCGAGAAAATCATTTAAAATTGCATCCTTTAGAACGCACACAACAACGCTTAGAACAATTGGGATTCAATTTAAACGAACCCGTGGTGGTGTATTGTCAGTCCCATCATCGGTCGGGCCTAGCTTATATACTGGGACGTTTACTCGGTTGGAATATTCGAGCTTATGATGGTGCGTGGAGCGAGTGGGGCAACCGACTCGATAGTCCTGTGATCACCGGAGAGTTGCCGTCTTGAGCCTTACATCTCAGTTAAAAAAACAAATTTTTATTCAAGCTCAGCGTGTTGTTCCACAGCACAAATTATCACGTATCGTGGGTAAATTGGCTGCAAGCGAAAACCCTGTGGTGAAAAATGCCGTGATTACCGCATTTAAAGCGCAGTATGGCATCGACATGTCGATTGCTGAGCAAAGCAATGCCTTAAAATTTAAATCCTTCAATGAATTTTTCACTCGCTCTTTAAAAGAAGGCGTGCGTGCAGTCGATGCTGATCCATCCAGTGTTGTTTCACCTGCAGATGGTGCGATTTCACAACTGGGTAAAATTGAAAATGGTGATGTATTTCAGGCCAAAGGCCAGAAGTTCACTGTTGAAAACCTAATTGCCGATCCACAATTGGCTGAACCCTTTAAAAATGGGCAGTTTGCTACGGTTTATTTGTCACCAAAAGACTACCACCGTGTACATATGCCATTTGCAGGGACATTGACAGAAACTTTGTATGTACCGGGTGAATTATTCTCTGTAAACCAAACCACTGCTGAAAATATTCCGGGTTTATTTGCTCGCAATGAACGCATGGTCTGCTTATTTGATACAGAAGTTGGTCGTATGGCGGTTGTACTGGTAGGTGCAATGATCGTGGCAGGTATTGAAACCGTGGCTACAGGTAAAGTTAAACCGACAGGGCGTTTGGAACTGAATCAACACGATTTATTCTTAGAAAAAGGTGCAGAATTGGGCCGTTTCTATTTAGGTTCAACAGCGGTTGTGTTGTTTGAAGAAAACAAAATGCAATGGGATGCGACCTTTAAAGCCAACTCGACTGTGGTGATGGGCGAAGCTTTAGGGCATACCATTTAATGAATTCCCTGTCCCTTTAGGAGAGGGTTAGGGAGAGGTTTTTGAGCTAAGCTGATGTATTCAAAAAAGAATCCCTTCTAACCTCCCTTTATTAAAGGAATGAATAAAAAAAAGCGCCTGATGGCGCTTTTTTTTAATTTCAAAATTTAGCGTTTTACGACAATCGAGTCGATACTGCTATGACGTAAAGTTTGCTGTGCAATCACAGCAGCTTCTTGTGAATCATAGGGGCCAGACACAACGCGATACCAAACTTTGCCGTTTTCATTACTTTGAATCACATCGGCAGATAAACCGTTCAAAATAATTTCAGCACGTCGTGCATCGGCTTGATCAGGATCATCATAACTGCGCACTTGCAGAATATAACTTGCAGCAACAGGCGCAGTTTCTGTGGTTTCTAGTCCAAGCTCTGTGGTTTCAACTGGCTTTTGTTCTGGTGCATCAACAATCACCACCGTTTCTTTATTTTCGGTTTCTGGAACAGCTTGTTCAGGAATTGGCGTCACTTGTTGCTGAGGCAATAGGTCGTAGAAACGATAGTCTTTATTGGTTTCTTCTTGGTAGTGTTCAGAGGTAATTTGACCTTTTGGCTTCACAGGCTCCCAAGGTTTCCAAAGCATGAGCGCAACTAAGAAACTCAACACGATTAAAATGATGACAAGTGTACCTAGCCATGCTGGAATCAATGGTTTTTTAGGCTTATTTGGCCGATCAGATACACCGCGCTGCGTTTTTCCAAACACGTGGAAACCTCATTTAATTTTAATTGTCACGAACCACTTTGGGGCAGCCCAAAGTAGCAAGTCTTGATTGTTATATATTACATGAGTGTCATCAGGAATTTGTTTAATTTTCACAATTTCAGCACAGCCAAGATGACACGGACATATTGCTGAATATAAACGAAATACAGGCTCATTTCGAGCCTGTATTGAAAAGGATTCTTTTTAGCACAATGCAATTGATGACGCTTAAACCCATGCGCTGTGTTTGTGCATGGGCGATGCCGATGAATTTCTATTGTGCTCGCAACATAAAGGGTTGCTTACATGCTTTCAGGCGCACTCACACCCAATAATTCAAGACCATTGCGTAAAACTTGCTGTACGTTTACAGACAGTAATAAGCGAGCTTGAGTCAGTTCTGCATCATCACCCAAGACTTTATTTTCGTTGTACCAACCATGGAACAACGCCGCCAACTCTTTCAAGTAGTTACCCACTTGGTGTGGTTCATAGCTGTTTGCTGCACGAACCACAATTTCAGGATAAGCCGCAAGTTTAGCAAGAACTTCAGTTTCAGCTTCTAACTCAAGTTTAGCTGCAAATTGACGTGCAGCTTCAGCAGAGAATTGAACGTCTGTCGCAGCAGCTTTTTCGAGCATACGGCAGATACGTGCGTGTGCGTATTGGATGTAGTACACCGCATTGTCTTTACTTTGAGACACAGCAAGGTCTAAGTCGAAGTCAATGTGTTGTTCTGATTTACGCATGACGTAGTAGAAACGAGCAGCATCGTTGCCCACTTCTTTACGTAAGTCACGTAAAGTCACGAATTGACCTGAACGAGATGACATTTGAACCATCTCGCCGCCACGCCATAGGCTCACAAATTGAACCAAAAGTACGGTCAATTTTTTAGAATCATAGCCAAGCGCATCAATCGCTGCTTTCACACGTGCAATATAACCGTGGTGGTCTGAACCCCAAATATCAATGATATCGGTATAGCCGCGTTGTAGTTTATTTAAGTGATAAGCAATGTCGGATGCGAAGTATGTAGTTTGACCATTACGACGTTTAACAACACGGTCTTTTTCATCACCAAATTCAGTCGATTTAAACCAAATGTTGCCATCTTTTTCATAAAGGAAGCCACGTTGATCCAGCATTTGTAATGCTTCATCAATTTTTTCAGTCAAAGTTGCTTCGCTGAACCATTGGTTGAAGGTCACACCAAACTCACCAAGGTCATCTTTAATATCATCAAGAATGGCTTTCAGCGCAGCTTGATGGAATACACGGTAGCCTGCAGCCAAATGGTTTTGAGAATTATGAATCAAACCATCAATATGCTTTTCTTTGTCGCCAGAAAGCACCACTTTGTTGCCTTCAGCATCAAGCTCAGCTGCATATTGAACGTCTTCTGGTACATCTTTATAGATGTCGGCAACAGGGCGTACATAAGCATCGCCATCTTTGTCGATAATGCTTTGAGCGATTTCTTTAACGTAGTCGCCTTGGTATGCATTTTTAGGGAAGACCAGTTGTTGACCGGTCAATTCTAAATAACGCAGGTAAGTCGATGTCGCCAAGATATCCATTTGACGACCAGCATCGTTGACGTAGTATTCACGGTCAACTTTGGCACCTGTTGCTTCAAGAAGATTGGCAACGGTCATACCGTAAGCTGCGCCACGACCATGACCCACGTGTAGGCTAGACGTTGGGTTGGCTGAAACGAATTCCACTTGAACACGTTTTTCAGCATTGGCCTGTGTGCGACCGAACTGATCTTTCTGAGCTTGAATTTGGTCTAAGACAGCAAAACGTTGGTCAGCATTTAAAAAGAAGTTAATAAAGCCAGGACCTGCAATTTCTGCTTTGCTGATATCTGCGACTTCTGGAAGATTTGCCAGAATTTTTTCGGCTAAATCACGCGGCTTCATACCTGCAGCTTTAGAGGCAATCATGGCAATGTTTGACGCAAAGTCACCGTGGCTTCGGTCTTTGGTTCGGGTCAAATTGCTAGTATTGTTCCAGTCATTTGGGAGTACACCTTCAGCTTGAAGGGATTGCACTGCATGATCGAGCGCTGCTTGTATTGCCGTATTCATAATCAGTCGAAAAATAAATGTCGCAGAAAAACGGTAAATATAGCAAATTTCAGGCTCTTTAGGTGAACCCATTTGTTGCGAATAAAAAATATTCGATAAAAGTGAAGCATTGCTTATATCGAAGTAAAACGATATAAGTGGTTTAGCGATTCAGGATCACTGCTTGAGTATATGGACATGTCACAACCCACCCCTAAAATTTTTGGCAATGTGCCGAAGTTAGCTGCACGCTGGGCGCTGATTATCGTGCCGTTTATTTTGTCTTGTCTCATGAGCGGCATTATTTCGTTTATTAATATGCTCAGAAATTTAGGTTGGTTTGAGGGTTTTCTTACCCTATGGCTGCATAATTGGATGATTTCTTGGGCAATTGCTTTTCCCATTGTGCTGATTTTATTGCCGTTTGTTCGAAAATTTACAGGCCTGTTGGTCGATATGTCAGGGCCACAGCCACCTGCAAAATAAGCCTGCATGTAAGTCACAGCTGAGTCAAAAGGTGACTTACTGCATTTCGTTTTAAATATTTATAGGCTATCGCGACAACTTACGGCTTTAGAGAGTAATTCGGCTTTGTTGTTTTGGAAGGTATAGAGTTTTGAGGAATTAAACACTTTAATGACTTTGGCCTGAGCGACAGCGGTTTTAAAGCTTTGGAACTTTTGCTGATGGGCTGTCTCAAACGGATTTCCAAAGTTTTTATTGTCGAGCAGAATTTGAATTTGCCCCACATTTGTATCATGTGCTTTTAGGATCTCTTGGCCATCCGCGTTGCTTATACTGAAAGTTGGGCGCTGAGTGCTGATTTTGCAATTCAATTTGAGGCTCAAGGTGAAATTGTCTGCCGATTTATTTTTGAGGGTAGATGTGCCTTGTTGATCATTTTCAATATAGACCCACTGATTTTTCGGCATATTGGTCAGTAGGGTTTCTAACTGTTGTTGGGTACTTTTGCTGATATCGACTGTGCCTTTTTTATCGATTTCAGGGGCTTTTTCTTTACCGAGCATGCCCATCACTTTGTCGCTGACTGTGCTACTGGTTTTGGAAATGGTCTGGCAAGCGCTTAAGCTACTGATGATTAGAATGAATGGTAGTGTATAGATGGCAGGTAAGTGCATAGATTTTATTGTTCTATTAAATTTTCGGATCGGCAAAGTTTAACGGTTCTACGCATAAAGCTCAAACCTGCGGCCAATCTCCTTTGAGGAGGACTGCTGCAGGCGGCTAAAGCAGCCATTCTACACAGGCACGAATAATCCCTAGTGCGAGGCCAATAAAACCACCGACCACGACACCATTGACTCGAATCATATGCAAGTCGCCACCGACTTCGTTTTCGATCTTATCGATCATTTCACGTGAGTCCCATTCATGTATACGTTCACTGATAAACCGAATGACTTTTTCACTATATTGGTCGGAGAGATTGATGGCAATATCACTCATTTTCTCATTCAGCAATTGGCGTACAGCGACATTAGAGACAATATTTTCGCCCACTTGTTGAATGGCGACGCGTAGGTTTTGTGCAATGCCTGAGTTGGGCTTTTCTAAATCAGAACGAATCGCGTCGCATAAAATCACCACTGCACCACTGATAAAATTCAACATTTGTGGACTATCGAGCATGGCATCTTTGGTGCTGTTTAGGCGTTGGCTGGCAACACTCTGATTGTCCGCCAGTTGCTGCATGAGCTGCTGTGCCATGTCTTCGATTTTACGGCGCCACGGATGTTCATGGTCGGCAAGCATGGACTCGACACGACTAACCAGTGAATCAATGGTTCGCTGCTGTACATCAATACCAATCCAGCTCGCACCTTTGGCGAGCTTCCAAACCCCGAGTTCTTTAAACAATTGACGAGATAAATCACGAGTTTGTTCGGGGTGCTGTAACATCCAATCATGGGCTAAATCTAGTCCACGTTGCAGGACGTCTTGATGGAAATCATTTTCTAAAACTGCCCGCAGCATTTCACTGGCAAGATGGTTGACTTGCGTATTGCGCACCCATTGCACGCTGTTATTTTGGATAAATCGTCCAATTTGTTCCTGACCGACAAATTCGAAAATTTTCGGTACCGTTTGCTGAATGACTTGGGTCACTTGCGCATTATTGTGCGGATTGGCCAACCATTTCCCGACGGCAAGTGAGAGATCCGTCTCCGCTAAGCTTTTTTCAACCACTTGAGGTGAAAGAAAATTTTCCTGAACAAAGCGGCCCATCGACTCGGCAATGCGTGCTTTATTGCGTGGAATAATTTCAGTGTGGTCACGTAAAAATTTGGGAATCGGAATCCGACCAAAAGGATTGCGAAATAAGACAGTTATCGCATACCAGTCTGCCAAACCACCAACCACGCCAGCTTCTGCTGAAAGCATCAAAATATGAATAAGCCAGACGTATTCAGGCAGCAATTTAGCTGCGATCATCAATGCAATCCACGCCAGCACCGCCACCACCAAAGCAATGGTGGCAAAGCGTTTACTGCGTTGCAGACTGGGTGAAACAGCGGGCTGTTCAGTTGGGTTCATCAATGATCGGGTCTCTATGGGTTGACTTATTTGGTGGCAGGCTCAGCGGCTACAGGCAAAGGATTTCCTTCGCTGTCTAGACCATATTTAGCCCCGAGTGACTGCAAAATCAAGCGAGCATCAAAGGCATCCTGAGGGGCTTTGGCACGATCTTTATAGCAAGTAATACTGTAGGAAACTTGAGTTGGATCGAGTGTGACCACCTGTGGAACGTCATAAAACGGGCCTGGCCAAAAGCCGGGATGGCGACGGTAATAGCCATATGGATAAGGCATAGGGTCTGGGTAAATCACTGCTTGGCGTGGCGGTTTTTGACTCCGGTTACTCGGGTCATCCATGACTTTAAAATATTGAAAGCCATTGTGTAGGGTGGTTTGAGCGGCTTTAACCAAGGTGATTTCTTCGGCAGTGCCATAGCTCATATTGGGTCTAGCTTGGAAGCTAATCCGATAGCTTTGAGCATTTAATGGCGTTGCAGTATAACGACCCAATTGTTCGAAGGTTAAAGGCTTCGATGGGGTGCTTGCACAGCCGGTGAAGCCCAGTGCTGCGGTCATGGCTGCTGCGATAATGAGTTTGTTCATGCGCATACTCCTGTTCAGTCGGTTCATGGCAAGGGGAGATACTGGCCAAAAGCCGTCAATTAAAAGCTAGAATTGGGCTGGGTTAAAAATTCCAATTCCTCTGCTGTGGATGTTCTGCCCAATACCGCATTGCGATGCGGGTAACGTCCAAATCGATCGATAATCACTTTATGCTTTTTTTCAAATTCTAAGTTGATCGGATTGCCCAGTTGCTCAAATAATTTTAACGCGCTTTGATGGATTTTTGTCGATTCGCTATGCATAAAGGGCATATATAAAAATGAGCGCTGTTCAGGGCTTAATTGTAGATCTAAACCCTGCGCGATAGCTTCTTGTGCAAGCGCCAAAGCCAGTGCATCTTGGGCAAAAGCCAAGCCAGAATCACGGAATAAATTTCTAGAAAATTGATCTAAAATAATAATTTCAGCCAAACGACCTTCAGCAGTCGTACGCCATTGCCACAGTTCTGCTTGACTGGCTGCTTGATGGATGTCTTTAAACTTTTTTTCGATTAAAACATCAAAATTATTGCTTTTAGCGAACCAATTAGGCTGATTTTCTGGGTTAAACCAAAATTCGAGAATATCTTGATAATTCATAAGTTTTAAGCATTATTAGCATATATTTGTTTATAAAATCACAAATTTCAAATGTCATATAGAGTAAGTTTGTGATAAAAAATTGCCAAAATAAAATCACGGTTTGTCTCAAAACTATACAGTGGGTCATATGCCCACTTCAAATCGCGTTATACTGATATAAACTGATGATTTTATTTTAGTAGTTTCTTCCATTTAAGCGAGATAGCAATGAGTCAACCCGAATCGACCTCTCAAGACATTTTACCGACTTGGGTAGATTCTTCGCTGATTAAAGGAATGTTGCGCGGTATTGAGCGTGAAAGCTTACGTATGCAAAGCAACGGTTTCTTGTCTCAGGCCGACCATCCCCAAGCCTTGGGTGCGGCATTGACTCATCCGCATATTACGACAGACTATTCTGAAGCTTTAATGGAATTTATCACGCCACCAAAAGAAACTATTACAGAGGCGTTGAACTATCTGCAAGATATTCATGCTGTTGCGCATACGCATTTGGAACATGGTGAAAAACTTTGGCCGTTGTCGATGCCGTGCATGTTGGATAAAAACGAAGACAGTATTCGTTTAGCGCAATATGGCAGCTCGAATATTGGGCGCTTTAAAACCTTGTATCGTCGTGGTTTAGGGGTGCGCTATGGTCGCCGTATGCAGACCATTTCAGGGGTACATTATAATTTATCTTTCCCAGATCATTTCTTTGAAGCACTGCAACAGCACGAAACTGACGATGCCCTTAAAGCATTGAGCTTACAGGATTATCGCAGTCATCGTTATTTCGGCCTGATCCGTAATTTTATCCGTTTAACGCCATTGGTGATGTTTTTGGTTGGGGCGAGCCCGTCGGTGTGTAAATGTTTTATGACTGGACGTGAACATCAGCTGTTACCGCTCTTAAAAGGCACGCTATTTTTACCCTATGCAACGGCGCTGCGTATGGGAAATTTTGGCTATCAAAATTCAGCACAAAAACAGTTAGGGATTCACTACAACGACATTCAGGCGTATTTGGAAGGTTTGCAAAAAGCGGTACATACGCCGTATGCCGCATTTAGTCATTTAGGTTTAAATGATGAACAGGGTGAACCGATTCAAATTAATGACCATGTGTTGCAAATTGAAAATGAATACTACAGTTTGGTTCGTCCGAAACAAGTGCCGCAGGATGGTGAAACACCGTCTGAAGCCCTGCAAAATCGTGGCGTAGGTTATGTTGAATTACGCGCGGTAGATGTCAATCCTTATAGCCCAATTGGGATCAATGAAGACACGGCAGGCTTGCTCGAAGTGGTGGCTTTATACTGTTTATTGCAAGACAGCCCAGCATTGTTAGATGCCGAACAAAATGAAATTGAGAAAAATCAGGCGGAAGTAGTAAACCGCGGTCGTGCGCCAAACGCAGTGATTTTACAGCAAGGTCAAGCGGTTCCAATTGAAACATGGTGTCGTACACATGTCGCTGCGATGCAACCGTTGGCTGAATTGCTGGATGATTCTTACAATACAGATATTTACACTCAGGCAATGGCTGTGATGCAATCACGCATCGATGAAGTCGATGAAACATTGTCGGCACGTATGATTAGCGATACTTTAGAACAAGGTGGAACTTGGGGCTTTGGTAGCTTTATGGCCTTACAACATGCTGAAGTGTATGAGCAGCATGTCTTGAGCCCAGAAATTGCAGCATATTTTGCACAAGTTGCTGAGCAGTCTTTAGAAAAACAGGCTCAACTTGAGCAAGACTGCACCTTGAGTTTTGAAGAATATTTGAAAAACTTTAGATAAAAAATTTTAAGAGGATTTACCATGAAATGGAGTTTCCGCTTCGTGAGTGGTTTGTTGTTTTTAGCCAGCGTGATCGGTATGTCTTTTGCGCTGTTTTTAGAACATGTACAAGGCTTAGAACCTTGTCCGTTGTGCGTATTCCAACGTATTGGTTTGATTGGACTCGGCATTATTTCATTGATTGCATTGATTCACAATCCAGCATCGAATTGGGGTAAACGAATTTACGCATTGTTGGGGACACTGTCAATTCTATGGTCTGCTGGGGTGGCTGCGCGTCATATTTGGCTGCAAAACTTACCGCCAGATAAAGTACCGAGTTGTGGTCCGGGACTGGATTATTGGGTAGAAACGCTGCCTTTAAAATCGGTCTTTGAGCAAGTACTGACGGGTTCTGGTGAATGTGCCAAAGTGGATTGGGCGTTCTTGGGGCAATCGTTACCGGTTTGGTCATTGGTGTTTTTTGCGGTATTAACCTTGCTCAGTCTTTGGCAGTTATTGCGTAAATATCCAAGCAGACCAGTGCCACGTTTACGTGATAAATTTTAATTTATTGATACATAAAAAAGCCCTCAGTTGAGGGCTTTTTTTATGAGTCTGAATGGGGGTACGTTAGGTTAGGGCAATGCCTTCCACACTTTCCAAGTCCATCATAAATTCATAGATATGATCACAAGCTTTATCGTCATTGTTTGGATAGAACCAATGCACGATTTGCTCAGCCACTTGCGGATGATGCTGAATTTCGAAATGGTTCAAGCCATAAAAAATCGCTTTATGTGAATCTGGCACTTTCAGTTGATACCGTGCATTTGGGTGTTCCCCCAATGCACTTTTTACACTGACCAAGTAATCTCCAATCACATGTCGAGTTTTATTGCGACGATGTTCATATTCGATGGTCCCTGCCACGAGGTAGGTATTGATATGTGAAGGAATCGGGGCAGGTTTACGGTTGTCGTCCATGAGCCCAATGCGAACATCATTATGTTCCCAATCATCATCACGCACGCTGCCATAGCGCAAATCTAAAATGCCGTTACTGCGAATATTCACCACGTGACCTACGATTTTGACCAAGGGGAAACGCCCCAATTGATCTTGCAAATGAAATCCGATACGTTCAAGCACAGCACCATGATGTGGTGAGCCCAAGCAGACTAGATTTTCAACTTGATGAATCCATTGGTACATATTTTGTTTGCCATAAAAAATGGCACTACGGGACACTAAGCCCCCCATACTATGACCAATTAAGTCGATACTGGTAATACCCGGGTTACGACGGACCAAATCTTCTAATGTATTGGCTAGGCTGCGACCATTGGTCGAGATACGACGACCTGTATTGTAATTTAAATACAGCATGGTGTTATGGTCACGTTGAGAAAGTAATTTTTCACCAATGCCGCCATATTTGGCTGTCGACCATGACAGATGATTCATGCACAGCCCATGAATTAACAGGGTAATACGACCGTTTAATTCGCCTTTTTGTACCGCACCATAATGGTCGTAAACCACCATCGGTAAGGCCATCGGGTTGTGATATTTCAGTAAATAGTCGCCTAAGACCCCATTCAGTGCGCCCACTAAAAAATGTAAAGACGGGGTGAGGGGTTTGTCGTGTAAGCGTGGGAATTTTTCTATAATGCTACGCAGCGTTGGTGCAAGTAAATAATTGCCATAATTGAAAAAGGTGTTGTAAGAAAATTCGTAAATCCGTGCAATGGTTGGCTGCTTATGAAAGGCTTTCGAGCCTTGTTCGCTCATTCCAAAAATACTGATTAAAATTTCACGTTGAATGTTTTTGATCAAGTCATGCACGACATCACTAAAACGCATTGTCACGAGTTGTGCCAAACCTTCCAGCACATCTGCTTGACTGGGTGGCGTGCGGTCCCATTTACAATAGGTTTCATGCAATGGTGTTAAGCTAGGCATAATGTTCCTATCCTTACATTCAATGCTATTCCTCGATTGTATTTATTACTGGAATAGCCTGAAGTTTCATTGTTTATTTTATAAAATTCTCACGAACAGCTTTTACAATACCGATAACAGACCTGTCGGTGAATGCCTTTTGTCTGACAATTTTACTAAAAATTCAAATTTAGAAAATGTGACGCAGTTAGCACTTATATGCCACTTTTAAAGCAATTTAAAGATCAATTTGGAATCAAAATGATGAATATTGTGTATTTGCATGGTTTTCAAAGTAACTCAAATTCAGTGAAAGGACAGATATTGCGGCGCTATTGCGCAGACTTAAATGGTCTGCATGTGCATTTGCCAGATTTGAATATGCCACCGCTACAGGTGATGCAGCAGATGTCAGAGCTGATTGAAGGTTTGGATGATGTGGTTTTGGTGGGCAGCAGTTTAGGTGGTTTTTATGCGACGCAGTTGATGGCACGGCATCATATTCCTGCAGTGCTCATCAATCCTGCGGTCTATCCATGGCAATTATTTCGTGATTTATTTGGCGAGACGGCATTGCCCTATCAGGTGACTGAAACGTGGTGCTTGGATGATGCACAGCTCAATCAAATGCAGGCTTTGGCGGTATCTAAGGTTGAGAACGCAGATCAACTGTTGGTCTTGCTCCAACAAGGCGATGAAACCTTGGATTATCGAGATGCCACTGGTTTTTATAGTGCGGCTCAAGCCGGTATGGCTATGCTGATTACGGAGGTGGGAGGAACACATGGCATGGATGATTTTGCAGAAAAAATACCGATGCTCTTGCAGTTTTTGTCCGATGCTGTCAAAAATATGCCTAAATAAAATGATCCAATCCAAATGCTGAAAAGCTAGATCCAACATACAAAAAATGGGCAGTTACGACATCATTTGACGTTTAAATTGTTTAAGAAAATGGCGGCTGATCGCAAGAGATATGCATTTTAATAAAAAAGCATATACTGTAGCGCTTGAAGAAATGTTTTAACCAAAAAAGCAGGGAATTTTGCAACGTGACGCAATATACGGCTCAATCACTTGAAGTTTTATCTGGCCTAGATCCGGTACGTCGTCGTCCGGGGATGTATACAGACACTACACGACCAAACCATTTGGCGCAGGAAGTGATAGATAACGCCGTCGATGAAGCGCTTGCAGGACATGCCAATAAAATTACCGTGACAGTGTATAAAGATGGCTCATTGTCAGTTGAAGATAATGGTCGTGGGATGCCAGTTGACATCCATCCTGAGTATGGTCAAAGCGGGATTGAAATCATTCTGACCAAACTACATGCCGGCGGTAAATTCAGCACAGACAATTATCAATTTTCAGGTGGTCTGCATGGTGTGGGGATTTCTGTCGTCAACGCATTGTCCAACCGTGTTGAGGTGGAAGTTCAACGTCATGGCAACCTGTATAAAATGGCCTTTGAACACGGTGAGCCAGTTGCGCCACTGGAAGTTTTAGAAGGTAAATGTGCCAAACGTGCGACTGGAACAACCGTGCATTTTTGGCCTGAAGCGAAATATTTTGACTCGCCTAAATTTGCCTTAAAAGCACTTAAACATAATTTAAAAGCCAAAGCAGTATTGGCAGCCGGTCTACAAATCATTTATGTAGATCAAATCAATAACGAAAAAATTGAATGGCAGTTTGAAAATGGTCTGGTCGACTATTTGATGGATGAGCTACAAGACCGTGACATCGTTCCTGTTCCTGCATTTGTGGCGACTGGTGAAGCTGAACGTGCTAGTGCTGAATTTGCCATTTGCTGGAACGTTGAAGGCGGCGAACAGATTCAAGAAAGTTATGTCAATTTGATTCCAACTGCGCAAGGCGGTACACATGTCAACGGTTTACGTTCGGGTGTGACAGATGCGATTCGTGAATTCTGTGAATTACGGAATTTATTGCCACGGAATATGAAACTGTCTGCCGAAGATGTGTGGGATGGCGTCAACTTTATTCTGTCTTTGAAATTCCAAGAGCCACAATTTTCGGGTCAGACCAAAGAACGACTTTCAAGCCGTGAAGCCTCTGGTGTGGTGTTAAATATTGCCAAAGATGCCTTTGCACTGTGGCTGAATCAAAACTCCGATATTGCCATGCAACTGGCTGAAATGGTGATTGCCAAGGCCGGTCGCCGTTTAAAAGCTGCGAAAAAAGTTGAACGTAAAAAGATCGTTTCAGGTCCAGCTTTACCAGGTAAATTGGCTGACTGTGTAGGTCATACCCTCGAAGAATCAGAACTGTTTATTGTGGAAGGGGATTCTGCAGGTGGTTCTGCCAAGCAAGCACGTGATAAGAACTTCCAAGCGATCATGCCGATCCGTGGTAAGATTTTAAATACTTGGGAAGTGTCTTCAGACGAAGTTTTGGCATCGCAAGAAGTACATGATATTGCGATTGCCATTGGCGTTGATCCGGGCAGTGACGACTTGTCAGAACTCCGTTATGGCAAGATTTGTATCTTGGCCGATGCCGACTCGGATGGTTTGCACATTGCAACTTTACTTTGCGCACTGTTCGTCAAACATTTCCATACTTTGGTTGAGGAAGGGCATCTGTTTGTGGCGATGCCACCGCTGTTCCGTATAGATGACAATAAAGATGTGCACTATGCCTTGGATGAAGATGAACTAGAAAGCATCTTAAAGAAATGTAAAACCAAAAATCCTCAAATCACTCGATTTAAAGGATTGGGCGAGATGAACGCGAGTCAGCTGCGTGAAACGACTATGGATCCCGATACACGTCGTTTAGTGCAACTGGACTTGGATGACGTACAGTTTACTTCAGGTTTACTCGACAAATTATTGGCGAAGAAGCGCTCTTCAGACCGTAAATATTGGTTGGAACAGAAGGGTAATTTGGCCGATTTAGCGGTTTAAAATTGCAACAAGGAAAAAACCACGCAAGTGGTTTTTTTTTGCTTCAAATTTAGGAAAAGCTGCATGATTTGTGTGCCAAAACACCGTGTTTTTTGAAAAACGTCGCAAAATTGTTCAATTATAGGTCAAATGTTGGATACAAGTTTGTATGCATCTTTGCGGTGATTTTACGATTTTTGAATCGACCCATAAAAAATTAAAAGCAAATTTTATGATTGTAACTATGTGAAAAATAACATTTAAAAATAAATAAAAGCACTCAATCAAAATAAAAAATAAGGCTTGGCACAGTTATTGAATTGCTCTGTTGTGATGAAAGACAACAAATGCATTTTAAAAATGTGAATTACAAGCTTAGGTTGGGAGTGTGAATAATGTTTCAACGCAATGTATTTGCTAAAAGTATTTTAGCGGCAACGATGACTGGGGCGATTGCTTTAACGGGCTGTTCAAAACCTGCAGAAGAAAAAACAGAAAGCGCTACATCAGAACCAAAAGCCGCTGCAGCAAGTGGCGATACTATTAAAGTCGGGATCTTACATTCGCTGTCAGGCACGATGGCGATCTCAGAAACTTCTCTAAAAGATACGGCCTTGATGGCGATTAATGAAATTAATGCCAATGGCGGGGTATTGGGCAAAAAACTAGAACCTGTGGTGGTGGATCCGGCATCGGACTGGCCACTATTTGCGGAAAAAACCCGTCAGTTGATTACCCAAGACAAAGTAGCCGTGATTTTTGGTTGCTGGACGTCGGTATCTCGTAAGTCGGTTTTACCCGTGGTTGAAGAATTAAATGGCTTATTGTTCTACCCTGTTCAGTATGAAGGTCAGGAACAGTCTAAAAATATTTTCTACACAGGTGCAGCACCGAATCAGCAAGCGATTCCTGCTGTTGAATATCTGATGAGTGAAGAGGGTGGTAAGGCAGAACGCTTTGTACTATTGGGCACAGACTATGTTTACCCACGTACCACCAACAAAATCTTACGTGCATTTTTGAAGTCGAAAGGCATTGCCGATGCAGACATCATGGAAGAATATACCCCATTTGGTCATAGCAACTATCAAACCATTGTGGGCAATGTGAAGAAGTTTGCGGCAGGGAAAAAGACTGCTGTGATCTCGACCATTAACGGCGATTCAAATGTGCCGTTCTATCGTGAATTGGGCAACCAAGGCATCAAAGCTGCGGATATTCCAGTGATGGCGTTCTCTGTGGGTGAAGAGGAATTACGCGGTATCGATACCAAGCCGCTGGTAGGACACTTGGCGTCGTGGAACTACTTCATGTCGGTGAAAAATCCAGTGAATACTGAATTCACCAATAAAATGAAGCAGTATGCCGTGGAATACAAACTGCCAAATGCCGATAAATTTGTGACCAATGACCCGATGGAGGCTACCTATGTCGGCATCAATATGTGGAAACAAGCGGTAGAAAAAGCAGGAAGCACAGATGTCGATAAAGTGCGTGAAGCTATGGCCGGCCAAGAATTTAAAGCGCCATCGGGCTATACCTTGCAAATGGATGCGTCGAACCATCATTTGCATAAACCAGTCATGATTGGTCAGATCCGTGCCGATGGTCAGTTTGATGTGGTGCACAAAACCGCAAAAACCATTGCTGCAGAGCCATGGAGCCCGTACATCCCGAAATAATTCAATCCAAATGCCTACTGCCATTGTGTAGTGGGCATGTTTTGATGTGATCCCTAGATGGGGTTGTTCTATTACTCAATAGGGATGCTTATAAGATGAAAAAATTACGCAATTTCCCGATCCTTTTTCTATTCCTGAGCCAATTATTCTGTCTGCAAATCGTGCATGCAGAAACTGCAGCGAATGTCGTGCCTACGGTGCAATCTGTGCAGCAAGGTGACGCCATTCAGCAATTTGTTCGCGGTAGTTTTACCGAGCGCCGCAGTTTACTGAATCAATGGCCGGGCGATATTGAATCCTTAGATCAGTTGGCCGCATTGGTCGAAAAAGACCAGTTATATAGTGGTCAAAGCGGTCAAACCTATATTTTAGAAACTGACGAAAAATTATTGAGCTATCCTGATTTGCAAACCGTGACGGATTGGCCTGCCGATTTATCTCAAGTCACCTTGGTGAATACCCTTCGTAAAGCCTTAACGTTTGCGCAAGCGAAAGAAAAGCTGCAATCGGATGATTTAAACCAACGTTTGGATGCAATTGATATTTTAGAAAATAACTTGGCTGAGTTGGATGTTAAAAATATTAATCAATTGTATTTAAATGAAAAAAATAACAAAGTTAAAGCCCGTTTAGCGCAGCTCAAAGCACGCTTGGATTATCAAAACCCTGATGTTTTACAAAAAATACAGGCGGCCAAAGTGCTGCAAGATTCTAACCGTCCCGATGTGTTGGCGATGGTGGAACAGGAATTACAACAAGCCAACCTGCATCCTGAGTTAAAAGCCGCACTGACAGAAGCCAAGAGCAATATTAAAACTCGTATTCAGGCCAGTGAATGGACTGGACATGTCTTTTCAGGTCTCAGCACGGCCAGTATTTTACTACTGGCGGCGTTGGGCTTAGCCATTACGTATGGTCTGCTAGGCGTGATTAACATGGCGCATGGTGAACTGATCATGATCGGGGCCTATACCACTTATGTGGTGCAAAGCCTGTTTAGGAGTTATCTCAGTAGCTATGTCGACTGGTACTTGATTGCCGCGATTCCTGCTGCATTTATTGTAAGTGCTTTGATCGGCATGTTGATTGAACGTACTGTTATTCGTCCCTTGTATGGCCGTCAATTGGAAACTCTATTAGCCACCTTTGGTGTGAGCTTAATTTTAATGCAAGTGGTGCGCATGGTTTTTGGTGCGCAGAACGTTGAGGTGTCAAATATTTCTTGGCTGTCAGGAGGGGTCGCTGTGACACCGAGCCTGATGCTGCCTTATAACCGCATTGCCATTATTGGCTTTACCGTTGCGGTACTGTTGTTGCTGGTTTATTTACTGAATAAAACCCGTTTTGGTTTATTTGTTCGTGCCGTGACGCAAAACCGTCAAATGGCACAGGCCGTAGGTATCCGTTCTAGCCGCATTGACATGATGGCTTTTGGTTTAGGTTCGGGGCTTGCAGGTCTGGCAGGCTGTGCCTTAGCACAAGTCGGCAATGTCGGTCCTGACCTAGGACAAAACTATATTATCGATGCGTTCTTGGTGGTTGTGGTTGGCGGTGTTGGCCAAGTATGGGGCGCAGTATTGGCGGCTTTAGGTCTAGGTGTCAGTGGCACAGTGCTGGAAATCGGCATGGGTGCAGTCTTAGCGAAAATTATTCTACTGGTTCTTGTGATTTTGTTTATTCAAAAACGTCCACAAGGTTTGTTTGCCATCAAAGGCCGTTTTGTGGAGTAAGCGCATGAAAATCACTTCGTTATTATCGGATAAACCCTATAGCGGTATGGCGATTGCCGTGTGCTTTGCCATTTTACTGATTTTACCTTGGTTACATGTATTACCCGCCGATTCAGCACTGCATTTATCAGCGTATTGGGTCACGCTCATTGGCAAGATTATGTGTCTCGCCTTGGTGGCATTGGCCTTAGATTTGGTTTGGGGCTATGCCGGCATTTTAAGCTTAGGGCATGGTCTGTACTTTGCCTTGGGCGGCTATGCCTTCGGTATGTATCTCATGCGTGAAGCGGCAGGCGATGGCTTACCCGACTTTATGCGCTTTTTGAGTTGGACCGAGCTACCGTGGTACTGGATGGGTACTGAACATATCGTGTGGGCATTGGCTTTGGTGGTTTTGGTCCCAGGACTGATTGCCTTCATTTTTGGCTTCTTTGCCTTCCGCTCAAAAATTAAAGGCGTGTATTTTTCAATTATTACCCAAGCCATGACCTTTGCTGCGGCGCTACTGTTTTTCCGCAATGAAACAGGCTTTGGCGGTAACAACGGCTTTACCGGTTTTAAAACCATCTTAGGTATGGATATTACCTCTGCACCAATGCGTGCAACCTTGTGTTTCCTCACGGCACTGACTTTGCTTATCTGTTTTGTCGGTTTACGTCACCTGATGAATAAACCCTATGGGCGCGTCCTTGGTGCAATTCGTGACAGTGAAAACCGTTTGCAATATTTAGGTTACCGTACCTTATGGTACAAGCTCTCTGCATGGGTTTTGTCCGCAGTGATTGCAGGGATTGCAGGCGCTCTGTATGTCCCCCAAGTAGGCATTATTAACCCGAGTGAAATGAACCCTGTCAATTCGATTGAAATGGCGGTGTGGGTGGCTGCAGGTGGTCGCGGTACGCTGATTGGCCCGATACTGGGTGCAGGTTTAATCAATGGGGTGAAGACCTATTTCACGGTGGCTTATCCAGAGGCATGGCTATTGATTTTAGGTGCGCTGTTTATTGTGGTAACGATATTCCTGCCAAAAGGTGTGATTGGGTTATTAGAGCGGTTTAAAAAGGAGCGCAGCGAATGAATGATCAATGGGTTCAACCGCATGGCGGTCATGCTGCTGAAGGTTATGGACGACCAAAGGAGCAGGGTGCGGATTTCAGTCACGGCATTGCCTTGTATTTAGAAAAAGTCAGTGTCTGGTTTGATTCTTTCCGTGCATTAAATGATTTGTCGTTATATATCAAAGAAGGTGAGCTGCGCTGCATCATTGGTCCCAATGGTGCAGGCAAAACCACGCTGATGGATGTGATTACAGGGAAAACTCGTCCGACAGAAGGTTCGGCTTTTTTTGGGCAAACCTATGATTTGGCAAAAATGAGTACAGAGCAAATTGCAGAAGCTGGGATCGGTCGTAAGTTTCAAAAGCCTACTGTATTTGAAAATTTTACTGTGATGGAAAACCTGTTATTGGCAGCACCGAAAGATAAACGGGTGAAAAAGAGTTTCTTCAGCAAACTCGATCCAGATGCGCAAAATGCCTTGGACGAATCTTTAGCACAAATCCGCTTAGAAGAATTAATCCATAAACCGGCAGGGCTGTTGTCACATGGTCAAAAGCAGTGGTTAGAAATAGGCATGCTACTGATGCAGCGTCCAAAGTTGATTCTGCTAGATGAACCCGTAGCAGGGATGACCGATGCTGAAACAGAGCGTACCGCAGAGCTATGTTTAGAGTTGAAAAAGAACCATACCCTTATCGTGGTTGAACATGACATGAGCTTTATTGACACCATCAGTGAAAAAGTCACCGTGTTGGCGCAAGGTGCGATTTTGGCAGAGGGTACATTGGCCGAAGTCCAAGCCAATGAAGATGTCATTGAAAAATATCTCGGACGTTAAGGAGCAGACCATGTTAGAAGTCAAAGACGTCAATCAGTTTTATGGTGGCAGTCATATTTTAAGAGATGTGACATTTGCCGCTCCCGTGGGGGCATGTTCAGTGGTGCTCGGGCGAAATGGTGTGGGTAAAACCACCCTCTTAAAATGTTTAATGGGCATTTTACCGATCAAGTCTGGGCAGATCTTACTGGATGGCAAAGACATTTCTAAACTGAGTCCAGAGCAACGTGTACGTGAAGGCTTGGCTTATGTACCGCAAGGACGGGACATTTTTTCAACCTTGACCGTTGAAGAAAATATTTTGATTGGGATGGCAAAATTTAAAGGCGCTAAAACCCGAAAAGTGCCAGAACATCTCTATGAGATTTTCCCCGTATTGGATGAAATGAAACATCGTCGAGGTGGAGATTTATCTGGTGGTCAGCAGCAACAATTGGCGATTGCCCGTGCGCTCGCTTCCGAACCGCGGGTATTGATTTTAGATGAACCGACTGAAGGCATTCAGCCCTCGATTATTAAAGACATTGGTCGTGTGATTCGTCAGTTAGCTGATGGCGGAGAAATGGCGATTGTTTTGGTTGAACAGTTTTATGATTTTGCAGAAGAACTGGCAGATGAATATACCGTGATGGCGCGGGGGCAAGTGATTGCACAAGGTGTCGGTAGTGAAATGCCCGAAAAAGGTATTCGGGAACTGGTGGCGATTTAGGTTGTTTAATACCCTCTTTTGCTCCATATTTTGGGGCAAGAGAGGGGGTAGGTATTTTACTCACGGCTGTAATGCTTAAAGGGAGGAAATTTTTATGTGGATTAAAGTTCAATGTTTTCAGGCCAAAGAAAATAGCCACCATATTGATTGGGCTTGAATTCTCCTCCAATGAATTTACCTGAATCTGTAAGCGTATGCTTACCTTCTGCTTTTTCTTCAAGTAACCCTTTACTCACCAATAGTTCTAATAATTCAGGGGGTTTTAATTTGTGCTTTGCGGCGAGTTTTGAACTGGTTAATTTAGATTGTAAAAGTGATTCTTCTTCATTTTTTTCAATAGTAGGTTTTTCTGCTTTCACCTCATCTAAAGTAATGCGTACTTCATCACTGATGCGAATAATACGTTGGGCTTCTTCATAGGCATCTTTAAAGACTTCATCATCTTCGTATTTACGAACTAAAATCCCCATTTCATTGTTATTTACTTGGCTAAATTCATAAAGATTTAAACTTGAAATAATGCATTCACCTTCATTTAAATAGCACTTTGCATGCAAATTTTTACAAAAGCTCACGCGGACATAATCCAGTTTTTGCATCCATTTTATTTCATCTGGATGTAAGTCACTCTTACCGTAGACAATACGAATATCAATTTTCATACGGTCTTTATCTTCAAGAAGCTCCTTAATACGGTCATTTAAACGTAAATAGGGGCTGATTAAAATCAAACGCTCTTTGGCATTTTTGATTAACTCTTCAAGAAAGAAGTTAGTGCCACTGGTATTTAAGAATTTTGCCATTTATCCCCCTGATTAATTTTGATAATTTTAAATTTTAGCGCATAAAATTCATACTTTGAAATAATTCGCTTTTAAACTTTAGACATGCATTTGTTTTTTGATAGCAGGTGGTCTAATTGAATTGGCGGTAAGCATAGTAATAGTGAGTTACTTATGATTTCAGTCGGAATAGATTGGGCTATACATGAATTGAATAAGTCAGCTGATATACAAAAAATTGTATAATTATTGCTCAATAAAAGTTAATCTTAACTAAATACATAACAAGAAGATAAGAATATGGACGCGATATTATATTTGATCCCACCGAATGATTTGGAAACTCTGATTTTAGAAGCAGAAACCCCTCAAGATGTCTTGGATTCACCTTTTGTACAACACTCCTTTTTTTTAGGGGAAGCGTGGCAAGAGTTGAATCCATTATTAAGCGTGAACAGTGATTCAGTTGCGGCACTGAGTTATGCCATTCAGGCAGAACATCCTTTGTCAGAGCGACGACCGGGACTGAGCCTTGCAGTGCATTACAATACTGTAGTTCGCGTTGCAGAAATCCATCAGGCATTACAACAGTTAAGCGTGGATGAAATCAAAAAACGTTATTTGGTCACGATTGCAGAAACCGCACCTGAGCAAGAGCTTCAATTGGCCGAATTAAAACTACTTTTTTTACAGTTACAAGACCTTTATCGTGATGCGGTGCGTCATAACTTATCGGTGCTGAGTGTAATTCAAGATGGTATTCGTTTGGATAAATTACCATAAACACAGCTCAACACGGGTTATAACTGAAGTTGCATCAGGACCAGATCACGCCATTCACCAAACTTTTGTCCCACTTCAGGCATATAACCTGTTTGCTTAAAGCCTAATTTTTTGTGCAGGGCAATCGAGGCGCTATTGCCGTGATCAATGCCTGCAATCATGACATGCATATTTTGGCTTTTGGCATGCTGAATTAGGTGCTCTAATAATTGCTGACCGAGACCTAGTCGAGCATAGTTTGGGTCAATATAGACAGAATGCTCAACAGTATGTCGATAGCCAGCAAAATGACGGAAAGAACCATAGTCAGCATAACCGGCGATTTGCTGTTGATCCTGATCTTCAATCACCACAAAAGGAAAATTTTGCTTTTGGAAATCCAGCAATTTCTGTTGAAAAGAGTCAAGAGTGTAAGCTTGATCATTCCATGTCGCAAAGCCGTTGAGAACTTCATGATTATAGATTGCGAGAATGGCTGCTAAGTCTTGTGGAGTTGCAGGTCGAATGAGAAAAGACATGCGCAAATTTCTGATAAAAATAAAGTCAATTTAAAAACTTAGGCATAAAAAAAGCAAGGTGATGAACCTTGCTTTTTTCTTCATCGCGTTCTGAGTCGAACTTAGAAGTGGTATTTCACCAAAGCGCTGACATCGTTTTGGTCCTGACCTTTCAGGCCATATTTGTTGTTCCAAACCGAGTGTTCAACACCTACGTAGAGCTTAGTCTTAGGAGAGATATGCTTACCTATATTCCATTTATATTGGCTTGTCCAGTTTAATTCACTAGCTTGCGCCCCTTTTTCAGCTGTTGACCAGTCAAGGAAAGCATCTACTAGAAAATCTTCAGAGCCAATTTTAAATGGCACAGAATAAGTGATCGTCATTTGATAATCATCTTTAGTACCGGCTGATTTAGAATCATTATCGGCTTTATAGAAGTTGATGTTTGCATACTGTGTATATGGAATGTCTAAAGCAAAGCCAATACCATACAAGAAGTTATTAAACTCAGAATTTTTGTCGTAGCCGGCATTATGTTCCCAAGTCGTTGCAATCAGAACGTCTTTGATCGGCCCCATAGAAAGGTCTTTACCAGAAACTTCGCCTAAGCTAAGGCGCGGTGCAAGCTCAAGGTAAGTCGATGCTTCATCATCTTTGTCCCAAGCTTGGTCAACGAAGAAGAATATATCTGAATATTTCAGTTTAGCGGCATATTCAGCTGTGATCGTTTTCTGTTCATTGTTGTCACCATCAAAAGGCACAACATAATTTTCACCATATAGGCCAGTTAAGCTGAAATCTTGCCATACGATAGGTGAAGCTTGAGTGAAAGCAGCAGCAGATGCTAATGCACATGATGCAACGATTTGTGTAAGTTTCATTAAAAAATATCTCCCCCGAGAAGCACTGAAAGCATACAGATTATTAAGCAAAAATAAAGCCAAATTTTACTCAACGGCAAAATTGTTTTGTAATTTGAAGGGGAAATACGCTGTGAATGATCGATGACGGTAAAAGCGAGATTTTGAGTTTGAATGGAATTGTGCAAATAGAAGGTGGGCGTCGAGGAAATGCACAAAAATATGACCCAAATCAATTAAAACAATGCAAATCTACAATAAAGTCTTACTTTTTTTATGGATATTAAAAAAATATCAAAATAGCACTTGCAAAATTCTAACTTAAGACCGATATTCGAAGTATAAGGACACGGATCTGCAGACTCTAAAGTGTTCATCATTCAATGTGGAGGACGACGTTCCATACAAAGTTGAAGATGGTCATTGCTGTAACATTTACAGCAAATGTAACGTGCCAAGATAATAAGTTTTGCACAAATTTTTATAGCTAATACAGATAGATATGAGGATGATATTATGAACATTGAAATCCGTACAGATAAAAACATTATAAACAGTGATCGACTAATTACATACGTTCGTGCAGAACTTAATGAAGAATTTCAGCGCCATAGTGAACGCATTACCCACTTTTCGGTGCATTTAAGTGATGAAAATGGGGACAAGGGCGGCAGCGACGACATCAAATGTATGATTGAAGCGCGTCCAGCAGGTTTGAAGCCTGTCGTGGTCAACCATCGTGGTCATAATGTAGATACAGCTATTCACGGTGCAATTGATCGACTTAAACGTAGTCTTGAACATGTGTTCGAAAAGAAAGAGAACCCACGCAGTACGCAACCTGCTTTTGCTGAAGCGGATGATATCGTAGACGACGAATAAGTCTCAAAATTTAAAAAAAGCCCTGCGGGGCTTTTTTTGTGTGTTTTGTATTTTGTTTTACATGAAATTCAAACAAACGCAGCTTTATTCGGCATAATAGATCAAAATAAATTGAAGTGAGCTTTCCAGATGTTAACAGCGCAACAACAGCTTTTTGTGCAAGCGTTAGAAGAACAAGATCTTGCACAGGTGCAACGCCTGTTGGCAGATGGTCTTAATCCAAATTTTATCGACTTTGAGAAAGGACCTGCGGTTTCTGTATGGTCTGATGGTTTGTTTAAATGGTGGGAAATGGTTTGCGAAGCGTATGAAGCAGGCCAACCTTTAACAGCAGAACAGAAAACACAACATTTAGATGTACATATGCAAATCTTGGAAGCGCTGATTCAAGCCAAAGCCAATGTGCATTTATGGGATGCTGAAGAAATTTATGGTCCATTATGGGATGCTGCGAGTGCAGCATGTGTCCCTGCGGTACAGCGTTTATTGGATGAAAAAGTGAATCCAAATATGATTGATAGCGATGGTTTAACCATTTTATCGTCGATTAGTGAATTATTTTTTGACTGTGATTTTGATGCGGTAAATTGGTCAGAAGCATTGGAAGAAGAAAAACAAACCTTGGAGCTTTTGCGTAGCCATGGCGCAAAAATGACCAAAGAATTAGCATAATTGTGAGTAAAAAC
Organism: Acinetobacter sp. YH12069; assembly: GCF_013419675.1. Classification (NCBI taxonomy): domain Bacteria; kingdom Pseudomonadati; phylum Pseudomonadota; class Gammaproteobacteria; order Moraxellales; family Moraxellaceae; genus Acinetobacter; species Acinetobacter sp. YH12069. The sequence goes on along the minus strand of NZ_VOZS01000009.1, from coordinate 83,119 downwards.
ATGACTGTATTTAAAGTTTTAAGCATTGCAACATTATCCAGTTTGAGCCTGTCTGCATTTGCGGCAGATTTTTCATTTGATCGTCCGGGCGCGGGTATGGGTACAGGCATTACCCCTGTTGGTCGTTTGGCATGGGAACAAAGTTTGCCAGCAGCGAGCTATAGTGAAAGTCGTGATGAAAATGGTGAAAAAGTAAAAAACACCACTTTAAATGCAGACATGTTGTTCCGTACTGGTTTGGCAAAAGATTTGGAATTGCAATTGGGTTGGCAAGGTCCGGCATGGTCTAAAACCAAAGTTGCGGGTCGCTCAGTTGAAGACGATGGTTTGGGTGATGTCAGCATTGGTCTGAAAAAAGCCATTGATTTGAATGATGAGAAATTGTCGATGGCTATTCTTGCTGAAGCGATTATTGCAACAGGCAATGAAGGTTTTAGTGCTGAGGACGATATTTATAGTCTGACTTCCGCTGTGGCTTATGATTATAGCGATACAATTGGGACTTCAATGACCATGCGTTATGAAGTTCAAGATGGTGATTGGGCTGTGAGTGCCATTCCGGGAATGGAATATCACATTGCGGGTAATTTATCGGGTTTTTCTGAGCTGGTTTATCGCAAAGCAGAGAGTACGGATCAGGAAGTTTCTTTGGCTTCCGGTCTAACGTATGCCGTTTCGGATCGTATGCAGTTGGATGCGAGTGTCGGTCTAGAACTCACTGGCGGTCATAAAAATTATCAGTCAGGTTTGGGCGTATCTTACCTGTTCTAAAAAAACCTAAATTTTAAAACGTAAAAATACAGACTGAGGATGAATTCAGCTGAATGAAACAATGGACTTATGTTGCGGCAGCGGCTGTGCTGTCGTTCAGTATGGGCGTCTCTGCTCAGGATGCATTACTTTCAGCTGAAGATGCTTTTCCTTTCTCGGTCGTCTCCGATCGTGCAGATCAGGCGGAGCTGAGTTGGGATATTCCAGCGCATTATTATCTGTATCAGCACAAAATAGAGGTGAAGCAGGGCAATCAAGTTTTGGCTTTGGATTTGCCTGCTGCTGAGGATTTAAAAGACGATAACTATGGTCATACGCAGGTGTATTACCAACAGTTGAGTTTTAAAATTCCAACTCAAAAACTGCAGACTTATCAAGTCAGTTGGCAAGGCTGTGCCAAGGATCGGGTGTGTTATCCACCACAGAGCATCAGCTTTGAAACGGATGCTTCTGGTTTGGTCACACAGCAAAATCTAGCCACTCCAAGCAAACGTTTACTCGACTTTGCAGCAGAAAATAATGCTGAACAGCCTACGGCGAATCGTTTAGATCAGCAGAGGGCAGATAATGCTGCACTGGCTTCTGAACGCTATACCGCAAGCGACCAAATGTGGTCTGAAAAATTAGCGCAAAGCTCTATATTTTATGGACTTTTGCTGTTTTTTGGCCTGGGTTTTTTGCTGGCTTTTACCCCTTGTTCATTGCCAATGCTGCCGATTTTAACCTCACTGATTGTCCGCGACAGCCGAGGTTTAAAAGCATGGATGATTGCACTGACTTTTGTCACCAGTATGGCGATGGTGTATGCCATTCTCGGCTTGGTGGCGTCGTCTGCAGGTTTGAATTTCCAGCGTTGGTTGCAACAACCCTCGACCTTAATTGCCTTTAGCGTACTCTTTGTGGTTTTTGCCCTGAATTTATTTGGTTTATTTGAACTGAAATTGCCACGCAGTTGGGTCAATCGCTTAGACCAAGCTCAGTCGATGCAAAAGGGCGGTAGTCTCGTTGGCGCTGGGGTCATGGGGATGATTTCAGCATTACTGGTCGGTCCTTGTATGACAGCACCGTTGGCAGGCGCATTATTATTTATTTCCCAAACCCAAAGTCAGTGGCAAGGTGCGTTATTGTTATTCACCCTCGGCTTTGGCATGGGGACCCCGCTATTGTTGGCCAGTGTCCTTGGCTCACGGGTATTGCCTAAAGCGGGTTTGTGGATGAATCAAATCAAGGTGCTCTTTGCTTTCATTATGTTGGCATTGGCTTTGTATTTTATTCGACCATTGATCAGTGAAGCTTGGTTACAGTGGTTATCCCTTGCTCTGGGTCTGGTGTTTAGCGCTTATGTGCTTTGGCGCATTTTATGGCGCAGTACTCAGCTCAAATGGCTGTATATCTTGGTGTTCTGTGCCGCCGTACCTTATATTGTGTACAGTCAATATCAACATAGCCAACGTTTTTTAGTCGAAGAAAATCAACAACAAAGTGCTTGGCATGTGGCACATACAGCGGAAGAGTTTCAACGTTTATTAAGTGAAATTCCTCAAGGTCAATCCGCAATTATTGATGTCTATGCCGATTGGTGTGTGGCCTGCCAGCCGATTGAACATAAAGTTTTAAAATCGACAGTAGTGCAACAGGCTTTGGCACCGTATTACTTAATTAAGTTGGATTTGAGTCAGTATGATGCAACCCATCAAGTACTGCTCAATCAATGGGATATTTTAGGGCCACCGACCTATTTATTTTTAGATACAGCGCATCAAGAGATACGTGGACTGCGCTTGACGGGTGCTTTTAGCGAGAAAGAATTGCTAGCGCAATTGGAAAAATTTAAATCGCGTGGAGAATAAAAATGATGCAATTATATATTGCCAATAAAAACTATTCGACGTGGTCTATGCGACCGTGGTTGGTGTTACATGCGTTTAATTTACCCTTTCAAGAGATCTTGATTCCTTTTTCTGAAGAAGCAGATGGCGGAGCGTTCAAGCAGCAAATGTTAGCCCTACATGCCAATGGCAAGGTGCCCCTACTGCAACATGACGGTGTGATGATTTGGGACTCATTGGCGATTTGTGAATATTTGGCAGAGCAGTTTCAAGAACTCCCGTTGTGGCCAAAAGCTGCTACACAACGTGCATGGGCACGGAGTATTTGCGCGGAAATGCACAGTAGTTTTATGCAATTGCGTAGCTTATGCAGTATGAATCTGCAGGCGGATTATGGTCGGCATGGTCAGAGATTATGGTCTGAACATGCTGAATTACGTGCTGAAGTAGCGCGAATCGAGCAGATTTGGTCGAGTCGTCCTGCGGTGGATGGCTTTCTATGCGGTGAATTTACTATTGCCGATGCTTTTTTTGCACCCGTGGTAACACGTTTACAGACCTTTCAGTTACCTGTGAGTGACAACACACAGCGTTATATGCAAAAGATTTTGCAGCATCCTTCTGTGGTGGCATGGATCGCGGCTGCTCAACTGGAACAGCCAGTCCGTCGTATGGAACAGTATCCACGGTAAAAGTTTAATGTCGCGTCTTACCTATATAAAAGTTTTAAACCAAATGGCTAAAGCTTTGTTGTTCGGTGTAGGCCATCACCATGTTGCGGCCGCCAGCTTTAGCTGCGTATAGCGCTTGATCTGCATGGGTCAGCAATTGTTGCGGTACCAATTCTGGCGTAGAAATCGCAATGCCAAAACTGGCTGTCACATGAATTGACTGACCTTCATGCCCCCAAATTTCAAGCTGCTCAATGGCTTTTCGACAGCGCTCTGCAATGAATATCGCTTGTTCTAAGTTAGAGTTTTTTAACACCAAAATAAACTCTTCGCCGCCAAAACGCCCAACCACATCACTACCGCGTAAATGTTGGTTTAATACTTGGCTGACGAGAATCAGGGTTTCATCGCCTTTATCGTGTCCGAATTTATCATTGATACGTTTGAAATGGTCTAAGTCCAATAAGACCAGTGCATATGTAGCTGTTTTAGCATTATCGAGCTGTTCCAAACACTGATTGATACTGCGTCGATTAAATAAATTGGTCAGTGGGTCGACTTGACTAAGTTTTTGAATCAAATGCTCTCGATGACGCCATTGGCTGAGTAAGATTTCAAATAAAGCCAAACAGGTTAATAAAATAGGAACAATGAAAAAGATCATTGAGAAGAGCCAAAAACTATTTTGATAGCCATAGGCATGAGGTTGAAAAATCGGGGCATAGGGGATAATGCCGCGGATGCTTAAATACATACAAATGGATAAAAAAATCGTGGCTGGGATCAGCATGCTATAGACGATTTTTCGTGTAAATAGCACCAATCCAACGGTCACAAGGCTCACGTAGGAGATCATGGTGGCTGGACTCATGACGCCAATTAAATAACCATCACGACATAAAGAAATGACGAATAAGCCGACCGAAAGATAAGGCAAAATTAGCTGAATCTTGGGATTATCTTTTCCAGCATAGCAAGGCCAAATCAGCAGGACCATTAAGCAAAAAAAGACGATGTTGGTCCACAATTGAGAGTGGATGAGATCAAGGTTAACCCACTGCCAAAGTTCTGGCGTGACATAAACATAAAATTTCCAAATAATCCAAAGCAGATGAATGGCTGAGCCAAGCATCAGAATGAGCATACACTTTTTCAGGATACTCCAATTCATCACCACTTCATCTTCCAGTAAATACTGGGCGATTCTATTGCGGAGGATCATGTCACGTATGCTTGATTTCACCGTCATCCTGTGTCATTGCCCTGTTCGAGTTATCAGTTTTTTTCTTAAAGTTTATATAGATATCATTTTATAGGCTTACATTAGCATGAAAATTTACACTTGATAACGGTCAAGAACCGCTCAGTAATTTTAAATTTTTTGCGAGTTCAAAATGATTGTTCTAAAAATAAAACATAGTGTCATAAGGATCGGGATTATTCTATTTATGAAAAGTGATTACACTAGGCTCAAGTTAATAACAACAGCTTTAGGTTTTAGTCATGAAAATTCTGCATATTGATTCAAGCATCATGGGCGACGCTTCAGTTTCACGTCAACTCAGCGCTGAAATTGTACAACAGTTACAGCAAAAACATGGTGATGCTGCACAGGTTCAACGTCTCGATTTAGCAGTACAGCAGATTCCACATCTCAGCAGTGAAATTTTGATGGGTCAAAATGCAGAACAATCGGCTTTAGGCGAGCAGTTGTTACAACAATATTTAGATGCCGATGTGGTTGTGGTCGGTGCTGCTATGTATAACTTCGGTTTGCCATCAACTTTGAAAGCGTGGATTGACCGTATCAGTGTTGCAGGTCGTACCTTTAAATATACAGAACAAGGTCCAGTGGGCTTGGCAGGTGACAAAAAAGTCTATATTGCCAGCAGTCGTGGCGGTGTGTATGGCGATAACAGCCCTGTAGATTATCAAGAAGGTTTATTAAAAGCCGTGTTTAATTTTACAGGTGTCAGCGATATTGATGTGATTCGTGCCGAAGGTGTCAATATGGGACCAGATATGAAAGCACAGGCAATGGCGACAGCTCAGACTCAAATTCAAGCCATTTAATAGATTGACATTTCCCTCTTAGGTCAGCATCTGCTGACCTTTTTTTATGGTGACTTTGATCTGTTCTTAAGGAATTAGTTTTCAGGGATTAGTCCTGATCTAGTCGGTGTGCAAAATCGGCTAAATCACTCAGCGCACGCTGTCCTTCTTCAAACCATGGGCTAAACATTTGGAAGTTATGCCACATGCCAGTGTATAACTTGAATTCGACATCTAGGCCGGCTTCTTCTGCTTTGACTTTAAAACGCTGCGCATCATCCAATAAAATTTCTTTAGAACCCACTTGAATATGAATCGGAGGTAGTCCTTTGAGCTCTGCAAAAAAAGGCGAGACCAATGGATCAGCTCGATCGACCGAGCGGGGTACATAATAATTAATACCTGTTTCGAGGGCTTCTATGCTTAACAGCGCATCATGCTTACGGTTATAGCGTAGGGATTCACTGCTCAGCGTCAAGTCTAAAAACGGTGACATTAACACCAAACCACTGACTTGTGGAAGTTGGTCCTGTTGAATTTTAAGGGCTAAGGCAAGCGCCAAGTTTGCACCACAAGAGTCGCCTGACAAAATAATATCTTTGGCTTGAATCCCTTGATCTAATAACACCGCATACACATCAAAAAGGGCATCGAGTGCTTCAGGAAACTGTGCTTCTGGGGATAAAGGATAATCCAAATGTAACACTTGCATTTGCGTGCGTGCGGTAACTTGAGTCAGAAACGCCCGATGTGTGTTCATCGAACCCAAGAAAAATGCGCCCCCATGAATATGAAAAATTAATTGGGTCGATGCCTGTTGCGGTTTGATTTCTTCGGCTTTTAAGCCGGCTAAGCGAATCGGGCGAATTTGTACATCCGGGTTTTGGGGAAATGCACGACACATTTGTTCCAAAGCAAAACGTAAAGTATTGGGCGGTAAATTGAACTGGCTCGGCCCACGGATTGTGGTTTTTAAAATGCTTTCTGTAATCAGTTGTTTCGTCAGTGGCGATATCTTCATTGTCTTTCCATCTTTTTCTATTTTAGGAATCGTGTGAGCATATTTACCAACACAAATTACAAGGTTACACTAAACGGTCACATACAAAAATTGATAAATTGTTGTGACTTTTGGATACTAATGTCGTCTATATCAGACCAGGGAAATAAACAAAAATGAAAAAAATTGCACTAGCATTAGGATTGATGAGTTTAGCCGCATTTGCAAATGCTGCAGACCCGCTAAATGGTACAACTTGGAAAACCATTGATGATAAAACCAAGCAGCCAAAAGCGATTGTAAAATTCACTGAGCAAAAAAATGGTACGCTTTCAGCGAGCATTCAGTCAGTTTTGACACCAGGTGAAGAGAATGCATGTAAAAAATGTGAAGGCCCATATCACAACAAATCATTAAAAGGCTTGCGTATTGTGACCGGTCTTAAAAATGTTGGTGGTACAAGCTATGAGAGCGGTTCAATTTTGGATCCTCAATCAGGTAAAACTTACAAGTTAAAAGGTCAATTGGCTGATGGCGGCAAAAAATTAGAGCTTCGCGGCTTTATTGGTGTTGCTGCTTTAGGTCGTAACCAAACATGGATCCGCGCCAACTAATTTGACGTGATTCCAACAAAAAGCCTGACGATGTCAGGCTTTTTTTATGACTGCTTGCTCAGTCAAAATTGAACAAGGGCAGTGCATGAGTGTGATGAAAACATTTATTTCAATGCACGGTAAGCGTTTTCATCATAGCCAACCAATAAGTCGCTACCTGTATCCAGTACTGGGCGTTTAATCATGCTGCTATGCGCTGTTAAGCACTGAATCAAATTTTCTTCACTGGCTAAGGCTGTCTGTTGCTCTTCTTCACTGAGTCTTTTCCATGTGGTGCCTTTTTTGTTGAGAATCACATCAGCACCTTTGGCATCGAGCCATTTTTTTACGGTTTCAGCATCAATCGCTTGTTTTTTATAGTCATGAAATTCGTAGGTCAGGCCTAATTCGTTGAGCAAGTCGAAAGCTTTTTTCATGGTATTACAGTTTTTGATGCCATAAATTTTAAGCATGAACAGGTGTCCTCAATTATTCAAAACAATATGATAAAAAATACAATTCAGCATTATCCTACAGGCTAATTCATCAATGCTCAAAGCCCGATCGTGATGTGGATTGAGAAATAAATGTTTTGCTGTAAAAGTCGCATGCTGTAAATATTAGGTATTGTCATCAAAACGACATTTTGGTCTTTTAGAATAGCCTACAGAACAAAACGAATCAGAAAAGAAAGCGATGCAATAACAAGAAAATTCAGCTTAAGGTTGCACAGTCAAAAGTAGAAAGAAAGCGAGAATAAGAAAATGCTGTGCAGATCGAATTTTTAGCTGTTTTATTTGGGGGATGTTTGAGTCTATAGATGTGGGGACTAGATAAGAGAAAACCCGCATTTAATCATCCTGATCATGCGGGTCTCAATCCAACGTCCATTGTCACATCCTTGAAAACAAGCTAAATCATTTAGTTTGTTTTTATACTTCCTTCGGCGTCCAATCCTTTTATGTCATCCTGACATGTCCCTTTGCCGTGCGACCATAATGCTATGTTCAAGTTATGAGATAAATCCACAAATTCGTCATGTAATGTGAGAAATAAGCTCTAATTGAGTAAACAATCGTTCACTCAATTAATTGTTGGAAGCTTAAATTTTATAATCAATAATGACAGGGGCGTGGTCGCTAAACCATTCATCTTTAAATATCCAAGCATTGACTGTACGTTCTTTCCAGTCTGGTGAACATGCATGGTAGTCGATACGCCAACCCACATTTTTGGCACGCGCTTGTCCTCGGTTAGACCACCAAGAGTAAAGCTCGGCTTCTTTACGTACTTCACGGAAGGTGTCGACATAGCCAAGCTCATCATAAATATGATCGAGCCATGCACGTTCATGTGGTAAGCAGCCTGAAGCCTTTTGGTTCCCAGACCAATTTTTAATATCAATACGTTTATGCACGATGTTGTAGTCACCGCAAACAATCACTGACTTATTTTCAGCACGCCATTGCTTCAAAATTTGTTTGTATTCGTTTAAAAATAAATCTTTACGTGCCTGAGCTTCTTCACCCGATGAACCAGAAGGCAGGTAGAGCGAGCAAATATGTGCAGTTTGTCCAAGTCCTAAATCGAACTCAGCAGAAATAAAGCGGCCTTGGCTATCGGCTAATTCAAAGCCTAAGCCATCTTTCACTGATACAAAGGGTAGGCGGCTATAAATCGCAGTACCGGCATAGCCTGGGCGTTCTGCAGGGAAAAGGTGTGTAAACCAACCTTCGGGTTTAAATTTATCGGTCCATTGTTCATGGGTAATGCGGCTTTCTTGCATGCAGATGACATCGGCATCTGAAGTTGCCATCCAGTCAAAAATACCTTTTTTTTCAGCGGAACGCAGACCATTCACATTAATTGAAACGACACGTAAAATTTTTTGATCACTTGGATAGCTACTCTTTGGTATCATGCTCAGGTTTAACCTCAAACTTAAAAAAATGGAGCACCTCATGACAGCGCAAGCGGCATTTAATCCACAAGCTTTTATCGAACTCGCATTATCACGTGGTGTGCTTAAATTTGGTGAGTTTACTTTAAAATCGGGTCGTGTGAGTCCTTATTTTTTTAATGCAGGTCTACTAAACGATGGCGAAGCCTTATCATTATTGGCTTCTGGCTATGCAGCTAAATTAACAGAATGCGATAATGTGGAAGTGGTCTTTGGCCCAGCTTATAAAGGTATTCCATTTGTAGCAGCAACGGCTGTCGCACTGTCACAGAACCATGGTGTGAGCGTACCTTGGGGCTTTAACCGTAAAGAAGCGAAAGACCATGGCGAAGGCGGTGTATTGGTTGGTGCGTCTGTTGAAGGTAAAAAAGTCTGGATTATTGATGATGTGATCACTGCGGGTACAGCGATTCGTGAAGTGGTGACTATTTTGAAAAATGCTGGCGCGCAAATTGCGGGCGTATTGGTTGCACTAGACCGCCAAGAAAAAGGTCAAGGCGACTTATCTGCGATTCAAGAAGTACAAAAAGAACTCGAAATCCCAGTTCATGCTTTAATTACCATGAAAGATTTGATGACATTCTTAGAGGCTAAAGGTGAGACTGAAGCTTTAGCGAAAATGGAAGCGTACCGTGTTAAATACGGCATCTAATTTTTCGGGATTTCAAAAGGCAGCTGAAGCTGCCTTTTTTACGTCTTTAAATGATGATTGTTGCATCTAACTAACAAAAAACGTGAAATATTGCTTAAAAAGTAGGCGTTAAACGTGAAGAATCAATAAAAAGCCGTCTCAGTGCGCTATTTACTGAAACGGCTTTAGTTAAAGTATTGATGCTTATAGAAAATTTAAAGAATTTCGTATAACGTGTGTTATGTTAATTTAGGAAAACTTACAAAATGTATATGTTAAAGATTATTGTTTGGGTGATCCTCATTTTAGTAATCTTATGGGGAATACAATGGATGTTTCATGGCTTTCCAACAGGAAATTAATATTAAACATTTATAAAAAAATTCATAAATTAGACTTAAGGTAAACATAATAATTAAGGCTTATCTAGATAGCCTAACATCTTAATGTCATGCTTATTACTCTTGAAAGCATCTATATTTTTAAAGGAATTTTCTGAAATAGCTTCAATACTAGGTGTTATATTACTTGAAGAAATGTAATATAAATCATTAAATTTTTTAATAAAAATTTTTATAGAAGTTTCATTGTTCCCCATAACTAAAGAGTTCGTATATTTCATTTTTGCATACTTATTTCCATATTTAGCGTAGATATAATAATCACTATATTTATTGATTTTAGTATTTCTATATTCTTGAATCTGAGCATCCTTATATAAAAATAAACACGTATTTGTCTGACCAATATGTTTACTTGGCTCATAACCATCTAGTAAATAACCATATGTATTTATTATTATTTTTAAATTTTCTTTCCTTATATCTTCATCTAAGTCAATACTGATCTGAGTTTCATATTTCTTTTCAAAATTAGCAGCTATTACCATAATTAGGCCTATAAGGATGATAAAAATTCCAATTTTTTTCTTCAATTTACGTTATTCCTATGATCATTAAATTGATTTTGGAATGCTGTTTCTATTAATACACCATTGATAAATTTTTTCATGGGTAGAGCAGGTGGAGAAGATAGTGGCACACCACGAGTTGCAGCAAAACCATCACCGAATTAATTTCTACAGATTTACAGAATCTATATATTGATTTAAAAGACTATTCAGAATTTTCTAATCCAGTAGAATGGATCAACTTCTATATAAACCGTCTCGCTCCAATTTACCACAAGCAAAGTCAACAAGATTCACTGATGAGTCAGAGTTTTGATTTCTTTTTTCAGACGAAGGATGAATATGTTTATGGCCATATTCCCAACACCCAAAAGTCAGCCCTAGAATTCAAAGAAATTTCATCAAATTTTAAGTCTATTTAACATAAAATCTCTTCATCACACTTCTTACATTCCAACATTACCCCTAACTTTTCGTTCCGTCCTTGCTCAGTGATAACCCAAGGACGGTTTTGCCAAGGCGGATCATGCCGGACATGCTGTGTATGGCCACAAGCTAAAATAGCATACCAATGATTTTCATCATCCAAGGCAAAATCAACAATGGCTTGCTGCATATCGGACACCTATCTAAACTGAACTTATGTTGAAAAGGGGAGAGAGCTCATGCTGAGCAATCACAACGGCTTGAATATCAAATTGCTAAATAGACTGTGAAATTTGGTTTATTTCTGGCGCACGCTTACGCCGCGACAATTCTATTTTTCCCGCCATGTTTGGCTTTATACAGCGCTAGATCAGCACGCTTAATTGTATCTTCGTAGGTACAATCTTCAGGCATGATGGTTGTTACTCCTATGCTCACGGTGACATGGGCGTTATCTATTGAAAACCGACTTAATTCTTTTCTGGAATGTTCATGAATCCGTTTGGCAAATTGAATGGCTTGTTCACAGCCCGTGTTGGGTAATGCGACCACAAACTCATCTCCACCTAAGCGGCAGGCGCAATCAGTCTTGCGCAGCGTTAAACGAAGAATATCTGCGACTGCTCGGATTGCCTCATCACCGACATGATGACCTTTGCTGTCGTTGATTTTTTTGAGGTTATCAAGATCGAACATCAAGATCGAGGTCTGTATGGAATGCCGTAGGTATGACTCATAATGTAATGCTAAGTCATGCTCTAATTTTCTTCGGTTGAAAAGACCAGTTAACTGATCGGTATGGCTGAGTTCCTTCAGCTTGATTTCCAAGTTGTGACGCGCTGAAATATTACTTGCGACCCAAAGCACAACGTCTTCTTCATCTACTGAAAAACTAAGGGCTTGGATGCGCACTTCAAACCAAATGGGCTCTTCAGGACCATAATCGGGCAGACCTTTTACATCCCTATTGCTCAATTCGTACTCTTCGATGAGTAGATTTCCTGACGCTAGAGCTTGGTCGATCAGTTGCATAAAAAAGTTGGCTTTATCTGGCTTGATCACATCTGAAATATAGGTACCAACAAGACCGGAACCATCGTGGTAATAGCGATTATCGCGCCCACCAAAAACCGCAACGTATTTTCCACTACGCGATATGACAAAAGCAGGGTCTGGCAAAGCATTAAGAATGATAGCCATCTGCTCAATGTTGATCATTAATTAATTCTATTTCTTTATTTACAATAATTAACACAATAGCTAAAAAAAAATAAAAAGCACGTGTTTTTTTACCAAAAATAGTGATGAGTGAGATGTAGGTGTGATGAATATCTGTATCGAGGTTTGGCATCGATTTACGCAGGCTTAACGCCATAATATTTTCACAGCTTATTTCCTTTATGGAGATAAGGCCGATGATAGAAATATATCGAATTATCGCCTGCATCACACGAATCCATACATACACATGCAAAATCAGAATAAACAAAAGAAAAATCTCGGCTATACTCATTCATAAATTGATAATGAACAGAGCACTGAATAATGCGTGTACTTGTTGTGATGGATCCCATCGAAAATGTAAACCTAAAAAAAGATACCTCAATGGCGATGCTATGGGCAGCAGCACGTCGTGGACATGAGCTAGGCTATGCATTACAGCAAGATTTATATATCGATCAAGGCAAAGCCTTTGGTTTGATTTCACCGCTAAAAGTTTTTGAAGACTACAACCACTATTACGAACTCGGCGAAAAACAAAAAGAATCAATTGCTGCTTATGACGTGGTTTTGATGCGTAAAGATCCGCCGTTTGACATGAACTTTGTCTACACCACCTATATTTTGGAACAGGCTGAACGCGAAGGTGCATGGATTATTAACAAGCCACAAAGCCTACGTGACTGCAATGAAAAATTGTTTGCGACACAATTCCCTGAACTTCAAGTACCAACCTTGGTGGCTTCACAGCAAAGTCTGATTCGTGAATTTTTACAAGAACATGGCGATGTGATCGTGAAACCATTAGATGGCATGGGTGGTATGGGTATTTTCCGTTTATACCAAGATGGCGTTAATATCGGTTCAACTATTGAAATCCTGACCAATAACGGCACACAGCCGATTATGGCGCAGAGATACATCCCTGAAATTGTGGATGGTGACAAACGCATTTTGATGATCAATGGAGAGCCAGTGGCGTATTGTTTGGCGCGTATTCCGCAAAACGGTGAAGTGCGTGGCAACTTGGCGGCAGGTGGTTTGGGCGAGGCGCGTCCATTGACCGAAAATGATAAAGCTATTGCAGCCAAAGTCGGGCCATTCCTTCGTGAAAAAGGTTTAGTCTTTGTCGGTCTGGATGTGATTGGTAATTACGTGACTGAAATCAATGTCACCAGTCCAACCTGCGTACGTGAAATTGATGCGCAATTTGGAACCTCGATTGCCGATGATTTATTTGATGTCCTTGAGGCAGGTTTAAAAGCTTAATTTTGCACTAGATTTAAAAGAGTCCTCCACGGGCTCTTTTTTTTGTCCTGCGCTAAGGGGAGGGGGAGCTTAAAAAGCAAAAAAAATGTAAGTGAATGCAATTAAAGTGAAAAATTGTCTGATTTTTTTTCAATTCTCATAGATTAATAATAAAACTAGTTTAAACTTTTAAAATAGTAGAAAAAAACAATCATACGCCTGTTGAAAAAAAGTAAATTACCTTTCACGGTCATGCGTTTGTGATTACAATTGTTTGCTTAAAATCGAATATCATTAGCCTCTTTTTAGAATTGAAGAATTAGACAGTGACCGAAGTAACGCAAGTAAAGCCGAAACATGTCATGATGATGGCTGCCGGAACCGGTGGTCACGTCTTTCCAGCGCTCGCTGTTGCCAAAGAGTTGCAACAACAAGGCTGTGAAGTTTCTTGGCTCGCAACGCCAACAGGTATGGAAAATCGCCTGCTTAAAAATCATAATATTCCAATTTATCAAATTGATATCCAAGGCGTACGCGGCAATGGAGTCGTGCGTAAGCTGATGGCACCATTTAAAATTCTCAAAGCTACATTGAGTGCCATGCGTTATATGAAACAACTCAAAGTCGATGCAGTTGCAGGCTTTGGGGGGTATGTGGCTGGGCCGGGTGGCTTGGCAGCTCGTGCATTGGGCATTCCAGTCATTATCCATGAACAAAATGCGGTGGCAGGTTTTACCAATACGCAGTTGTCGCGTGTGGCTAAAATTGTTTGTCAGGCATTTCCAAATACCTTTCCAGCACAAGATAAAATCGTAACCACAGGGAATCCTGTACGTAAAGAAATTACAGAAATTTTAAATCCGTCATGGCGTTACCAAGAGCGTGAAAAAGCTGGGTTGCCATTACGGGTTTTAATTGTGGGTGGCTCACTGGGCGCACGTGCCTTAAATGAATGTGTGCCGGCAGCCTTGCAGCAATTAGAACAGCCACTCAGTGTATATCACCAGTGTGGTCAAAATAACGCTGAAAGCACATTGGCTCGTTATGCAAATGCACCTGAACATATGCAAGTTGAAGTTCAGCCGTTTATTGAAGATATGGCAGCAGCCTATTCTGCAGCGGATTTGATTATCTGCCGTGCTGGTGCGCTAACCGTCACTGAAATTGCGACAGCAGGTGTAGCAGCCGTGTTTGTTCCTCTGCCAAGTGCAGTGGATGACCATCAAACTGCAAATGCAGGGTTCTTGGCCAATATCAATGCTGCAAAAATTTGCCCACAAGCGGATATGACCGCAGAAAGTTTAACAGCGTTGTTGAAGCCGCTGATGAATCGCCAACGACTTATGGAAATGGCGGTTAAGGCTCGACAACAGGCACAACCCGATGCGACACAGCACGTGGTTGGTTTAATTCAAGATTTGTAAAATTCGAGTAATCTATGTCTCCATCAACGCCTGCCGATCAAGCGAAAAAGCTCATTAAAGTGCCAGAAATGCGCCGTATTAAACACATCCATTTTATTGGGATTGGTGGTGCGGGCATGTGCGGTATTGCCGAAGTATTGAAAAACCAAGGCTATAAAGTTTCAGGTTCAGATATTAAAGCGTCGAAAACTACGGCTCAGCTTGAAGAAAACGGCATTCAAGTTTTCATCGGTCATGCTGCTGAAAATATTCAAGGCGCCAATGTAATCGTGGTATCAACAGCCATTGATTCTGAAAACCCAGAAGTGAAAGCGGCGATTGAAACCCGTACACCTGTTGTACGTCGTGCAGAAATGTTGGGTGAATTAATGCGTTACCGTCATGGTATTGCCGTTGCTGGGACGCATGGTAAAACCACGACAACCAGTCTTGTGACCTGCATGTTGGCAGAAGAAAATCTGGATCCAACTTATGTCATTGGTGGTTTGTTAAATCGTACTGGTGTGAATGCTGCATTGGGTGCAAGCCGTTATATCGTGGCTGAAGCAGACGAGTCAGATGCGTCATTCCTGCATTTACAGCCGATGGCAACGATTGTCACTAATATCGACGCGGACCATATGGATACCTATGGCGGTAGCTTCGATGTATTGAAAGATACCTTCGTACAATTCTTACAGCGCCTTCCATTTTACGGTTTAGCTGTGATGTGTGGTGATGATGCCAACATCCGTGAAATTATGCCGCGTATTGGTCGTCCTGTCGTGACGTATGGTTTCAATGAAGACAACGACATTCGTGCCGTTGATGTGGCTCAAGAAGGCATGCAATCACACTTTACCGTTTTGCGTAAAGACCGTGAGCCGTTACGTTTAACCATTAACTTGCCGGGTCTGCATAATATCTTAAATGCCTTGGCAGCGATTGGTATTGCAACGGATGAAGGCGTTTCTGATGCTGCGATTGCACGTGCCTTAGAAAGCTTCAGTGGCGTAGGTCGTCGTTTCCAAGTCCAAGGCGAATTTGAAGTTGAAGATGGCTTGGTGAAATTGGTCGATGACTATGGTCACCATCCAAAAGAAGTGGAAGCGACCATTAAAGCTGCACGTGCAAGTCATCCAGATCGTCGTTTGGTGATGATGTTCCAGCCACACCGTTTTAGTCGTACGCGTGACTGTTTTGATGACTTCGTTGATGTATTGTCTCAAGTTGATCAACTGTTGTTATTAGAAGTTTATCCTGCAGGTGAAAAACCAATTGTGGGTGCGGATAGTCGTGCGTTGGCTCGAAGCATTCGTCTCCGTGGTGAAGTTGAGCCGATTCTCATCGATCCAGTAGAAGGCAACTTACAAGCAGTAATGAAAAAAGTGTTACAAGCAAATGACTTGTTATTAACACAGGGCGCAGGTAATGTTGGAGCAATCTCAATCGAACTTGCTCAAAACAATCTCTATGTAAAATGATCATCGCTTGGTGATCCAAAGTTTGTTTAGACCGTAGATAAAAGTTTAAGGATATAAACGTGTCAAATGCTTCAAAATTCGGCAAAGTTGCCGTGTTATTAGGTGGGAAATCTGCCGAACGTGAGGTTTCTCTCGATAGTGGTAAAGCTGTACTTGAAGCATTGGTGCGTTCGGGTGTAAATGCCGAAGCATTCGATCCGCAGCAACGCAGTGTGACTGAGTTGGTGGCTTATGACCGTGCATTTATCGTACTTCATGGTCGTGGTGGTGAAGATGGTCAAATTCAGGGTACTTTGGAATGGTTAAACATTCCGTACACTGGAACGGGCGTTCAAGGCTCGGCGATTGGTATGGATAAAGTTAAAACTAAACAAGTTTGGCAAGGTTCAGAACTACCGACAGCACCTTATCGTATTGTCAGTAAAGATTCAGATTTACAAGAAATTGTAGATTCAATTGGTTTGCCATTTATCATCAAGCCCGTGCATGAAGGTTCAAGCATTGGTATGAGCAAAGTTGAAAAAATTGAAGACTTTGCAACCGCAATTGCAAAAGCGACCCAGCATGATGCAGTCGTGATGGCTGAAAAATGGATTACCGGACGTGAATTTACTATTGTGATTTTAAATGGTCAGGCTTTACCGGTGATTCGTTTAGAACCGCCTGCAGATGTGGCTTTTTACGATTACGAAGCGAAATATAACCGTAACGATGTGCAATATGGTATTCCATGTGGCTTGACTGAAGATGAAGAAAAGCGTTTACAAGCTTTATCTTTACGCGCTTTCCAAGCGGTAGGTGCGAGTGGTTGGGGTCGTATTGACGCGATGCAGGATGCAGAAGGAAACTTTTGGTTACTTGAGGTAAATACCGTTCCGGGTATGACTAGTCATTCTTTAGTGCCAAAAGCTGCTAATGCTGTAGGTTATAGTTTTGAAGATCTTTGTGTTGCAATTTTGGAACAAACCCTAACAGGTGCGGCACACTAAATTATGGCTCAACTTCCTGCGTCTATGCGCCGTAAACGTGCAGCAACGACATCGATACATGACAAACCACCGACACGTAAGGAAAAGCTTACCAATGTGGGTGGATGGCTGTTGTTGTTTATTGCATGTATGGTCTTGATTGCCGGAATTTGGGGGCTATATAAAGTCATGACGGATGCACGTGTGGCTGAACTTGATGTGGTGGGTGTGCGGAGCGTCCAAGAAAAACAACAAGTCATGTCATACGTTTCACCGATGATGACTCAAAATTATTTTACCTCTGATTTACGTGTCATTCGTGACCGTACTTTAGAAATCTCGTGGGTCGATCGCGTGGTGGTATCGCGTGCTTGGCCAAATGCAATTCGTGTACGGGTGATGCCGCGTCAAGCAATTGCACGTTGGGGAACTGGGCGACTGTTAAGCGACAGTGGTGATGTATTTGCCGAATTAACCCCGACCAATCATCAGAATTTGCCGTTATTGCATGGGCCGACGAGTCAGTCCAAAATGATGATGCGTCGCTATAATGAAATTAATCAATTATTTATACCTGTTGGCATTCGTTTAAAAGAATTATATTTAACCGAACGAATGACTTGGTTTATGCAGTTTGATTCAGGCTTACGCGTGATTGTCGATCAAGATCAGACCATGAGTAAGTTGCAGCGTTTAAGTTATCTCGCACACAGTGACTTAAAACCTGTATGGCCACGAATTTCTGCCATCGATTTGCGCTACCGAAATGGTTTAGCGATTCAATGGAAAAACTCTGTGCCAGCAAAGTCGGTAAATGGTCAGTTTGTTGTAACCAGTGATGACATAGGCATTGCGAATGCAGCGCCGGTAAAGCCATAATGATCGGCTTTATAAGTAGAGGCTTTAAGCCATAAATTAAACAAACATGTGAATGGTAGTAGTAAATAATGAATGAAGCTGTTCCCTCGGTTGTTGCGATTGACATTGGGACACACAAAGTTTCAGTTTTGATTGGTAAGGTACACGCGCCAGACAATATCCAAGTGGTAGGGATGGCGACCGCTCGTAACCGCGGCATGAATAAAGGGAAAATTGTCAGTCTCGATAAAGTTGTTACCGCAATTAAAAATGCAGTGCAGGAAGCGGAAGATATGGCGGAATGTCGTGTACATTCTGCGTGGATTTCCATTCCAAGTGCTGAACTAAAAAGTTTTTATGCCTCTGGTCGCACTCCAATTGAAAATAATGACCATGCGATTACCACCAATGAAGTGGTGCGTGCATTAGAACTGGCTAAAGCCAGTCATTTAACGTCTGACCACTATTTGGTGAGTGCTGTACCTTTAGGTTTTGAACTAGATGATGAACCTGAGTGGGTATTAAACCCGATTCGCATGTCAGCACGGAGTATGACAGGGCATTATCATTTGATGATGTTGCCTATCAGCACCATGCAGAATTTGGATCGTGCATTAAAAGGCGCCAATATTGGTGTTGAACGCATGGTCATTTCATCATTAGCAACAGCTGAAGCCAGCTTGCTTAAAGATGAAAAAGAATATGGTGTGTGCTTGGTCGATATTGGTGCTGGTACGACCAATATCGCGGTGTATTTAGATGGTCGCTTGGCGATGACACACACCTTGCAACGTGGCGGTGAGCATGTAACACGTGATATTGCTGCTGTATTGCAAACCACAACAGAAGAAGCTGAACGCATTAAGCTGTTGTATGGTTGTGTTGACCTGAAAGTGGTTAAACCTGAAAGTATGATTCAGTTCCAAGGGATTGATGGTCCACAAACCATTAGCCGTATTGAACTGACCGAGATCATTATTGCGCGCT
This sequence comes from Acinetobacter sp. YH12069, assembly GCF_013419675.1. Lineage (NCBI taxonomy): Bacteria > Pseudomonadati > Pseudomonadota > Gammaproteobacteria > Moraxellales > Moraxellaceae > Acinetobacter > Acinetobacter sp. YH12069. The sequence continues at coordinate 64,107 of NZ_VOZS01000009.1, read as the reverse complement.
ATGAAGAAATCTTTAATCAAGTGCGTAATGAATTGGTCGATCATGGTGCGATTCATGGTTTATATCATGGTGTTGTACTCACAGGTGATGCCTGCCAAATTGAAGGGATGGTGACATTTGCACGTCGGATTTTAGGTGTCTCTGCACATTTAGGTAATCCACCTATGCAAGTGTATGCCGATGATCAACAGCAAGCCGCTTTACGTCGTTCACAATACGCGACTGCCGCAGGTCTGTTAATTTTCAGTCAAAGCGAAACACAAGATACGATCGTTGAGCCAGAAGATACGGAAAAACTTTCAGTATTGAATCGGGTAAAACGTGCATGGTCGGGCTTCAATGACACCTTGAAGTCGATCTTTTAAGTTGAAATATTTGGGAATATTGTTGGGAAGTTGTACGGATTATTGCTTGTACTTGACAAGCTGGAACTTGGACAGCATTCTAAAAAACAATTTTTATTAAGATCAAGGCAGTATACGGGCTGAAGTGTCTGCCAATTATGGATTAGGAATTTTTTAGGCATGGCCTCATTTGAATTTTTAGAAGATGATCAAAGCGACAGCAACGGTCAAGCCCGTTTCACAGTATTCGGTGTAGGTGGTGCTGGTGGTAACGCTGTGCAACACATGTTGGAATCAGATATCGAAGGTGTGAAATTTGTTTGTGCCAATACAGACAAACAAGCACTCGACCGCATGAATGCGCAATTTAAAATCCAACTCGGTGAGCAAAGTACACGTGGTTTGGGTGCAGGTGCAAATCCACAAGTGGGTCAAACTGCTGCTGAAGAAAGCCGTGAGTTGATTCGCCAACACCTTGAAGGTACGGACATGGTGTTCGTGACTGCAGGTATGGGCGGTGGCACAGGTACAGGTGCTGCGCCAGTTGTTGCTGAAATTGCCAAAGAAATGGGTATCTTAACGGTAGGTGTGGTGACGACTCCGTTTAACTTTGAAGGTAAACGTCGTCAGCAATCTGCTGAGAAAGGTATCGAAGCACTTGAGCAACATGTTGATTCTCTAATTATTATTCCGAACCAACGCCTGCTAAAAGTGTTCCGTGATATCTCGATGAAAGATGCTTACAAAAAAGCAGACGACGTACTGTTAAATGCTGTACGTAGTATCTTCGATCTTGTGGTGCGTCCTGGTCATATCAACCTTGACTTTGCCGATTTGAAAACTGCGATGAGTACCCGTGGTTATGCCATGATGGGTGCAGGTTCAGGCCGTGGTGAAAACCGTGCACGTCAAGCAGCTGAACAAGCGATCCGTAGCCCATTGTTAGATAACGTGACGATCATGAATGCAAAAGGCATTTTGATTAACGTCACTGGTGGCGATGACGTAACCTTTGGTGAAATTGAAGAAATCACTGATGTGGTGAACCAAATTGTGGATCTTGATGAAGGTCAAGTGTTCTACGGTACGGTATTTGATCCAGATGCACGTGATGAAATCAGCGTAACTGTAATCGCAACGGGTTTAACTCGTAATTCTGCCGATTCTGCTGAGCCAGTGAAACGCCCTGTCGCACAAGCAACGCGTACAGTCGCTTCTGCACAAGCTCCTGTAGATGAAGATGATGTCCCAGCGATTCAACGTCAGCATAATGAAGCAGCTGCTCCGGCGGCTGCGGCGGCGTCAGCATCGAATTCACGCCCTACGCCAATGAGTATTCAAGACTACTTGAAAAATCAGCAACGTAAATAAAACAAATTCAATGACTTAGGTGTCTATTGATTACAAAAGGTAGCTGATCAGCTACCTTTTTGTTTTTTATCAATGGCTAAATATGCTAACGTATAGCGGTTTTGTGAACTGATGATAGAAGACACATGTTGAAACAACGTACCCTGAAACGCATCGTGAAAGCGAGTGGCATCGGACTGCATAGTGGGCAAAAAGTGATGATTAACTTTGTGCCACATCATGCCGATGGGGGCATTGTGTTTCGTCGTATCGACTTAAATCCACCGATTGATATTCCAGCTGATGCTATGCTGATTCAAGAAGCATTCATGTGTTCTAACTTGGTGCAAGAAAACGCCAAGGTGGGCACAATTGAGCACATTATGAGTGCGATTGCTGGTTTAGGGATTGATAACCTGATTGTGGAAGTGTCGGCGTCTGAAGTGCCTATTATGGATGGGAGTGCAGGCCCGTTCATTTATTTGCTTATGCAAGGTGAACTACAAGAACAAAATGCACCTAAAAAATTCATAAAAATACTTAAACCTGTCGAAGCACTGATTGATGATAAACGTGCTGCCTTTCAACCGCATGACGGTTTCCAATTAAATTTTACGATTGATTTTGACCATCCTGCATTTAAGAAAGAATTTCAATCGGCAACCATCGACTTTTCAACCGAAACATTTGTCTATGAAGTCAGTGAAGCGCGGACTTTTGGCTTTATGAAAGATTTGGATTATCTCAAAGCCAATAATTTGGCTTTGGGGGCGAGTCTCGAAAATGCCATTGGCGTAGATGAAAATGGTGTGGTCAATGAAGAGGGTTTACGCTTCTCGGATGAGTTTGTTCGTCACAAAATATTAGATGCTGTGGGTGATTTATATTTGCTTGGTCATCAAATTATTGCGAAATATGATGCCTATAAGTCAGGTCATGCATTAAATAATCAGTTATTACGCAATGTCAAAAGTGATCCAGATAGCTATGAAATTGTAACATTTGATGACATTAATGATTGCCCAATTAGTTATGTGAATGTGACATAAGTCATTGTCTTATAATAGTGATGTTATATTGTATCATTTTTAAGTGTTAAGTCTGTCACATTCTGAATATTCAAATTTATCTGTTACAACTCGGTGGTTACTTTTTATTGCTTGCCAAACGCAGCATTGCTTGGCTAAGCTTAGGGTCGCTCACAAAGTCAGCAGCATTACGGAGTAAATCCTGAGTTTCTGTACTGAGGGTTCTTGAAATTTTTTCAGGGGAATGGGGCGTTGGAGACGGAGTTCTCAGACGGACTTGAATCTTGTGTAAATCCTTGAATTCGTATATTTGTGATAACTGTGCAATATATTGCTTTTGTAAATAGGCCAACTGACTTATCAGTGCCTGATTTTCTCCAGTTAATATAAGTACACCGTTTATATAACAAACGACTTGCCATTGATCCGGTTGGGGTAATAGCGGTTGGACAATTTTCGTAAGCTTCTGCCATGCAGCAACTTGCGTTGAGAGAAACGAAAAGTTTCCTGTTTTTATGTGTTTTCTTGTTGGTTGAAAGACGTTGACAGGTTCTGACATACATATTTCCTACATGTTTATGTCTTAATCTTATGCGCTCCTTTTGGCTGATATCAAGGACGAAATCACACAAGGAACAAAAGAGAACAGTTTATAGAGGTTTTTTATGCATTTACGACGTATTTTATTGGCGTTTTCATTGGCTGCTTCGGCCGCTTCAGTCGCTTTTGCAGATTTAGTTGAATTAAATCAAGCAGATTCATCATCAGATCGTATTGAACAGTTAACTCGCACTTTGTCTCAAGGTGCTTACTCTGAAAGCAATGATATTGATATTCCAGCAGAAACAAAGTTGAATGTTCAAATTCGTGAAAAATCAATTGAACTCAATAATGCGACAATCGCAAAAAAATACGGTTCAAGCAATTCCTCTAAAAACTATTCAGCAAGTTCAAATAATCCATATTCATGGTTAATTGCCCACCCACTTCCAGACATGAAGCGTGTAAGTTCAAACTATGGTGGTCGTACCATGGGTGGCCGTGCAGAAAATCATTCAGGTTTAGATCTTTCTGCGGCAAGCGGTACGCCTATTTATGCAACAGGTCCAGGCATTGTAACCAAATCTGGCTGGGGCACAGGTTATGGCCAATATGTTGAAATCAACCATGGTAACGGTTACCTGACACGTTATGCACATGCATCACGCTTAATTGCACGTGTAGGCGACCGTGTTGCTGCGGGTGAACATATTGCTAACGTTGGTTGTACTGGTCGTTGTACTGGCCCACATTTGCATTACGAAGTAGTGAAAGATGGTCAACGTAAAAACCCATCGACGTATTTAGCGATGTTGCCATAAGCGCATACAACATCTATATACGAAGCCATTGTCTGAACCTCTACAGACAATGGCTTTTTTATTTATCGCTAATAACTATAAAATTATCACTCTAAAAAATATTGTCTGTATGAAATATGGCGAAAATTGACCCAAAAATGTAAATTTGTGTAATTGTTAATCAATAAGTATTTAGTAAATAAATAATAGAGCTATTTCGTATTCATCTGTGGCGATAACTGAGCCTAGCCAAAATATGGTACTAATAGAGCCATATATTTAGCACATAGGATAGGTGAAGTATGGCGTTTTATGGCGATACAGATGCGCAAGAAACCCAAGAATGGCAGGACGCATTTGATTCAGTTTTACAGCACATGGGAACTGACCGCGCTGCATTTTTGCTTGAAAAACTCTATCAACAAGCGATTGCTAAGCACGTTCCCATTCAGCGACTAAATACTCCTTACTTAAATACCATTTCAGTTGAAGAACAACCGCCTATGCCGGGTGATTCGGATATGGAGCGCCGTATTCGTGCGCTGATCCGCTGGAATGCCTTAGCGATGGTACTGCGTGCCAATAAAACCGGTGATGACTTAGGTGGTCACTTGGCAAGTTTTGCATCATCTGCCACTTTATATGACGTGGGTTTTAACCACTTCTTCCGTGCCAATAGCGACAGCTTTGGCGGTGACATGATTTATTATCAAGGTCACTGTGCGCCAGGTATCTATGCACGTTCGTTCTTAGAAGGTCGTTTGACTGAAGAACACTTAAATAATTTCCGTCGTGAAGTTGGCGGTAAAGGTTTGCCGTCATACCCACATCCGTACTTGATGCCAGATTATTGGCAGTTCCCAACCGTATCGATGGGTCTAGGCCCAATCATGTCGATTTATCAAGCACACATCCAAAAGTACTTGATGAACCGTGGGCTGATCAAAGAAGAAAACCGTAAAGTTTGGGCTTACCTCGGTGATGGTGAGATGGATGAGCCTGAAAGTACAGGTGCCATTTCACTTGCAGGCCGTGAAAAGCTCGACAACCTGATTTGGGTCGTGAACTGTAACTTACAGCGTCTAGATGGCCCAGTTCGTGGTAACGGTAAAATTATTCAAGAACTTGAATCATTGTTCCGTGGTGCAGGCTGGCGTGTGATTAAAGTGGTATGGGGTCGTCATTGGGATCCGCTACTGGCAAAAGATGATACAGGTGCCTTAAAAGCTGTGATGGAAGAAGCAGTTGATGGTGACTTCCAGCGCTATCAAGTGAAAGGCGGTGCGTATACGCGTGCGCATTTCTTTGGTAAATATCCTGAAGCTGAAGAGTTGGTTCGCAACTTAAGCGATGAAGATATTGATAACCTGAACCGTGGTGGGCATGACCCGTACAAAGTGTATGCGGCGTATGCAGAAGCGATGAAGGCCAATGGTCAGCCAACTGTAATCCTAGCGAAAACAGTGAAAGGCTATGGTTTGTCTGAAGAGATTGAAGCCGTCAACAAGACGCATCAAATCAAGAAAATGCAGCTTGAGTCGTTGAAATATGTACGTAATCGTTTCAATTTGCCATTTACCGATGAACAGCTTGAAGAAGTGCCATTCTATCGTCCGAGCGAAAACTCACCTGAATTGAAATACATGAAGGCGCGTCGTGAGGCATTGGGTGGTTATTTACCTGCACGTCGTAAAGAAAGTGAGCAGCTGGCGATTCCTGAGTTGTCTGTGTTTGATGCGGTACTGAAAGGCAGTGGCGGTAAAGAACAATCGACGACTATGTTGATGGTGCGTTTGATTTCTTCGTTATTGAAAGAAAAAGCCATTAAAGACCGTGTCGTGCCAATCGTACCAGATGAAGCGCGTACTTTTGGTTTGGAAGGTATGTTCCGTCAGTTGGGGATCTATGCAGCGCATGGTCAAAAATATACCCCTGAAGACCAAGAGCAGTTGATGCACTATCGTGAAGCCAAAGATGGTCACATGTTACAAGAAGGGATTAACGAAGCAGGTGCGATGAGTGCTTGGGCTGCGTTAGGAACCAGTTATTCAACCAATAACTTGCCAATGATTCCGATGTATATGTACTACTCGATGTTTGGTTTCCAGCGTATTGGCGATATTGCATGGGCTGCAGGTGATGCGCAGGCGCAAGGCTTCTTGCTCGGTGCAACTGCGGGTCGTACAACACTGAACGGTGAAGGTTTACAGCACCAAGATGGTCATTCACATATCTTGGCAAATACGATTCCAAACTGTATTTCTTATGACCCATGTTTTGGTTATGAGTTGGCAGTGATCGTACATGATGGTTTAAAACGCATGTACGTGAACCAAGAGCGCGTGTTCTATTACTTAACAGTAATGAATGAAAACTACGAACACCCTGCTATTCCTGAAGGTGCTGAAGAAGGCATTAAACGTGGTATGTATCTCTTCGAAGAAGATGAGAAAGCAACGGTTCAGTTGATGGGTTCAGGTGTGATTCTGCGTGAAGTGATTAAAGCGGCGAAAATCCTTCGTGATGAATATCAAATTCATTCAAACGTGTGGAGCGTCACTAGCTTTAACGAATTAGCTCGTGATGGTATGGCGTGTGAAGAATACAACCGCCTACATCCATTGGCTGAAGATACGAAAGAAGCTTGGATCTCTCAATTACTTCGTGAAAAAGACGGTATTGTGGTATCGGCAACCGATCACATGCGTGCTTATAGCGAACAAATCCGTGCTTATCTTCCAGACAATCGTCCGTTCGTTGCATTAGGTACAGATGGTTATGGTCGTTCAGATACACGTGGCAACTTACGTAGCTACTTTGGTGTCGATGCCGCACATATTGTGGTAGCAACATTGAAAAAACTCGCGGATGAAGGCGAAGTTGATGCGCGTTTAGTCAAAGATGCTATCTCAAGCTTTGAACTAGATACTGACCGTCCAGTGGCATGGGCTCCGCAGGAAACGCCGGAACTGCATGCTGTGGCTGACTACAAAGAGGAGAACTAATCATGCAAATTACGACTCCTGATATTGGTGTAGATAAAGCAACGGTCGCTGAGATTTTAGTGAAAGTCGGCGACAGCATTAGCGTCGATGACAGCATTGTGTTGTTAGAGTCTGATAAAGCCTCTGTTGAAGTGCCCAGCACTTCGGCAGGCGTGGTGAAAAGCATTGCAGTTAATCTGGGTGACAGTGTTGCTGAAGGTGCTGTGCTGATCGAGTTGGAAGCAGAAGGTCAAAGTACTGCTACAGCTGAGCCAGTACAAAATGCAAGTGAAGACGAAGCAGCAGAACCAACTCCGGTTGTGGAAGCAGAACAAGCTGCAGCAGCACCTGTTGCAGCCAATGCTACTCAGTCGCAAAGTATCGATGTGCAAGTCCCTGATATTGGCGTAGAGAAAGCTACGGTGAGTGAGATTTTGGTCTCTGTTGGTGATGAGATTGATGTCGATCAAAGTATTATCGTGGTGGAATCAGACAAAGCGACAGTCGAAGTTCCAAGTACTGTATCAGGCCGTATCGAATCGATCACGATCAGTGCTGGCGATGTAGTGAAAGAAGGCGTAGTGATTTTAACTGTGAAAACGGCGGCTTCGTCTGCTGCGGTTGCATCGGCTGCTGTGCAAGAAACTGCACAGCCTGTTGCTGCACCCATTGTCGCAGAAGCAACACCAACGCCGTCTACGGCTGCGGCGTCTGGGCCTGTAGAAATTGCAGTGCCTGACTTAGGTGTTGATAAAGCAGCAGTGGCTGAAATTTTAGTCGCTGTGGGTGATGTGGTTGAAAAAGACCAAAGTATCATCGTGGTGGAATCAGACAAAGCAACGGTAGAAGTACCAAGCTCTACCGCTGGTAAAATCACCGCGATTCATGTTCAGTTAGGGCAAAGTGTCTCTGAAGGCGTCGCTTTAGTGACGATTGAAGCCGAAGGTCAAGCTGTTGCAGCACCTGCACCTGCACCAGCGCCAGCAGCGAAACCTGCACCAGCTGTAGCACAGCCTGCGACAGTTGCACCTAAAGCTGAAAGCAAAGTTGAAGCAGCAGCACCGCAACCACAAGGCGCAGATAAGCTCACCAAAGAGCAAAATGCTGCCAATGCCAAAGTGTATGCAGGTCCGGCCGTTCGTAAGCTTGCACGTGAATTAGGTGTGGTTTTGGCAGAAGTCAAAGCATCTGGCCCGCATGAGCGTTTAATGAAAGAAGATTTATTCGCTTATGTAAAAACCCGTTTGACCACTCCGCAAGTTGCACCTGCAGCGCAAGCTGTGGCACAGGTTTCAGGCTTACCGAAATTGCCAAGCTTTGATGCTTTTGGTGGTGTCGAAGAGAAAGTTTTGACACGTTTACAACAAGTGTCGATTCCGCAATTGTCTTTAAACAATTTTATCCCGCAAGTGACGCAGTTCGATGCTGCGGATATTACCGATCTTGAAGCTTGGCGTAATGACTTAAAAGCCAACTTTAAGAAAGAAGGTATTGGCTTAACCATTATGGCCTTCATCATCAAAGCAGTGGCTTACTTGTTGAAAGAAGAGCGTGAATTTGCAGGTCATTTGTCTGATGATGGCAAGTCAGTATTGTTACGCAATGAAATCCACATGGGGATTGCCGTGGCAACGCCTGATGGTTTGACCGTACCTGTACTGCGTAATCCAGATCAAAAATCGATTAAGCAGATTGCAATTGAGCTGGGTGAACTGAGTCAAAAAGCACGTGACAAAAAACTGTCGCCGAAAGATCTACAAGGTGCGAACTTTACCATTACCAGTCTGGGTTCAATTGGTGGTACGGCATTTACACCGCTGGTTAATTGGCCACAGGTGGCGATTTTAGGTATTTCACCTGCAACTATGCAGCCGGTGTGGAATGGTGAAGGCTTTGATCCACGTTTGATGCTGCCGCTGTCATTGTCATACGATCACCGTGTAATTAATGGTGCGGATGCTGCACGTTTTGCCAATAAGCTGACGAAGCTGCTCAAAGATATCCGAACTTTATTGATCTAATCTGACCTGTTTAAGTTTCAAAATGAACCCTGCTTTGGCAGGGTTTTTTTATGGCGTCGTGGTGGTGGACTGACAAAGCCAATCAGGAAGTTCAATGGGTGAAGGGTAGAGCTTTAATGCTGAGTTTGCATTGAGGTTATAAGTGAGTGGAAGCGTACGATGTGGGTGCGCCGTCGACCAAAGCTTATGTCGTAAATGTTCAAAGCGTTGGAAGTCTTTTAAAAATAAACCCCAAAACTTTTCATAATGCCCCAGTTCTTGCACATGTTGATGTTGATACGCATGTGTTTGGCCCTGTTGGTGCTGGAAGTCATAGCCCATCAGCCAAATACGCTGCGGTTGAAAGAGATGTGCGAGTGAATAGGCTTGAAGGCCGCAATTATTACCATACACAAAGTACGGTGAATGAAATAAATCCGCTTGCGTATCGATGCGCACGGTTTTGAAGTTAATCACTTCATGTTCAGGATATGGGCGGTTGTGACCTAAACCACATCCGCTAATGATGTCACCTTGAAAGCAGGCTTTGAGCATGGGTTGATAGTGTAACCACCACGCATAATCTGAATGATGGGCAATTTGAGCCTGAGGAAGTTGAAGAAAACTTTGATTACAGCAAATGATTAGCAGCTTTTTTGAGGGCTGAATGGTGGTTAAGTCAAAACTGAGCTGAGACGGGCCGCCTGCAATGATTAATACATCCTGCACATGCATATAGTGTTGAATAAATTCTTGAAATTTTTGATTATTGTTTTGCATATCAAATTGAGTCATCGAAAATTAAAATTGCGAAAACATGCATTCCTCGCTAGAATAGCATTACTTCATTGGGGAGTAGCCGCTTTTTACGCAAAGTAAAAAGGTGATGGTCAACATATTTGCTCTAAAACGAGCATGGTCATCATAGCAAAGAACCAAATGAGCTCTTCGTAGCTTTCTTTTGTTGGCAAGACCTTTGATTTATCACTCTGCACATTGGCTAGCAGGAGGGATAAGTCATCGGTATATGTTATTGCTAGCCAGAGAAATGCACCATGTTAACCGCTTTCTTCATTTCCCTTGCTGTTGTTGCCCTGTCAGAAATGGGCGATAAAACACAATTACTTGCCTTACTGCTTGCTGCACGTTTTCGTAAACCCGTTCCGATCTTAATTGCAATTTTCCTCGCGACTGTGGTGAACCACGGGGTTTCTGCTGTGCTGGGTCAATGGATTACCACTGTTTTAAGTCCAACCGTTTTATTGTGGATCGTTTCTCTGGGCTTTATTGCTATGGCGGTGTGGATGTTGATCCCCGATCAATTGGATGATGAATCTGAAAGTATCAATAAGTGGCAAAAATATGGGGTTTTCGGCGCCACTTTCGTTTTGTTCTTCTTGGCTGAAATTGGAGATAAAACCCAAATTGCCACTGTTGCACTGGCTGCACGCTTTGACAGTATTGGCTGGGTGACTTTGGGGACGACATTAGGCATCATGTTGGTTAATGCGCCTGCGGTATTTATTGGGAACAAGCTAGCTGAAAAACTACCGATTTCACTGATTCATAAAATTGGCGCCTTGGTATTCTTGGTGATTGGTTTGGCTGCGTTGGCACAACACTATTTATTTTAAATAATGATCTCACCATATTAAAAATACATGAAATCCTGAGTTAAAAACTCAGGATTCTTTGCCAATAAATGAGACCCAATTCACTGATATTTCAGATAATATTGACTTAATATTTATTGTAAGTTTCCCTAAATAAATATATGTTATTCACCTATAGAATATATTTTTTTTGATAAAAAAATTGGGGAATGGGAATGGCTTTCGAACGCACAACATCACAGGTACTTTATGATGATGGAAAGCATAAATGTATTAGCTTTACCAGCTTGGTAAAAGGCGAGGGCGTACAGGCGAACCAGTTCCTGATTTTGGATAATGAGCGCGCAGCGGTGCTCGATCCGGGTGGTGACTTGACCTATGTCCCACTGACTATGGAACTGAATAAATATACCCGTTTGACCAATCTTGACTATGTGATGGCCTCACATCAGGACCCAGACATTATTACCTCGATGCCACGTTGGTTGGTTTATACTGACGCCAAAGTGGTAGCATCTAAGCTGTGGGCGCGTTTCTTACCGCATTTAAACTCTGCATTTATGAGTGACCGGATGAAAGGCAACTGGTTGGATCGTCTGATCGAACTGCCAGATCATGGTCAGGTGATTCCATTAGGCAACAGCCATTTGGTGGCTGTTCCTGCACACTTCCTACATTCGGTTGGTAACTTCCAATTTTATGACCCGATTGCCAAAATTTTATTCTCAGGGGATATGGGCGCATCTATGGTGGACGACGCCTCTAAACCTTTAGAAAATTTTGCCGCTCATATTCCTAAAATGAAAGGCTTCCATCAGCGCTATATGTGTTCGAACAAAGTGATCCGTCTGTGGGTCAACATGGTACGGACGATGGATGTGGAAATGATCGTACCGCAGCACGGCACGCCATTTATTGGTAAAGAACAGATCAACCAATTCTTAGATTGGATCGAAACCTTGCAGTGTGGTGTCGATTTAATGGATGAAACAGTCTTTACTTGCCCAGTATAATGACTTGAAAATTCAGAAAAAATAATTGAGTTTGCAGATAACATTTTTTAGTATTTTTCGTCCATAAAATAAGCTTTTAGATGACGAGAATAGATAAAAATGTTGTCTCAAATACCGACTCAGGATGCATGTTTAACCTGTGGAGCATGTTGTGCCCACTATCGCGTTTCTTTTTATTGGGCAGAAGGGCTGAATATGCCCGAACATTATACTGAGCCGGTTAATGCCGTGTATTCATGTATGGCGGGCACCAATCAAACACAGTCTCGTTGTATCGCTTTGGGTGGGAAAATTGGGCAAGCAGTGAGTTGTAGGGTGTACGAGGCTCGGAGTTCCACATGTAAAAGTGTGCAGATAGCTGATGAGCAATGTAATAAAGCACGCATCGCGCATCAAATGATTCCATTGATCAGTATTCCACTGCATGACGCTGAAAATGATGAAGATTTCGATCAAGTCAGTTAAGGCTTTAGTTCCAGAATAAATTTATTGAAATTAAGCGGTAGAGTCTTCGGATTCTGCCTGTATTGAACAAGTTGCTGACTAACCCTCAGTGTATTCTTGCTGAAAACAGCATATTCGATGGTTAATATTGAAAACTCTGTAAAGAATTGCCGCAATTAAAATGAAAATTGAACGGAAATTTGTATATAATGGCTCACGGAAATTACCAGCGAGACTGTTATGTTGACCATCGTTCAAGAAGCCCTAACCTTTGATGATGTCTTATTACTCCCTGCCTATTCTACTGTTCTCCCAAAAGATGTCTCTCTTAAGACACGTTTCACACGTGGCATCAATTTGAATATTCCACTTGTTTCTGCTGCGATGGATACTGTGACTGAATCACGTATGGCGATTGCAATGGCGCAAAACGGTGGTATCGGTATCCTGCATAAAAACATGGATATTGCTGCACAAGCTGCAGAAGTTCGCCGCGTGAAAAAATTTGAAGCAGGTATGGTGAAAGACCCAATTACCGTTACACCAGAAACGACTGTACGTGAGTTGATTGCTTTAACTCAAGCAAATAACATCAGCGGTGTACCAGTGGTGAAAGACGGTCAAGTGGTGGGTATTGTTACTGGTCGTGACACTCGTTTTGAAACCAATCTTGAGCAACCTGTTAGTAACATCATGACAGGCCATGATCGTTTGGTGACTGTTCGTGAAAACGAATCAAAAGAAAACATCCAAGCATTACTTCAAAAACACCGTATTGAAAAAGTCCTTGTTGTAAATGACAACAACGAACTGAAAGGTTTAATCACGGTTACTGATTTCCGTAAAGCTGAAAACTATCCAAACAGCTGCAAAGATGACTTAGGTCGTTTACGCGTTGGCGCTGCAGTAGGTACAGGTGCAGAAACACCAAGCCGTGTAGAAGCATTGGTGGAAGCAGGTGTTGATGCGATTGTTGTTGATACAGCACATGGTCACTCTGCAGGTGTAATTGAACGTGTACGTTGGGTAAAAGCCAACTATCCACAAGTTCAAGTGATTGGCGGTAACATCGCGACTGGTGATGCAGCTCTTGCATTATTAGATGCTGGTGCAGATGCAGTGAAAGTGGGTATTGGCCCAGGTTCAATCTGTACTACACGTATCGTTGCTGGTATTGGTATGCCGCAAATCTCTGCGATTGACAGCGTTGCCAATGCACTAAAAGACCAAATTCCATTGATTGCAGACGGTGGTATCCGTTTCTCTGGTGATATGGCAAAAGCGATTGGTGCAGGCGCGAGTACCATCATGGTAGGTTCATTGATGGCGGGTACGGAAGAAGCACCGGGCGAAGTTGAATTCTTCCAAGGTCGTTACTACAAAGCGTATCGTGGTATGGGTTCATTGGGTGCGATGGCAGGTGCAACAGGTTCTGCTGACCGTTATTTCCAAGACTCAAAAGCAGGCGCTGAAAAACTTGTACCAGAAGGTATTGAAGGTCGCGTACCTTACAAAGGCCCAATGGGTAACATCGTTCATCAAATGATGGGTGGTTTACGTTCATCTATGGGTTATACCGGTTCTGCGGTGATCGATGACTTACGTAAAAATGCACAGTTTGTCAAAATTACTGCGGCAGGTATGTCTGAATCTCACGTACATGACGTGACTATTACTAAAGAAGCACCAAACTACCGTGTTGGTTGATATTTAGTAGCTTTTAGCCGAAAAGGCCGTCATTAATATGACGGCCTTTTTGTTTTTGGTGTAAAGTATTTGCAGTAAAAAGTGATGATTAAGATCACCATTAAGAAGTGAGTACAACATGAGTTATTTTGGTACAGATGGCATTCGTGGCAAATTCGGTGAATTGCCTATTACCCCTGAATTTGCATTAAAACTAGGATTTGCCGCAGGTAAAGTATTAAAACAATACAGTAAAAAAGCAAAGCCCATCGTTGTACTAGGTAAAGATACCCGATTATCGGGCTATATTTTAGAGTCAGCATTACAAGCCGGTTTAAACGCAGCAGGTGTTTATGTTCATTTGTTGGGTCCATTACCTACACCCGCAATTGCCCATTTAACCCGTGCATTACATGCCAGCTTAGGCATCGTGATCTCGGCGTCGCATAATCCGTATTTTGATAATGGCATTAAGTTTTTCTCGAGCGAAGGTAAAAAATTGCCGGATGAAATTCAAGAAGCCATAAACAAAGAACTTGAAAATGACTTGGTGATCGAAGACCCTGCAAACTTAGGTAAAAGTGTGCGTGTAAAAGATGCTAATGGTCGTTATATCGAGTTTTGTAAATCAACCTTCCCGTACCATTTTGACCTGACAGGCTTAAAAATTGTGGTGGACTGTGCCAATGGTGCAGCCTATAGCGTTGGTCCTTCGGTGTATCGTGAACTGGGTGCAAAAGTGATTGCGCTGTTTAACGAACCGGATGGTTTAAACATCAATAAAGACTGTGGTTCGACGCATCCTGAGTTTTTACAAAAAGCAGTTGTTGAACATCAGGCGGATTTAGGGATTGCCTTTGACGGTGATGCTGACCGCGTGATTATGGTCGATAAAAACGGTCAGCAAATTACTGGTGACCATATTCTCTATATTTTAGCCACTCAAGCGAGTCAAAAACCTGCGGGTATCGTGGGTACCGTGATGAGCAATATGGCGCTTGAAATTGCTTTAGATCAAGCGAAAGTGCCGTTGCTTCGTGCCAAAGTTGGTGACCGCTATGTATTACAAGGCCTCGAAGAAAAGGGTTGGGTAACGGGTGGTGAGCCATCAGGTCATATCTTGACTTTGGACAAGAGCACCACAGGTGATGCGATCATTGCTTCACTTCAGGTGTTAACAGTGATGGTTGAGCAAGGTAAAGCTTTACATGAATTAGTGGAAGGTTTTAGGTTATTACCTAACGTCTTGGTGAATGTTCGCTTGGCTGAGATGTTTGATCCCTACGCCGTACCTGCACTGGTGAACGAGTTTGAAAAAGCTGAAGCTCAGCTTAAAGGGCGTGGTCGCATCTTGATTCGTAAATCAGGCACAGAACCGGTCATTCGTGTCATGGTTGAAGGTAATGACCTTGAAGAAGTCACCGCTTTGGCAAATCATTTGGCTGATGCTGTTCGCGCCAATGCAGCTTAAATCAAGAGGGGAAATTGCATGAATGATGTGATTAAGGACTTAAGTGAACTGCGTTTAACTTATCAAAAAGGTGAGTTGCATGAAGATCAGGTGAACCGTGATCCACATGAGCAGTTTTTATTATGGTTTAACCATGCCTTAGCAGCACAACTGCATGAACCCTATGCTATGTCTTTGGCTACGGCAAATGCCCAAGGTCGTCCGCACGTGCGGACGGTCTTGTTGCGCGGTGCGACCCATGCAGGTTATGACTTCTACACCAACTATGACAGTCAAAAAGGCAATGATCTGCTCGATAATCCTTATGCAGAATTATTGTTTTATTGGCAAGAGCAGGAACGTCAAATTCGGGTCAGTGGTCGTGTGGAAAAGATTTCTCTTGAAGAATCGACGGATTATTACCATAAACGACCGCGTGACAGCCAAATCGCAGCACACATTAGCACTCCACAAAGTGGTGTTATCGCCAGTCGTGAAGAATTACAACAGCGATTCCAAAATTTGCATGATCAAGTGGAAAGCAAAGACATTTTGGAGAAACCTGAGTTTTGGGGCGGCTATCGTTTAGTTCCGGATTATTATGAATTTTGGCAAGGCCGTCCGAATCGTTTACATGACCGCTTGAGTTATGAACAACAGGATGGTCAATGGGTTTTACAGCGACTGATGCCATAAATGTCTAAACTTTTAATTCAACAAAGACCCTATTTGACGCGCCCTGAAGATATTCAGGGCGTTGCCCCGTTTATTGCTGACTTATTGGCACGTCGCGGGGTTTCTTCCGCACAAGAGCTGGAATTGAAGCTTAAGCACTTACATGCGCCAAACTTAAAGGGTTTAGAGCAAGCGATTGAAATAATCGATCAAGCAATTGATACTCAAAAGAAAATCGTCATTATTGGTGATTATGATGCCGACGGTGCGACCAGTACTGCATTGATGGTCCTGGCACTACGTGATATGGGCGCTGATGTTGAATATCTGGTTCCAGATCGTTTCAAATATGGTTATGGTCTGACACCTGCCATTGCTGATTTGGCCTTCGTGAGCTTTACTCCAGATGTGCTGATTACGGTCGATAATGGTATTTCGAGTCATGCTGGTGTAGCGCAGGCACAGGCGCATGGTATGCAGGTGATCATTACCGACCATCACCTGACCACAAAGGAAACACCACAAGCAGAAGCGGTGGTAAATCCGAATCAGTTGGGATGTGAATTTCCAAGTAAAGCCTTGGCTGGCGTGGGTGTTGCATTTTATGTGTTGGCAAATTTGGCCAGTATGCGTAAAAAAAATGCTAAATCCACAGCCAACCTCAGCCAATATTTGGACTTGGTGGCCTTAGGCACTTATGCCGATGTTGCAAGTCTAGATCTGAATAATCGAATTTTGATCGATGCTGGTTTGAAGCGGATACAGCAAGGATTATGTCGTCCAGGGATCAGTGCATTATTGGATATTGCCGGTCGTGATCCTGCACAGTTAAAAGCACAGGACTTGGGCTTTGTGGTCGGCCCACGACTCAATGCAGCTGGGCGTATGGAGACTATGGATATTGGGATTGAGTGTCTGATTGCGGCAGATTTAAGTACGGCTTATCCGATTGCGCAGCAGTTGAATCAACTCAATATTGAAAGACGCCAAGTCGAAGGGCAGATTAAACAGGAAGCTCTGGCTGAGTTAGAACATATTCAGCTTGATCAGGATAACTTACCTGCAGCCTTGATCATGTTTGAACAGCATTGGCATCAAGGGGTGATTGGGATTGTTGCAGGGCGTTTGAAAGAACAATTTCATAGACCTGCAATCGTCTTTGCCGCAGATGAGGATGGCGTACATATTAAAGGCTCTGCGCGTTCTATCGAAGGTATTCATATTCGAGACAGTATTGAGCGTATTGCTGAATTACATCCGCATTTAGTGAGTCATTTTGGTGGACATGCTGCCGCAGCAGGACTAACCATTCAAAAGCAGCATTTTTCTGAATTTAAAACCGCTTTTGAAGCACTCATCGCTGAGCAAGATGAAAGTTTATTTCAGGCGACTATTTGGACAGATGGTGAATTGCCTGATTCGGCCATTAATGTCGAAACCGTCGATCTTTTGCAAAATTTAAGTCCATGGGGACAAAAATTTCCTGCACCGGTCTATGAAGGCCTATTTAAAGTTTTAGATTATCGTTGGTTGAAAGATGTGCATCTGAAATTAAAACTTGCTTTAGATAATGGCTTAATGGTGGACGCAATTGCATTTAATGCGGCAGAAAAATATGAATTTAATCCTATGCAAGATCAAATCCGCTTGGTCTACGAACTCGATAAAAATGAATTTAGAGGAAATGTCAGTGTTCAATTGAGAGTTCTACACTTGGCTCAATAAATTCTATTTTTACAGGCAAATAAAAAAACCGCTCAGAAGAGCGGTTTTTTTATGGTTTTGACTTCAATGGATTAGAAGCGGTATTTCGCTGCTACACCAAATGAATTGTAGTCATTGTTGCCAACTTCACCGAAACCAACACGACCTTCAAGGCTTACTTGTTGGTTGAAGAATTTACGTGCATTGATCCCTACTTCGTTACGATCAGTGACATCGTTGTTGTAGTAGTCAGCACCAACACTGAATGTTTTGTCGATGAAGTAATCCGCTGCTAGATTGAATTCATCTAGATCACCGAATGCTGCACCCGCTTCAAGGTTAATGTCTTTACCATTGCTTAAAGTTGTTACGTATTTAGCACGTAAAGTTGGATCTACACCATCATCATCATCGTTATCCCAACCTTTCACACCAACTGCAACTAAGAAGCCTGGTGCAGGAAGATAACCGACTTCAGCACCGTAGTAAGTTGTATCGTTGTCTACTGTGCCAAATGGAGTGTCAACTTCGACATTATTACGGCTTACATCACCAGATACATAGAAATCTGAGTTTGGTACGAAGTATTCGATACCAACGCCATAAGTATTGTCGTCAACATTGCCACGATCAGCGAAAGTTGCGTGTGCATTTACGTTACTTGCACGGTTTAAGAATGCAGCTTCTGCAAGAGGAGCGTTACGCGTTTGAACAGGGTTGAAGTAATAAGTACCGTTTACACCAAATTCACTGCCAGAGCTTCCATTATCTGGGTCGATGTAACCAGCTGAAGCGCCTACTTCTGCTTGATAAGCATGAGCTGTACCTGTAATAGCAAGTGCAGAAAGAAGTGCTGAAGCAATTGCGAGTTTTTTCATGGAAACTACCCCTCTAAATTGTTTGGCTAAATTTAATACATTTTTTGTTACAAGTTTTAGTCTAGAGAATTTTTAAAGATGGTCAATCGCTGCAAAGTTGCAGAACTGTGTATTCGGTAATTTTATGTAATTTTAATTATTTAAGATATTGAAAAATATATAATTATTATTAATGTTTTGTTTTATTAAAACTGTGTAGATATTATGAATTTGTAGATTATTTGGTCAACAACTGGACTTTTTTTAAAGTAAATATTACATCGAAAAGAAAAAAGCACCTCAAATTTGAGGTGCTTTTTTAATGCACATTCCTAATTCAAACGAAATTAGAAACGTAAAGTTGCATTGATGTTGAACGCTTGAACGTCATCACCAAAACCAACTTGACCACCGATTGCTAGGTTCGGGTTAAGGAAGTATTTTGAACGGATAGCGAAGTAATCCGTGTCTTCATCACCATCATCTTTGATGTTGTAAGATGCACCTACGCTAAAAGCTTGGTCGAAATAGTAGTCTGCACCAATCGTAACAGCATCTACATCACCAAAAGCGCCATCGGCTTCAAGGTTGATGTATTGGCCATTGTTCAAAGGTGCAACATATTTTGCTTTTACAGCAAAACGGTTATCGTCATCACCATCTTCAATTTTAGCGCCGTCAACACCAGCAGCTAAAAGTAAATTAGAAACAGGTAAGAAACCAACCAATGCACGGTAAGTTGTTATATTATAGTCGTCTTTATAAGAACCTGACCAACTAGGGAATTTATAATTTTCTTGGTATTTAACTCGAGAAGTACCAATTTCACCATTTACATAAAATTGTTGATAGTAGTATTCGATACCCGCCGAAATCGAATGTGTATCTTGTTCATCTTTGCCTGAACCAAATTCTGAAATAGACTCATCAAATGCAATATAATCAACGCTTTCTTTACGATTAAAAGCATATTGCGCATAGACGTTGCTGTTATGTCCAAGGAATGCGGCTTCATTTAACGGACCATTACCAGTTTTTACTGACTCAAAGTACAATGTACCTTTTACATCAACAGAATGATCTGAATCTGTATAGTCATCATCCCAATCAGTATATGTATAGCCACCATCAATTTGCGCATCATAAGCAAAAGTTGATGAAGTGATAACAGCTAATCCTAGTGCAAGTAATGTCTTTTTCATAAAACCCTCGAAACATTATTGTTGTAAATAAAATGTAATAAATAGTAACGCGAGCGTATTGTTCATATTATGTGCATTGAAGTCAATGATTTGGATGATCAATCTGGCTGAATCTGTGCAAATTCTCTGTGATATAATAGGCGGCTATTTAAGCCAAATTTTTTGATTGAGAGTAATTCACGTGGAAATTAATCCGTATCTATTACAGCTAAAAGACTTAAACGACCGTGGTCAAACATTACGGGGGTATCTTTGACTACGATCTGAAAAAAGAGCGTTTAGAAGAGGTTCTACGTGAGCTGGAAGACCCAGCAATTTGGAATGATCAAAGCCGTGCGCAAGCAATGGCAAAAGAAAAAGGTGAACTCGAAAACGTCATTAACGTGCTCGAAGGGCTTTCAACTCAACTAGAAGATGCCCAAGCGATGTTGGATCTTGCGGTTGAAGCAGAAGAAGAAAGCTTACTTGCAGATGTGCAAGCAGAGTTAACTTCAGCGGAAGCAGAACTTGCGAAATTAGAATTCCGTCGTATGTTCAGTAATCCGATGGACCCGAACCCATGCTATGTCGAAATTCAAGCAGGTTCAGGTGGTACTGAAGCACAGGACTGGGCATCGATGTTACTACGTATGTATCTACGTTGGATTGAACGTCATGGTTTTAAAGCAGAAGTGATGGAAGAGTCTGATGGTGATGTGGCAGGGATCAAGTCTGCAACGATCCGTGTAGAAGGTGAGTATGCATATGGTTGGTTACGTACAGAATCTGGCGTACACCGTTTAGTCCGTAAGTCACCTTTTGACTCGGGTAACCGTCGCCATACTTCATTCTCAGCGGTTTTTGTATCGCCTGAAATTGATGACAATATTGAAATTGAAATCAATCCTGCTGATGTTCGTACTGATACCTATCGTGCATCTGGTGCGGGTGGTCAGCACATTAACAAAACAGACTCTGCAGTACGTTTAACTCACGCTCCAACAGGGATTGTGGTGGCATGTCAGAACCAACGTTCACAGCACGCCAACCGTGACCATGCTTGGAAACAGTTACGTGCAAAATTGTACGAACTTGAGATGCAAAAACGTAATGATGCGGCACAAGCGTTGGAAGACACCAAGTCCGATATCGGTTGGGGCAGCCAAATTCGTTCATACGTTTTAGATGACTCGCGTATTAAAGACTTACGTACCAGTGTGGAAAGTTCAAACACCGGCGCGGTACTTGATGGTGATTTAGATAAGTTTATTGAAGCCAGCCTCAAACAAGGTTTGTAATTTAAATTTATATAGAAAACAAAGTTCTATCTGTTTTTGATCATCATATCTAAAAAAATCGATATAAAAATCGAAAAAATACGATATAGTGTATTCAAGATGCTGAATAGAACTTTGTTGTCCAAATTTTTATTTAATTAAACCCGTTTAAATTATGGATATTGATTTAATTTTTAAAGCACTTGCCAATCCGACTCGACGTCAAATCTTGGAATGGTTGAAAACACCTGAACAATTTTTGTCAGAAGAACAATGTGGCGGCTTTAATCGTGGTGTATGCGCTGGCAATATCGAAAAACTCGGTAATGTTTCGCAGTCTACGATGTCTAATCATTTGTCTGTGTTACAACAGGCGGGCTTAATTCAAGCCGAGAAATATGGTCAATGGTCGTATTTTTCGCGCAATGAAGAACTCATTCAGCAATATATTGATTATCTGCAGAACTCACTTTAAATCATTTTTCGCATTTGAAGTGTTAGGCGAGACATATATGGCTGAACTTAATACTCCTCTCATTTTGGGTGATTTACACCTCAAAAATCGCGTTGTAATGGCGCCACTAACCCGTAGTCGTGCAACCATTGACCGTGTTCCAACGCCGATGATGGCTGAATATTATGCACAGCGTGCAAGTGCTGGATTAATCATTTCAGAAGCAACAGTCATTTCAGAAGCCGCTAATGGCTATTTGCAGACGCCGGGTTTATTTACCGATGCTCAAGTTCAGGGCTGGAAATTGGTGACCCAAGCCGTACATGAACAGCAAGGTTTAATTGTGGCACAATTGTGGCATGTCGGACGTGTCTCACATCCCGACCTTTTGAATGGTGATACACCAGTTTCTGCCAGTGCGGTACAACAGGCGGGTTATGTCAGTCTGCTTCGCCCAAAACGCGAATATGTCGTGCCACGTCCATTAGAGATTGCAGAAATCAAAAGCATTGTAGAACAATACAAACAGTCTGCGATCAAAGCCAAAGAAGCCGGTTTTGATGGTGTGGAATTGCATGCGGCCAATGGTTATTTGATCGATCAATTCCTACAAAGCAAAACCAATTTACGTGAAGATGAGTATGGTGGTTCTGTCGAAAACCGCGCACGTTTATTGCTTGAAGTGGTGGATGCGCTGATCGAAGTGTGGGGTGCAGGTCGTGTAGGTGTACATCTTGCGCCGCGTGGTGATGAACACGATATGGGCGATCATGATCCACGTGAAACCTTTGGCTATGCCTTAGAGCAGTTGGGGCAGAGGAAGATTGCATTTTTCTTTACCCGTGAATATCTGGCAGATGACAGTATTAGTGACTATCTGAAACAGCGCTCAAATGGAGTGCCGTACATTGCCAATATGCGTTTAAGCCGTGAAGATGCTGTTGATTTATTGGCCTCAGGTAAAGCCGATGCGGTGTCTTTTGGTAAAGCTTATATTGCCAATCCAGATTTGTTTGAACGTTTGCTAGCGAATGCTGCACTGAATGAATTGCAGTTGGAAAATATGATTGGAACAGATGTTGCCGAAGGCTATATTGATTATCCAAGCATGAAAAATAAATTTGGTTCAGGTCGTTCAACCTATTAATCGACACTTGAATACGCATTATCCATTAACATGTGGATAATGCTCTGATATATTCTGCCGATTCAAACCGTTTTTGAGCGTAATAATTTGACTACTCCTTTTTGGTATAACGCAGCTTTGGCGCTGATTAAGCCGCTATATCAATGGCGCATCAAAAAACGTGCTGAAGATTTCCAACTATATCAGCAAGAGTGTATTGAGCGCTTTGGGCCATTTCAGCCAGTTAAAAACCGTAATGCAATTTGGTTTCATGTGGTTTCCGTCGGAGAAACTAACGCTGCGCAGCCGCTGATTGAACATTATCTCAAAGCAGGTCATCCGGTCTTAGTTACCAATACCACCAAAACCGGACAAGCGCGTGCGAAACAATTATTTTTAAAAGCACCGTATGAATCGCTGTTTCAGGCCGTGTATTTGCCGGCAGATCAAAAAAAATTAGTCCGTCGTTTTATCGAAAAATATCAACCGAAAATGTTGGCTCTAGTCGAAACTGAACTCTGGCCAAATTTGATGATTGAAGCCGATCAGGCTAACGTTCCGAGTTTATTAATTAATGCCAGATTATCTGAAAAATCGGCGAAGGGTTATGGCAAAGTCCCGAGTTTGACGCAGCCGATGCTAAAGAGTTTAAAACAATTATTAGCGCAAGATCAGGCAACTTTAACGCGATTTATTGGGTTGGGTGCAAACCCGCATACCAGTCAGGTCGTCGGTAGTATCAAGTTTGATATTCATGCGCCTGATAGCTTTGTGCAACAAGCAGCGCAGTTGCGTCAAGATTGGGCTTTGCAAGATCGTAAAATCATCACCATTGCCAGTACGCATGCGCCCGAGGAACAAAAACTACTCGCAGCGCTGCAGCCGATTTTGCAACAACAGCCTGAGCTGTTATGTATCGTCGTACCACGGCATCCTGAACGCTTTGATGAGGTTTTTGTAGAAGCGCAGAAACTGAATTTACGTACACAGCGCCGCAGTTTAAAGCAAACGATTCAGCCTGAAACGCAAGTGTATTTGGCAGATAGTATGGGTGAATTATGGCTTTGGCTGGCACTGAGTCAGGCGTGCTTTGTCGGCGGGTCTTTAAATGAACCTGGTGGTGGGCATAATATTTTGGAGCCCATTACGTTACATGTCCCGACAGTATTAGGTCAGCATTATTTTAATTTTCAAACCATTGTGGATGAATTTGTAGCGGCCCATGCGGTTGTGGTTGTGCGGGATTTTGAGCAGGCGGCCA
Source organism: Acinetobacter sp. YH12069 (assembly GCF_013419675.1). Lineage (NCBI taxonomy): Bacteria > Pseudomonadati > Pseudomonadota > Gammaproteobacteria > Moraxellales > Moraxellaceae > Acinetobacter > Acinetobacter sp. YH12069. Next base: position 40,320 of record NZ_VOZS01000009.1, on the reverse strand, counting down.
GTGCATTGGTTGACATCATTCAAAATACTGCGAAAGCTCAGGCTTTAAATGATGCAGCTCAGCTGATTATGCAAAAGAATACTGGGTCGCTGCAAAAGCATATTCAGGTGATTGATCAGTACCTTTGATTTTTCAACTATGATTTAAATTGGTTGATGCTTCAAATAGATGAATGAATAGGCTTGGCGGAGCCTTACATCTAAGGTTTGAAGAAAGGGCTTAGCCTTCGGCTGGAGGTACTCTTACGAAACGTTGTTTCTCATTCGGTAAAATGAGATGCTAAGCTTCGCATGGAAGCCATCTTGCGGTGCAATGCAGCTCACGACAAAACGCGTCGAATTTTTATGTCTAACAAATAATCGCTGAAATTTGAGTGATTCTATTGAGTGTTGCCTCGAACAGTTGTGGATGACGTTTTCGCGTATCCAATTGAACTGGGTAAGAGAATTTTTATGAACATCGTCCTGCTTGACCCACGTCAAACTGAATCTGAACTGTGGAGTATCAGTGCTAAACGCCAAATTGAGCATTTAAAAACCCATGTTGATGTACAGGTGGGCGATACCCTCAAAGTCGGGATTCGGGAAGGAAAGCGTTATTTAACCCAAATCGTCAGTATTGCGGATCACGGCATTCAACTTAAACCCTTACAAGAAGAAGAAGTACCAGCAAAGCATCCGGTGACTTTAATTGTGGCAATGCCTCGTCCGAAAGTGTTGCGCCGTCTGATCATGGATGCCGTCACCTTAGGCGTAGAAAAAATCATTTTGCTGCACAGTTATCGCGTGGATAAAAGCTATTGGCAGACCCCATTTTTACAGCAGCTCGATCACTATGTGACCTTAGGTTTGGAGCAGGCTAGTGACACTATTGCGCCCAAAATTGAACTGTATAAACGCTTTAAACCCTTTGTGGAGGATGTTTTACCGAGCGTGATTTCATCGGACTATCCCGCTTATGTTGCGCATCCTTATGTTGAAGATGTGATGCCCGCAGGGATTCAACATGGATGTACGATCATTATTGGACCTGAAGGTGGATTTATCCCTTATGAGGTGGATTTACTCATAAAAAACGGCTGCCAAGCAGTCAGCTTAGGCAACCGAATTATCCGTACAGAAACTGTGATTCCGTACGTTTTAGGGCGATTATTTAGCTGTTGAAGCTTCTGCCTCAGCTTGATCACCACGGTAAACTTTCACTTCCTGTACAGGGTACGGAATTGAAATACCATTTTGATTGAATGCTTGGATAACGTGTTCTTGCACTTCACTGATCGAGTTCGCAGTGGTGGTTTCAGTGGTATCAACCCACCAACGGACATTCAGATTGACCGAGAAATCAGCCAAAGCATTCACGTTTACGGTAAACGCAGGTTGGCTCAAAATGGTCGGGTCTTTGTCTAAAATGGCCAAAACAATGTTTTTAGCTTTTTGAATGTCATCTTCATAACCAATACCCACCACAAATTCACAACGACGACGTTGATAAGCGGTATTCACCGTTACCGCACTGGTGTAAACCGTCGCGTTTGGAATCACGATACGACGACCATCTGGAGAGCGTAGAAAGGTTGCGCGGATCTGAATATCTTCAACCGTACCTTCCATTCCTGACACAATAATATCATCACCGATTTTGAAAGGTTCACCGAGGAGAATCAAAATACCCGACAGTAAGTTCTGGAAAATATCTTTAAACGCGAAACCGATTGCGACCGAACCAATCCCCAATGCACTCATGAGCTGACCCGGTGTGAACCCAGGAATCGCAATGACCATTGCAATTAGGAAACCGAAGAACATAATGGCTGAGCTACCCACACGGTTCAGGACCAAAACTAGATTTTGTTTTGAATAAGAACGGTCAGTGAGCGCTTTACGAACAAAGAATCTAAAGAGTTTTGACAGTAGATAGAAGATCGTAAAAACAATTAATGCGATACAAATATAAGGCAGGCGTTCCCAAAATCCATCGACAAATTTATCGATCGTTGAGTATGCGTCATTATATTTAGAGGTATGTTCCAGCACGGTTTGTGCGGTTTTTTCTGTTGCCTCTTGCAAAAGTTGAGTCGTGCCTTGAGTGACATCACTCAAGGCATTTTCTTTTTCAGCCACGAGTTTTCCAAATGTTCAGATTTTTCGCTATTTTGCCTGAAATTAGTGGCGAAAATAACCCTCATTTACAGGCTTGCGAACAGATGTATCAAAATTCAGACAGGCTCAAATTCGGTCAGTGGCTTAGAAGTATTCAGTACCTTGTTGAATGATTTCTGTAGGCGATTCAATTTCTCCGCTACCCATCATATACGAGGTGATGCTACCTGTAGCCAAGAGCGACAAGACACTGATTAAAATCATCAACCATGCCAGAATTTTTTCCCAAACCGCAGCAGGGCGTGGCGCGCCGTATTGATTTACGGTCGGTGTGCCTGAGGCCAATAATAAATACAGGATAAAGAACAGATTGATCACGGGGATAAATAATAATAGTAGCAACCAACCGGCTTTATTGAGGTCATGCAGCCGACGCACGACAAAGACACAATAAAAATAAATGTAAAGAATCATAATCGCCAAATAGGCGAGGCCAGATATCCCAGTGAATATGCCAACAAATTGCTCATTTAACGTCATGGTATTGATGTTGAAAATACCCACGGCAAGGCTTAAAGCGATCAAGGCAAAAAAGCTGATGATATTGAGAAAGCCATACCAACCAATCATGCTCAGTCGACCAAAACGTCCATCAGGTTTCAGGGGATTATCCGATGTAGTGGTCGTCTGACGGGAAAAGAAAGAAGAGTCATTGGTGTTCATGATCGGATTAACTCAACGTATATGAAAGAATAAAAAAGTGGAGTGCTGAGTAAAATTACCTTTGCATTATAGGTTCAAATGAACTGATCAGATACTGAATTAAAACATGTTTTTGTTGAAATTTTGCTTATAGATGTGCTTTAAATGGGAAAGAATAATACGACCAAAGCATGATTGCTGCGATTAAAAATTAATCGTCATACTGCTGTGATGCAGGAATTATAAAAGTAGAAATGTGGCATGGCATCTCGTGATGAGATGAATCAGATCAAGGAAAATACAATATGAAAGAGATCTATCCAGTACCTGAAAGTTTCAAAAAAACCGCACGCATCAACGAGTCGGAGTACTTTGAGCGTTATCAAAAATCAATTGAACAACCAGATGAGTTTTGGGCGGAGCAAGCGCAAAAGATCGATTGGATCAAACCGTTTACCCAAGTTAAAAATACAAATTTTAAGCAAGATGATTTTAAGATCGAGTGGTTTTCTGACGGTGAACTGAATGTCAGTGCCAACTGTCTCGATCGACATTTAAAAGAACATCCACATAAACCGGCCATTATTTGGGAAGGTGATCATCCTTCACGGCATAAAATTATTTCTTTTGAAGAACTGCATGATGAAACCTGCCGTTTTGCCAATGTGCTGAAAAAACATGGCGTGGGCAAAGGCGACCGTGTGGTGCTGTATATGCCAATGGTGCCAGAAGCGGCTATTGCGATGTTGGCCTGTACCCGAATTGGAGCAGTACACTGCGTGGTTTTTGGCGGGTTCTCACCAGACTCATTGGCAAGTCGTATCGATGATAGTCAGGCGAAAGTCGTGATTACTGCGGATTGTGGGATGCGTGGTGGCAAGCCCATTCCACTCAAAGAAAATGTCGATCTTGCACTCGACATCGAAGGCACATCTTCGGTTCAAAATGTCATTGTGGTACACCGTACAGGTAATCCGATCGAAATGAAAGCGGACCGTGATTTGTGGTATCACATGGAAATCATGTCGGTCAATGATCTCTGCCCACCTGAACCTATGAATGCCGAGGACCCGCTATTTATTTTGTATACATCAGGTTCGACAGGAAAACCGAAAGGTGTATTGCATACCACAGGCGGCTATTTAACCTATGTGAATTGTACCTTCCGTGAAGTTTTTGACCTTAAACAAGATGATGTGTTTTGGTGTACTGCCGATGTTGGTTGGATTACGGGACATTCTTATGTGTTGTATGGGCCATTGTCGAATGGCACCACGACCGTGATGTTTGAAGGTGTACCACAATATCCAAGTTGGGCTCGGACCGGACATATTGTTGATAAACATAACGTCACTATTTTATATACGGCACCGACTGCAATTCGCGCCATGATGCGAGAAGGGGATGCCTTTGTCCGAGAAAGTGACCGCAGTAGTCTGCGTTTACTAGGTTCGGTGGGTGAACCCATTAACCCAGAGGCATGGAATTGGTACTACACCGTGGTAGGTGAAAGCCGCTGCCCAGTGGTGGATACATGGTGGCAAACAGAGACGGGTGGTTTCATGATTACGCCATTGCCGGGAGCAACCGATTTAAAACCGGGTTCGGCGACGCGCCCATTCTTTGGTGTTCAACCTGCGATTGTCGATGCTGAAGGCAATGAGCTTGAAGGTGCCGTAGAAGGCAATTTGGTGATTAAGGATTCTTGGCCGGGACAAATGCGAACCATTTGGGGTGATCCTGAGCGCTTTATTGAAGCCTATTTCTCCACTTATCCGGGGACGTATTTTACAGGTGATGGCGCACGTCGTGACGAGTCTGGCTATTATTGGATTACGGGTCGTGTGGATGACGTCTTGAACGTTTCAGGGCATCGATTGGGAACGGCTGAAATTGAAAGTGCGCTGGTTGCACATGATGCTGTGGCAGAGTCTGCTGTGGTGGGGATGCCACATGATATTAAAGGACAAGGGATTTGCGCCTTTGTGACCTTACAAGCAGGGACAGCAGAGACGGATGAGTTACGTCAGGAACTGGTGGCTTGGGTACGCAAAGTCCTTGGACCAGTGGCAACGCCAGATGCATTGCATTGGGCGCCGGCCTTACCGAAAACCCGTTCTGGTAAAATCATGCGCCGTATTTTAAGAAAAATTGCGGCCAATGAGTTGGACTCTTTAGGTGATACCTCGACCTTGGCAGAACCTCAAGTGGTTGAACATTTGATTGCTACGGTTTATCCGAAGTCATAAGAACAATTTGAGCGTCAGTGATCACGTTCTGATGAAAGTTCACTATGGCTTATATGAAGGATTATTAAAGCAATAATGAACGTCCTTTCTCCTATAAAAGTTGATTAGGATGAAGGGACGTTCATGATGCATTTTATCCATCCTAAATACGACGTATAAAATGATCAAATTATAAGTCGCCTGAATCTTGGTGACTTAGATTTCATGAGATATAGATTTTACAGATATAGACTGCAGGCATTGAGATAAGCTGAATGCCTCTACTTTGTTAAGCTAAAACGGTAACAGAATAATCAGACAGACATATGAATGCTTCAACTCCATTGACTCAAGATCCGATCGATATTGCCCAAAAACTGGCGACAGAATTTGCCACGACGGCTGCTCAGCGTGATAAGCAGGGGGGAAATCCCAAAGCTGAACGTGATTTGATTCGTCAAAGTGGTTTGCTTGCACTTTCCATTGGAAAACAATACGGTGGACAGGGTGCAGATTGGCTGACGATTTTTAAAACCATTCAAACCATTGCTCAAGTAGATAGCTCATTGGCGCATGTTTATGGTTTCCATCATTTATTGATTGCAACGGTACAGTTGTTCGCGCAGCCAGAGCAATATGGCCCGTGGTTTGAACAGACTGCACGTGAGCATTTATTTTGGGGCAACACCCTAAACCCTTTAGACCGCCGTACTACAGCGACGCAACTGTCTGAACATGAATATGTGTTTCATGGCGATAAAAGTTTTTGTTCGGGTTCCATGGATTCAGACATTTTGCTGTGTTCTGGCTTCAATGAAGATGGAAAATTATTGATCGGGGTGATTCCTACAGCACGTGAAGGCGTCAGTTTTCTCGGCGATTGGGACAATATGGGACAACGTCAAACCGACAGTGGAAGTAGCCATTTTGAACAAGTTAAAATTTCTAAAGATGAATTACTACTGAACCCGGGGCCTTTGAGTACACCGTATTCGAGTTTACGCCCTTTGATTGCACAGTTGATCTTTGTGCATATGTTCTTGGGGGTAGCCGAAGGGGCATTTGAAACAGCAAAACAGACGGTACAAAGCCAAAAAGCATGGTCAAAATCATTGGTTGAAAATGCTGTGAATGACCCATTTATTCAAAAGCATTTTGCTGAGTTTTATGTGCAATTAGAAAGTGTACGTTTATTGGCAGATAAAGCGGTTCAGCGTTTGCAATGGGCTTGGGAGATTGGTGAAGCTTTGATGGCGGAACAACGTGGAGAAGTCTCTATTGCGATTGCAACAGCCAAAATCGCAGCCACCAATAGCTCGCTATACATTACGCAAAATATTTTCCAAGTGATGGGCGCACGTGCCACAACTGCCAAACTAAATTTAGATCGCTTCTGGCGCAATGTACGTACCCAAACCTTACACGATCCGATTGATTATAAATATCAGGAGGTCGGTGAATGGGTGCTCACAGCGAAAGTGCCAGATCCAAGTTTTTATTCTTAAACGTATATTGCACATGAGCCAATAAAAAGCCTCCGAAAGAGAGGCTTTTTTGCAATGTAATTTCAGTCGATCTTAACGCTGATGAATATTTTCTAAGGTATCAACTAAGGTTCGCGTTGTTTGATCAATTTCATAATTCACGGCATCACCGACTTGGACATCTTTCCATGTAGTGAGGCGCAGTGTTTCAGGAATAAGATCGATTGAAATTTCACTATTGGCACGATCAACACGGTTCACAGTCAAACTACAACCATTGAGCCCAATAAAACCTTTGAGAAAGAAATATTTAATATTGCCTGCCGGAATGTGAATATCGAGATGAAAGGTTTCCCCGCGATGCTCTAAGTTTTTGATCGTGGCTGTGCCTTCGATATGACCATACAGATTATGACCACCATTTTCTGCCCCAACTTTGGCTGAGCGTTCGACATTGACCTCATCACCGGCCTTGAGAGCTTTTAGCGTGGTGAGTTGATTGGTCAAATCTGAGACATCAAAATGTACTTGGTTGGCTGCCAAATCAATATGTGTGGCCGTTAAACACACGCCATTAATCGCCACACTTGCCCCGATAAAGACATCATGAAAAAAATTCTGATGATTTGAAATCACCAAGGTTGTGAAGCCATTGCCTTGACGAATGTCTAAGACTTTTTCTAAACCTTGCACGATGCCTGTATACATGTGAGCGTCTCTAAAATGATTTGCGTTTTCTGTATTGTAGGGACAAAACGACCGATCGGCTATGCCTTAGAGTGACCATTTCAGTACAGCGTTTTGATCCCTAGCAGTTCGATCTTGGCAATGGCCTACAATGCTCGGAAAGTTTCAATTGCAGCTAAGCGAGACTGCTTTAAATCGACGATCGGTTGAGGGTAGTTCAATTCTAGTTGAGGATTTTTGGCAAAGGGTTGGTGAATTTGCTTTGCATCCAAATCTGCCAGTTCAGGTAGCCATTGACGTAAATAATCCCCGTTCGGATCAAATTTCTGAGATTGGCTGATCGGGTTAAAAATCCGAAAATAAGGTACAGCATCTGTACCCGTCGAGGCGCACCATTGCCAACCGCCATTATTGGCTGCTAAGTCACCATCGACAAGGTGCTGCATAAACCATTGCTCCCCCAACCGCCAATCGATCAGTAGATTCTTACTGAGGAACATGGCACAAATCATCCGCACCCGATTATGCATCCAACCCGTAGCCAGTAGTTGACGCATCCCTGCATCGACAATTGGAATGCCTGTCTGACCTTGCTGCCATGCAGCCAAGTCTTGTGGTGCATGGCGCCATTTTATTTTTAAGGTTTTGGTTTGAAACGGCTGGTGCTGAGATACCTGCGGGTAGTCAAATAAAATGTGTTGGTAAAATTCACGCCAAAGTAGCTCATCGAGCCACGTTTGTTGCCCTCTGTGGTCGATCTGGAAATAGCCACCTTGTTCACGAAACAGGGCTTGCAGACATTGGCGAATAGACAAGATGCCCAAGTTGAGATACATGCCAATTCGACTGGTAGCATTGAGCGCTGGATAGTCCCGATCATCAGCATAACGACTCAGATGTTGTTCTATAAATTCATCTAAGCACTGCTGTGCATGATTTTCCCCAATCGGCCAAAGCTCGATTTGAGCTGCTAACAGCCCTGCGGGATAAAAAGGACGAAGATCGAATTCGGTTTGCCACAGAGGATGCTGGGCGAGAGCCGTTTGGGCTTCGATCGCAGGATAACAACTGGGCACACTGATGCTCAATTTCTCGTAGCAATTTTTCTTAAATGCACCGAAAACTTGATAAGGATGTCCAGATTGATTGCGAATACTGCCAACAGGAAACAGGGTGCGGTCATGGTACAGCTCAACAGAGATGTGCTGCTGTTCTAATAACTGTTGTACTTCGCGATCTCGTTTAAGCTCATTCACACCATGTTCAATATGTGCATGAACAGTGTGTATATTGAGCTGAGTGCATAGGGTTAATAGCTCATTGGCGATGTCTGACCAATGGGGAATATGCTGAATAATCAGTGGAATATTTAGTTCAGCCAATTGCTGTCGCAAAAGTTCCAGTTGGGCAAGATAGCGATGGATTTTAATGGGGGCATCGTCATGCCTTGCCCATTGTTCAGGAGAAAGCGCAATAAAGGCAATCGTTGGACCAGACTGTGTCGCCTGCCACAGTGCGCTATGGTCATGTCGTCTTAAATCTTGTCGAAACCAAACCAGTTGCATGTTTATTGCCTCGTTTGTGTTGGAAATATCACTGGAATTACGGGGGTATCTAGTGGTAATGAAATTATCTAAAAAATCGATTTCTATAAAAAACCATATAATATCTATGGTTTAAGTTAACCGATTGCGCACAATGCTGTCAGCTTAAGCGTACAAGCAACGAAGTTTTTGACGCTAGGCGCACTTTTAAATTTTACCTAAGATGAACTCATACAGGAACAGGATGTTCCGGAACATAAAACAATAACAAAGTGTTCACCATCAGGACTGTGAAGCAAGACAGGAGTCATGCTTAAGTATCCATATAGAAAAAGCCCGACAGGATGTCGGGCTTTTTCTTTGTCTATAGGTTAGCTCATTTTCTAGAATCAAAGCATATCTTTAAATGGGACTCGAGATAAAAAATCCCCTAAGCCGAGCCTTAGGGGAGGAAAGTGAAGTGAGCCGATTGTGATTATTATGCTGATTTTATGAGCTGTGACTGCATCAACAATTATGCTGATTTAGCCTGCACAACTTGCTGCTGTTGAGCTTCCAGTTCACGAACCAGTGGCAACACTTTTTCGCCAAAGTATTCCACTTCTTCAATGAAGTGGAGAAAACCTGAGAGAACCAAATCGACGCCTACACTTTTGAGTTCCACAATGCGTTCTGCAATTTGTTGTGGCGTGCCAATCAGATTGGTTTTAAAGCCGTCGTTATATTGAACCAAATCTTCAAAATTTGATTTTGCCCAGTTACCTTCGCCTTCTTTGGTGGATGCACCTGCTTCACGAGTTGCATCGCCAAAAGCATTGACCGCTTCGGTATTGGCATTGTCGATAATAGCTTGAAGCACCGCTTGGGCTTCTTCCTCCGTATCTCGGGCAATGATGAAGGCATTCACCCCGATTTTGACCTGATGGTTGTTGGCTTTGGCTTTTTTACGAATATCATCGATCTGCTTTTTCAACTCAGCAGGGGTATTGCCGTTGGTGAAGTACCAATCGGAAACACGGGATGCCATGTCACGTGCTGCACGTGAACTGCCACCTTGGAAGATTTCGATATGCGGTTTTTGCACCGGTTTTGGAGATAGGGTGTAGTCTTTAAATTGATAGTATTTACCATCAAAACTAAAGTTATCCTGCGTCCACACGCCTTTTAGGCTACGAATGAATTCTTCAGAGCGCGCATAACGTTGATCATGCTCGGGCCATTCTTCACCAATCGCATCAAACTCTCCACGGAACCAACCACTCACGACATTAATCGCAATACGGCCATTGGTAAGATGATCGATGGTCGCCAATTGTTTTGCAGCCAGAGCCGGTTTCCAAGGGCCGGGTAAAATCGCTGCAATGACTTTGAGCTTTTCGGTTTTGGCCAAAATACCATGACTGAAACTAACCGATTCATGTTGATTTTCCGCGTTATAGCCTGCGGTAAAACGAATTTGAGTCAGCGCATAATTAAAGCCACTTTTTTCTGCAGCTTGTGCCAAACGCACGTTATAGTCATAGCTCCAATCGGTACGCTGTTCAATATTACTGACCACCAAACCACCACTGACGTTTGGTACCCAATACGCAAATGTAATGTTTTTTTCTTGTACTGACATTTTGCAAACCCTCGGGATCGAATTGTTATGCTGTGGTGTTTAGGCCACTTGCGTTTTTGGCTTTTTACTATGCAGTCGAGCTTCAGCGGCATCCAAACTTGGAACAGCTGCAGAAGGAAGGACTTCTTCTTGCTCGATTTGCTTATTAATGCCCAAGTTTTGGTTGGCTTGTTGAGACTTGGCTTTCACCACTTCAGCACGCTGACCTTTGGCTGGAGCCCATTCCAAAATCGGCAGCGCACGTGCTACAGCTAAAGTAATGCGGTCACGGAGTAATTCACTATGAATGGTGTATTCAGGGGTGAAATCACGATCTGTTGCATAGACTCCGATTGGTAATGTTTGCGATTGAAAGAAACTGAACAATGGACGCAGTTGATGTTCAAGCACTAAAGCATGGCGTTCAGAACCACCCGAAGCTGCAAGCAAGACAGGTACATCCACCAAGGCAGTTTGTTCGACAAAGTCAAAGAAGTGTTTAAACAGGCCTGTAAATGAAGCACGGTAAACTGGTGTTCCAACAATCAGTGCATCAGCAGCTTCAACGGCAGCAAGGTCATCTTGTACACGTTGCGGCAATTGGTTACGGTAAATCGCCCCACCTAATAAATTGCCAATTTCGCTAAACTTAATAAAATGCACATTGATTGGAGTCGCATCACCGAGTTCATCAACAATGGCTTGTACCATAGCTTCAGTTTTAGATGGATTGTTTAGACCACCTGACACAGCAACAATATTCAGGGGTTTTTGTAGATTAACTTGAGACATTTTTTAAACCTAAAAGTGTGGTTTCTCGGAATGCCTTTTATTAATCCCGATGGGTGGATCACTGTAAAATAACGAAAATCAGAAAAGTTATCTGATTTTTAGATATGTTGGAAAAACCAGAAGATTCGTGAAATTTCAAATTTTAAACTATTGATATTTCAACATATAATGCTTAGATATAAGCATTTTTACTGTGTTGATAAAATTTATATGAAAATATGATTAGATTTAAAGATTTATAGAAAATGCGAAAAAAGACGCATTTTAGGTGAAAATCTACATTTTAAATGCAAAAAAATAAGTTCTTGCATATCCTTCACATAGCATGTGTGGTTAGAATAGGGTCATTGTGCACAAGATCTCTCACGTTGCTTATGAATATTTTAATCGTTGATGATCACCCGCTGTTTCGTCATGCTTTAATTCAGGCGGTTCGTTATAGTTTGCCTCAGGCGCAAATTCATGAGACTGCAGCAGTCAATGAATGCTATGAACGTCTTGAAAATGGCCCTGAGCCTGATCTTGTGTTATTGGATTTAAACTTGCCGGGTGCTTCAGGCTTTTCTGCCTTGGTGCATATACGCGCACAATATCCATCGATTCCAATCATTGTGGTCTCTGCGCATGAAGAAGCGTCGATTATTCAACGTGCGATTGCACATGGCGCGATGGGTTATATTCCAAAATCTGCGCATCCAAGTCACATTGGTGAAGCGATTCGTCAAGTCTTAGAAGGCGAGATTTGGTTACCACCAAATTTACCAGCCAACATGAACTTTGACCCACGTGCTGCAGATGAAACGGCATTGGCAGAACGTATTCAGTCTTTAACACCGCAACAATTCCGCGTGTTAATGATGGTGGCGGAAGGTTTGTTGAATAAACAAATTGCCTATGAGTTGGATGTGTCTGAAGCAACCATCAAAGCACATGTGACGGCGATTTTCCGTAAGTTGGGCGTACAAAACCGAACTCAAGCTGTTTTGGCAATTAATGCATTGAATATTGAAGAAAAGAAAATCTAAGGATTTTTTCAAAAAAAAGACCTCCATCGTGGAGGTCTTTTTTTATGCTGTTTAAGCGATAGAACAATGCGAATTAAACCAATAACTGATATTACGCACCTAAAAGTAATTTCGCATTTTTAAAATGATTTTTAAGTCAGTTCGACGGAGTCTTACATCTAGGGATTAAATAAAGGGATCAGCCTTCGGCTGGAGGTACTTTTGTTTCGGCAAAAGTACCCAAAACCATTGTCATCCGCAAAACTCGTTCACTTGCGCCAAATTATTCAAAGTATCGCAAAAACATTTGTGATTAGAAGTCGTCCTGTCTCAAACACTTGCGGATGACGTTACCGCGTATCGTTCTTTTATTTGAATCAAATTGTGCTTCTGATGTTACTGCGTAACATCAGTTAATACCTTATATAAACAACTTCAACAATAACTTAAGCAATATAGTCTTGCTTAGGCGTCAGATCGGTACAATACAAAGGATTGAGCGCACATTGCAGTTCATCAATTTGTTCATCGGACACATAGCCGCGCGCTTTGAGATAATCCGCGACACGGTCATCACGTAAACTTAGAAAAGTAGCATCATAAACACCCAAATCCACAAATAGGGCTGCAGTTTCTAAGCTGTTAAAACGGTCCAGATAGACATCATTGTCGTACATCAGGAAGATATGGTCTTGCTTGGAGTTGGCATCAACATTTAAACGTTGTGCCAATTCAAATGGCGCTGTTTTAATAAACAGTAAATCAGATAATTCATCAAACTGTGTTTTATCCAGCTGGTTTTTGTCGGTTTTGACTTTACCGAGCCAAGCTTTAAATACTAAGACCGCACCACCACGCAGTAGCATGCTCCAAATCTGATGACGGGTGTCCAAACCCAAGCCATTGGATTCTGCTTCTAAATTTTGCAGCAGTAGGTCTTCTTGCTCTGCCAGTCGATCGAATAAGCCAAGGCCTTGAGGTTTGTAGGCATTCGGCGCAAAGACATCAAAATTCAGTTCATCAAACACTTGTAACGCGAGAGGAACGGCACTGCGATAGAGCGTTTCCAGCGCTTCGACTTGCACATCACTTAATTTGCTGAACTTAAATAGCTGACGCCAATCGATCTCTGGCAAAATGGCATTGGCACCATACTGACGATGAAACTGTAGATTTTGATCAAAACCATGCGGCATTGTTTCTGAAATATTCACAAGATCACTCCTAATATGCGGGGGAGATCAGCTTCTCAAGTGTTGAGTTATGACGCTTCTTGAATTGGCTTGAAACTGATCAACTTCTTATGAATATTTTTAAAACGAACGGCCGCAGCTAAATATACGACTAAAGTTTTAGTTTTTATTTTTGGTTATAAAAATATGATTTAAATCAAATAGATTTTTAATTGTAACTAAGTGTGCAAGTGTTCACTCACGCATTCGATATCTTTTGCCATAGGCAATCTTAATTTGATATTTATGGCTAATAAATAGACGAAATATCGGGGCTATTTTGAATGGTCTTGCCGTTGAGACAAATTTTTTTGCCAGTTAGGTAAGTTTAAGTAAAAGCAAGGTAAACAAAAGCCCATTTCATGTGAATGAAATGGGCTACTTTTCACAGAGCGATGTCCTGTAACAACGCTACTGATTTGAAATTTTTAAACCAGATAACCATGAACGCAGTGAAGCCGGTTTCAATGGTTTTTTCAGTAAGACGATGTTTAACTCTTTTAGACGTTGCGGTAGTTCAGGATCAGAATCTGCGGTAATCAGCGCCACAGGGACATTTTCCTGACGGTTATCTAAAATAAAGTCGAGACCGATCTTGTTGTTATTCAAGTGTTGGTCAACCAACCAAACTTGAATATTTTCTTGTTGAATCAACTCCATGGCCTGTTCAGGTTCAGTGGCTTTAAAGACTTGATAGCCCCATTTGGTCAGTAAGGTCGACATCCCTTCCAAAATGGTTTCATCATTGTCTAAGCACAGAATCTTATAGGCTTTGGTCTTCAGCGGAACCGCTTGAGTCGGTGCAGCGACCACTTTTGGCGCAGCGACCACAGGCACTTCAATCATAAAACACGAACCATGACCAAGTTCTGAGAACACATGCACTGGGTAGTCGAGTAGGCTGGTCATGCGTTGCACGATGGCTAAACCTAAGCCCAGACCCTGTTCGCCCCAAGGAGAGGTATGTCCACAGCGTTCGAACTCTTGGAACAACTTAATGCGCTGTTCTTCCGCGATTCCAGGACCCGTATCCCAAACGCCAATACGAATATGTCCTGGACGTGCTGAACGTAGCACACCCACCACAACACGACCACGCGCCGTATAGCGTAGGGCATTGCTGACGAAGTTTTGAATAATACGACGAATCCACTGTGGGTCGGTGTCAATCCAGAACTGAGCATCATGTACGGTCAGTTTGATATTACGCTGTGCTGCAATCGATTTAAATTGCAGTTCAAGATCGCTGAGTAAGTCATGCAGCGGATAAGGTTGACGTTTCGGTTGAATGGTTCCGCCTTCGAGTCGTGCAATATCCAAGAGGGCAGAGAGCATACTTTCCGCACCATGCAGCGCACGATCTAGTTGCTGAAGCGTTTTACGATCATCGTCATTTTGTACGCTTTGCTCGAGGGCGGTACTGAACAGGCGAGCAGCATGCATCGGTTGCAATAAGTCATGGCTTGCGGCAGCAATAAAGCGGCTTTTCGACATATTGGCTTTATCGGCTTGCTCACGTGCCAATTGTTGTTCAGACAGGGCATCTGCCAACTGTTGGGTACGGTCTTGTACACGTCCTTCAAGCAAGGCTTCATTTTCACGGAATGCAGTAATATCGGCAAAGGTCGTCACGAAACCGCCGCCTTCGATTGGGTTCCCGCGCATCTGAATTACACGGCCATCTTTACGGATCCGTTCAAATTCGTGTGCGCTGCCGACTTGCATCCAATGCATACGTTTACGCACATGTTCTTCGACTGAACCGGGACCACATTCGCCGCGTTCAGCGTTATAACGAATCAAGTCTGAAATTGGACAACCGACATAGACAATGTCTTTTGGATAATCAAACAGTTTGAGATATTGATTATTCCATGCCACCAAACACATATTTTCATCAACCACGGACACACCTTGAGTCATATGGTCGATCATGGTCATGATCAGGTTTTGGTTAAAGCGCTGCCACTGTGAGGCTTGGTCAAGAATATTGGCGACCTGACCGAGTGCTAAACCATTATTGACCATGGCTGTGGTGAGTAAGGTACGGGCAGATGCAGCACCGATGGTGCCGGCAAGATACTGTTCGGTAAAACGCCACCACATGCCGTTGGCGCTGCTATTTTCATTCAAAACGACATTGTTTTGTGCGCAGAATTGGTTGAAGGCGCGCATAGTTGGACCTTCACCGGTAATGCGTTTTGCCAAAGTAATCAGATCACCTACTTTTAAGCGTGCCACATCATGGTGAATATAGCTGATGTCGTTTGATGTACTTTGAGCCGGGAGGGGCTTGGTTTCATAATAAAAGAAACTTTCGGCCTGAATTTGCTCGGCAACACTTGGACGGAAGACGCGGGAAATCCAAATATAGAGGGTGATATTTAAACCGAGTGCCCAAACTACGCCATGGGTAAGTGGATCGAAAGATTCAAACCCTAACAGTGCTTCAGGACGTAACCAACTCAAGCCTAGCGGACCCTGACTTAAAAGATTTTCGGTAAATGTTTTAAATTGTTCAGGCAGGCTACGCAATACGGTTGGTAATAACAGGGTATAAGCCCACATGCCAAAGCCGACCAACAGACCTGCATATACGCCTTGCTTACTTCCGCCGCGCCAATATAAACCACCAATTAACGCCGGTGCAAACTGTGCCACAGCACTGAAGGCCAATAGGCCAAATACTGATAATTGGTCAATGTCATTGAAGAAATGGAAGAACAAGAAGCCCAATAACATGACCGCTAAAATACATACACGACGTGTGAATTTCAGTACGAGTGGTAGGCGTTTGTCATGACGTGACAATAAGCGTGTACGCCACAGTGCAGGCATGATCAAGTCATTACTGAGCATAATCGACAAGGCCACTGACGACACCAACAGCATACCTGTCGATGCTGAAAAACCACCGAGAAACGCAAGTAAGGTCAACCAGTCTTGGTTATAACTCAAAGGCAGTGAGAGCACGGCAACATCGGGGATTGCCAAGTAGGCAGGTGCTGCATGCAGCGCCCAACTGGCAATCGGGATGATCGCGATAATGGTTAAAATCAGATAAATGGCAAACCAACGACGAGCACCACGGATATGCTTTTCATCTCGCAGTTCAACCACCGCGACATGGAACTGACGTGGTAGACAAATAATCGCTAATGCAGCCAATAAAGTTTGAATCCAAAAGCTTTCTGGCACACCTTTGAGCTGAACATCTTTAAAGGTGGTGTTGATGTCATGGCTGATTTGAGCCATGTTTTCAGGTGATTCAAAAACAAAGAAAAATGCGACTGCAAGTAGTGCAAACAGCTTGACGAAAGACTCAAATGCCACAGCCAACATTAAGCCGCCGTGCTGTTCAGTATTGGCAATCTGTCGTGTCCCAAACATCATCGCCAAAATCGCCAATACACCAGTCAAAAACAGCACACTATTGGTGGTGCTGGTCAGACCAGCGGTCGGTTCTAAAATGACCGTTGCACTTAGGGCAATTGCACGTAGTTGCAAGGCTAAATAGGGAATAATGGCAATCACGGCAAGGATCGTGACTAATGACGCTAAGGGGCCACTTTTACCATATCGTGCTGCTACAAAGTCGGCAATCGATGAAATGGCATGATGCTGACGGACACGGCCTAAACGTCGCCAAATATCATAGCCGAGCGCAACAAATAGCAGCGGTCCTAGATAGATCGGCAGGAAAATAATGCCCTCACGAACCGCGGCACCTGTTGCGCCATAAAACGTCCAAGATGAACAGTAAACCCCTAAAGTTAGACTAAAGAGAAGCATTCTGCCGCGAGTACTGAGCCTGCTGGCATGCTTTTCACCAAAGAATGCACATACAAAGAGTAATGCGATGTAAAGGGCCAATACCCCGACGATAAGCCAACTATTCATAGAGCCTGCAGCATATTAATTCTCGCTTAATGATAACGCATCCATAGGCTTAGGGAGGTTATTGCTCAAAATTTAACGACCAAAGTCTAAATTACAAGAGATAAGGAACATTGGTAAGTTTAGCTTCGAAATAATTCGAATTAGAAAATTGCGCGCCAAGGTTCGGCGTAAGGAGAACATTATGGATGAGAGACAGGTAGAACAAATTCTACAGAATCCAAAATTTAAGGAAATGGTTAGCCGTAAAAGTAAGTTGAGCTGGACTTTGACGATCATCATGTTGGTGGTCTATGTCGGCTTCATGCTACTTGTGGGCTATAACAAAGAGTTCTTGATGCAATCCGTGAGTGGTGGTGTAACCACGATTGGTATGCCATTAGGTTTGAGCATTATTGTATTGTCATTCCTGCTCTGTGGTGTGTATTCGTACATTGCAAATAATAAATTAGATGCATTAAACGAAGAAGCAATGCGTGAAGTAGAAGCAATTACTCAAGAAAAAGGACTTCACTAAGATGAAATGGAATTCATTGAAAGCAACAGCACTGGCGGCTCCCGCTCTGCTCATGTCAAGCATGGCAATGGCAGGACCAGATTTAGGTGAAGCACAGCAGCAAGCGACCAACTGGCACGCAATTATCATGTTTGCCATCTTTGTAGGTTTTACGCTGCTAATTACTAAATGGGCTGCAAAACAAACTACCAACACTGCAGATTTCTATACTGCTGGTGGTGGTATTTCAGGTTTCCAAAATGGTCTAGCGATTGCCGGTGACTATATGTCAGCAGCATCGTTCCTCGGTATTTCCGCAATGGTATTCAGTTCAGGCTTTGATGGCTTGCTGTATTCATTGGGCTTTATGGTGGGTTGGCCAATTGTATTGTTCTTAGTAGCAGAGCGTCTGCGTAACTTAGGTAAATTCAACTTATCTGACGTTGTATCGTTCCGTTTGGCTGAAAAACCAGTACGTACATTGGCAGCAATGAGCTCGCTGGTGGTTGTAGCGTTCTACCTAATCGCACAGATGGTAGGTGCAGGCCAGTTAATCAAATTGTTATTCGGTCTAAACTACAACATTGCGGTTGTGATTGTTGGCTTGCTGATGATGGCGTATGTAATCTTCGGCGGTATGTTGGCAACGACTTGGGTACAGATCATTAAAGCAGTGATGCTACTTTCTGGCGCAACGTTCATGGCATTCATGGTCATGAAGGGCGTGGGCTTCAGCTTCTCTGAAATGTTCTCACAATCTATTCAAGTTTTCTCTAAAGTTCACGAAGTGACTTTGGCAGAAGCGGGCAATATTATGGGGCCTGGTAAATTGGCTGCGAACCCAATTGATGCGATCTCTCTAGGTCTGGCATTAATGTTCGGTACAGCAGGTTTACCACACATCTTAATGCGTTTCTTCACGGTTAAAGATGCCAAAGAAGCGCGTAAATCAGTGGTTGTAGCAACAGGTTTCATTGGTTACTTCTACCTACTGACTTTCATCATTGGTTTTGGTGCGATCCTTTACGTTTCAAACAACCCACAATTCCTTGATGTTGCAAAAATGGCGGTAACTGGCAAGCTAGAGCTTGTTGGTGGTAACAACATGGCTGCGGTGCATTTATCTGATGCATTAGGCGGTGATTTGTTCATGGGCTTCATTTCAGCGGTGGCATTCGCAACGATTCTTGCAGTTGTTGCAGGTCTAACATTGTCTGGTGCTTCAGCTATTTCACATGACTTGTATGCAAACGTATTCAAGAAAGGTCAAACAACGCCAGAATCTGAACTTCGTATGTCTAAAATCGCGACTTTAGGTCTTGCGATCTTCGCGATGATTTTAGGTATCTTGTTCGAGAAACAAAACGTTGCATTCATGGTTGGCTTGGCGTTCTCTGTAGCAGCATGTGCAAACTTCCCAGTACTTGTATTGTCTATGTTCTGGAGAGGCTTGACCACTCGCGGCGCAGTGATTGGCGGTTTAGTAGGTCTGCTTACAGCAGTGACCCTAATTATCTTATCTAAAGCAGTTTGGGTAGATACATTCGCAATCTCTGAAACACCAATTAACCCATTCAATGGTCCTGCTATCTTTGCAATGCCATTGGCATTCATCTGCTGCTGGTTGTTCTCTGTGACTGATAATTCAGCACAAGCACAAGCTGAGCGTAAAGCATTCGATGCACAGTATGTACGTTCACAAACTGGTATTGGTATCTCTGGTGCTTCAGATCACTAATCTGAATCGCCTAAAAAGCCCCTAATAAGGGGCTTTTTTTATATTTAGTGAATGATATGACGCAGAGGTTTGTAGACAAATCTCTGTCCTATTTGCGTGTATAATTTTCTCCATTGATCGACATTTTCCAATGGCCTTGATCATCTTGATAAGGCGAGCGCTGAATGGTGAATTGTTGAGAGAAATTATCCTGACCGATGCTAAAGCTCTGATCACCAAAACTGCTCAAATGGGCTTTTATTCGCGACTGTTCAGCACCACTGAAGGTTTGGTTGGCAATACTTTTTTCAGTATGTTCTTGATGGTAATACGTCACTTCGCCCGACGATTTGATCACTAATTCACTGTGGTTGTTTTGCCAAGTCCCCACATAATTTTCATGGCCTTTGAGGAGCGGACTGTTTTGTGTACAGGCAGAGAGCATGAGCAGACAGAGGGGAGCAAATACGAGATGTTTTTTCATAATGAAATCTACCACGCAAGAGATTTCTTTAAATGTGCGCCTGAATGCTGAAACTTACAATAGGCTTTTTGAGGCTCATAGGTGATAAAAAAACTGAGGCAGAACAGTAGGCATATGTGATGTTTTTCAGGACACGCTCAACAAATCTTTGCAGTAGAAGAAACTTGCTTCATGCTAATTTAAAATCAATCAGTTGATGATGCTTCAGATTGATCATTTCAGCGCATGATAAAAAAATATAGAGATTGAACATAATGCAAGGATTCGTGGATTTTTGGAAAAGCTTTAGACTTTTACCCTCAGCATGGCTGTTACTGGTGCAGTTTCTGATCTTGGTTTTAACCGCGATTACCCGAGAAAGTCTGTCTTTTCGTGCGCTAATTTGGGTACTTGGGGTGTCGGTACTATTGATCATTGCCAAAGTGATTCGCCAAACTCCAATGTTTACGATTCTAGGACTGAGTTTTGTTGGCTGCGCCGTATTGTTTTCTACTTTGATTATGCTCGGTGTAAATCATCCGAATATTCAAATTATTGCGCATGGTTTTGAAGCCTGTGCGTATTTTAGTGCAGCCTATGGCTTATTACGCTATATGTTTGCCGATCGCTATTTAACCAAAGATGAACTTTTTGCAGCAGGGGCAGTATTTACCCTCATCGCATGGGGTTTTGCTTTTCTCTATAGTATTTGTCAGCTGATTTATCCGGATAGTTTTGTAAATCCTGCAGAGCCGGGCATGCAGTCGTGGTTAGATTTATTATTTTTAAGTTTTAGTTTGCAGTCTGCCACGGGCTTGTCGGATCTCATGCCTGTGAGTGCGCCTGCACGGGTCTTGGCTATGCTTCAAATGTTCTGTGGGGTGATGTATTTGGCTCTCATCGTTTCACGCTTAATTGCATTGCAATATATTGCCCATTTACCGGAACGCCATGAGCCCAAAGACAAATAATGGCAGGAAAAAAAAGGACGCAAATGCGTCCTTTTTGGTATTCAGTATCTAATATGAATTAGAAACGGAATTTAGCGTTTACGCCAACAGTTTGAGTGTCGCCGATAAAGCTTGTTTCAGTCGCTTTAGCTGCTTCATAGTTAGCATTTACATAGCTAGCACCAACTGCAACAGCAGGAGTGATGAAGTAGTTTACGTTCGCGCCCCAAGCTGAGTCTGGAGTACCAGCAAAGCTAGATTCAGCGTAAGAAGCACCAACGCTTAATTTAGGAGTTACGAAAAGATCAGTTTTGAATTGGTAAGCAGTGTCATCACCGTAGATGATGCCTGATTCGAAACCAATTGCCATGTTAGTGTCGTCGATTGCGCCAACATATTTAGCACGTGCAGTGATAGCGTCTTGGTCTTGACCAATAGTCGCAGCTTCTGCAGCAGCTTTAGCAACACCGTTGCCCATAACGTTGAACGCGTCAACAGCAGCTTGGTCAGCAACGCTAGTGTAACCAACAGCAACTAAGAAGTTTTGAGTTGGAAGCGCACCAACTTCTAATGCATAACGGTCGCCGTTGTCATCAGTGTTGTTTGCATTTTTGCTGTCAAGGATAGTGTGGCTGTAAGAAGCACTAGCGTATACAGGAACAACTTTAGTTGGAACATAAGCTTCAGCTTTAGCACCAAAGTTATGAGCAACTACGTCAACACCTTGTGAACCAACTTCGCCGTAGTTGTAAGCAACAGCTACGTTAGAAGCTTGGTTTAAGAATGCAGCTTCTGCTAAAGGACCTTTTGTAGAGTCAACATTTTTGAAGTAGTAAGTACCTTGAACACCACCAATGAAATCTTTGTCATTTGTAGTTGTGTCGATGTATTCTGCTTGGCCTTGAACTTCAAATTGGTAAGCTTGAGCACCGGTCATGGCTAATAATAAAGCAGTGGCTAAACCGAGTTTTTTCATGATTTTCTACCAGTTGTTACAAATGGATTAAACATTGAGCATTGTATTGTAACAATATATTAAGTCAATGATCCTAAAGGTTATTATTCAGTCTCTGACTCAGATCTTTATTTCATAATAAGAAATTCAGTTTTTACTCTAACTAATAAGTCACTGAAAAAAAATCATTGAGAACAATTAAGTAAGTTTGATTAAATTCTTAATTAAAAAAATACACTTGAAAAAATACACAACTTTTCAATCTGAAATAACAATTATTATTGTTATTTTAATTCAAAATAACATTTATTGTAGTGGGTAAATTCTAACGCTTTTCACGCATTTGAAGCGATAAATTGCGGCTTTGACTGCCGAATTGTTGGGCAAAAACTGTTTATTTGCATAGTAAATGGACGTTTTTGTTTTAAATCTGAGGTCTACTTCACTTAAATGAATATCTTAGTGATAAATTTAATATCCTTGTGAAATACTTGGCTTTACATCAGGTTTTATTTGATTCATAATTTGCCAATCGAGTCGTCACACAGTTTAAAAGTGTGACTTTGACCCTGATTCTCCATCATTTGTTTTTTATTCGCCCAGCTTTCCCCAAGGTTGGGCTTTTTTTTTGTCTAAAAATGGAACTTTACCGCAAAGATTATAGATAAAACGGAGATGGAATAAAAATAAATGCCCTTTTATGGTGCATATATTATTGAATTTATCATCGAGTTCAGTAGGTCCAGACAAAAAAAATCCTGATTTTCATGGAAAATCAGGATTTTTTAGCCAAAATTTTCGGGAAACTAAAATATTCTGCTGAGGAAGAAATTTAGTGTGCCCTAATACGGTGCATTCTGCACCAATTTATTGCAATTGTAAATATTTATTTAAGCAAGTTCATAAAAAAATTTATTCCTTTCAAATATGTTGCTGTTTTTTAGCAAATTATCTCGTTTTAAAATGATAAAAATGTGACAGATTCAACACATTTGTATAGAATTTAGCTGTATAAATGTTCATTTTATAAATTAATAAATTATTGATCATTAATTTAAATATTCCCGCGTTTAGTTGATAAGTGGGTTGGGGTATGCAACAAGTGTGGGGCATAAAATAGATGGAAACATTACGAACAGAGCATATTAGTAAGCGCTTGCAACTTGCGATGCTAGTAATCGTCTTGTCTATCGTATTTATTAGTGTTCCACTGATTGTGAGCAGTTATCAAAACTACCTCAAAAATGCTCAAGCGCTGAAAGAAATTCAGATGCTAAAAATGGTGGCAGATTTAACCAACCAAATTTCTCGTGAACGTGCGCCAGCTAACAGTGCAATGTCGAGTCAAGGTGAACAGCGCGAGCAAAAAATTATTGAGTTGGCTGAATATCGTCAAGGCGTTGATCGGCAATATCAAGATACACTGAAAGTTTTAAAAGAAACGGGCTTTGCACCGATCGCCCAGCAGTTAGAGTCCAATTTATATCCATATTTGTTGCAGGGTCGCAAAACGGTCGATCAATATATTGCGCTGCCGACACAACAGCGTGAAGCTAAAAAATTGGATCATGCCATTTTGGCGATGTTCCAAGCTTGGGATCAAAGCTATATTGCCATGCAGAAATTGGTCAATCATTCACATGGTAAAGATACCCGTGTATCGAATTATTACACGCTGATTTTATTACTGGCAGAATTACGTGATCAGGCGGGACGAGTCGCATCAAATATTATGGCTGCGGTATCATTTCAACAGGAAATTCCAGAGCAAAATTTAGCGCGGAGTTTACAAACCCAGCGTCAAACACGCTATCTATGGGAATTGATCAATGTCGTGCAGTCCGAACATGACAAAACACCCGAGTTTAAACAGTTACATCATGCGGTACGAACGGAATTTTTAGATAAAGGTTTGCCAATTATTGATGGTTTGGCTCAAAAAAGTCTTCAACATCAGCGTTATCACATGGATGGCACCCAGCTCACTGATGCAATGGTCAATAAATTTGTCACAGTGGTGGAATTGCAAAGTTATATTTTAGATTACAGTCTCAAAGTAGCTGCGGATGAACAACGTGAAGCGCGAAATAAATTGATTTTCACGCTTTTTGTCTCGCTCGTGTCATTACTGACTGCATTATTAACGATGTTCTATGCCAAGAAATGGGTGTTTGAACCTTTAATTCGTGCTCGTAATCAGTTATTTAAACTGGCTCGGCACCGACAAATGGATCAAGGCGTGATTGAACCTGCCAAAGTAGGTTATCTCAGTTTATTTGATGCCATTCAGTATATTGAAAACATGTTGGAACAACGTGATGCCTTTGAATTTCAGCTTAAACATATTGCCAATACTGACTCACTCACCAATGTCGCCAATCGTTTTGCCTTAGATGAATATATTAAATTTCGCGACAGCCAAAATTCAGGCTTTTTACATACAGCACTGATCGTGATTGATATTGATCACTTTAAACAGGTGAATGATCGCTATGGGCATATTGTCGGCGATTTGGTGATTCAACATGTTGCCAATCAATTACGACAACATATTCGTTCATCCGACTTGGTGGTGCGATATGGTGGAGATGAGTTTTTAGTCCTGATCGAGGGGATTGATATGCTCAAAGCCCAGCACATTGCCGAAACCATACGGCATGATATTCAGCATGTGAATTTCAATTTGGCAGAAGACGAAGCAGATCTCATCGTGACGGTGAGTATTGGTGTTGCAGTGGGTGCCAAAAGCTGGATCGATTTATTAGAGCGAGCAGACCAAGCATTGTTTAAAGCCAAAGCTGCGGGGCGTGATCGTGTTTCAGCCTAAACGCAGCTTGGCAGATTCATATAGTTAGCCAGAAAAATCAATTAATCTTCATCTTTATATAATTTATTGCAGGCTTGTTGGTTCATTTGGCTGCCGTCTTCATTCCAACACTGGGCTTGGGTAATTTTGCCTAAATCGTACTGAAGCACCGCTTCAGGTTGCCCATTGTCATACCAAATTTTATAACTGTTATGACGAACGCCATTACGATAATAACCTTGGCGTTCTAGTTTGCCGTTTTCAAACCACATTTTCAGCTCGCCAATCAGTTTATTGTTTTGAAAATTGGCATAGGTCCACGGTTTACCATTACTGTACCAGCGTTGGCGCAGGCCATTTTCGATCCCATTTTTATAATTTTGAGAAAAAGCCAGTTGCCCATTTGGATGCCAAATTTTGTAATCCCCCTGTGATTCGCCATTGATGATGCTACTTTCTTGTTCTTTTATCCCATTGGCAAACCAAAACTCAAGTTTGCCCTCGTACTCCCCATTTTTATAGGCAATGCGGCTACGGGGTTTGCCGTTGGGGAAGAAGCTTTCAAATACGCCTGAGCCTTGAATGCCATCTGGAAAGTGAATTAAATGTTCACATTCACCGTTTTTAATTTTGCTGTTGCTCAGAAAGATGGTGGTCAGGGCATTGCCATTGGCATAGACATATTGATTTTCAAAGATTCCTTTGTGTTGAGTCGGGGTACTGAGGGCTTTACACTGCGGCTTATCTTTCCATGGGCTAAGATCGGGGTCTTCTTGTGAGACAAACAGCACCATGTATTCGTTTAGATAGCCATCGGCAAAGCTATATATTGGACATAATAAGAGGCTGAAACTTAAGATAAATTTATTCATTGTTAGTATGCTTTTATATTTTAAAAAATTAAAAATTATTCGTTGTTGAGTCCACGATATGCGTCATCATAAGGATGTTTTGTTTAAAAATAAATAGTGGTTACGCTAAGTTCTCAACAGATAGAAGACTGTTGAAAAGTAAACAATTCAGGTTTGAACTTCATCTTATACTATGGACTTTAAACACCATAAAAATAGTGCAATGAAAAAAATATATCTATCGTTGATGACTGTCCTGAGTTTGACAGCATGTACAGCAAATGAAGGCATGTTGGATTCATCTCAACACTTAAAACAAACCGCTCAAGCCAATTTAGCAAATTCACGGGTGAGTGAAATTCCGTCTTTATTTAATCAAGCACAGACACAGGCGGTATTTGTCACATTTGATGGTCAGCGTTTGAGCTATTATGGCAATGACTTACAGCGTGCTCAGACAGCATACATTCCTGCATCTACCTTTAAAATGTTAAATGCTTTAATTGGTTTGCAGCATCAGAAGGTGACAACCACTGAAGTTTTTAAATGGAAAGGTGAAAAACGTGCTTTCCCGTCATGGGAAAAAGACCTGACTTTGGGTGAAGCGATGCAAGCGTCTGCGGTTCCTGTATATCAGGAACTGGCAAGGCGAATAGGCTTGGCGCTAATGCAACAAGAAGTCAAACGGGTCGGTTTTGGTAATGCCAATATTGGTAAACAGGTGGATAATTTTTGGTTGGTTGGACCGTTAAAGATTACGCCTGAACAAGAAGCTCAATTTACGTATCAGCTTGCGACAGAGAAATTACCGTTTGATGTCGCGGTACAAAAGCAAGTCAAAGACATGCTTTATATTGAAAGTCGTGGTGATGCAAAGTTGTATGCCAAGAGCGGTTGGGGCATGGATGTGGAACCTCAAGTCGGTTGGTATACCGGTTGGGTGGATGATGGTCATGGCAAGATCATGTCGTTTAGTTTGAATATGCAGATGGCAGCAGGGGATGATGTGGCAGAGCGTAAGCAGTTAACTTTGAATGTGTTGGATAAGTTGGGTGTGTTTCATTATTTACGTTAATTTTTTGAATTTGTATGTCCTCGCTTTGCATTGGGTTTGAGTTTCCATTGCGCAGGAGATTCATATTTTTGAAAGTACAAAAGTAGGCAAAATACTTTTGTTTGGTTGAAGGTACGTCCGAACGATTCCAGTTGAATGTTTAAAATGATGGCACGAATTTTGTGGATGGATTTAGTTCAGGTTATTTTCAAAAAAATATGCTTTTCTAAACGTCCTCGCTTAGCATTGGGTTTGAGTTTCCATTGTGTAGGAGATTCCTACTTTTGAAAGCACAAAAGTAGGCAAAATGCTTTTGTTTGGCTGAAAGTACGTCCGAACAGTTCCAGTTGAATGTATAAAAGGATGGCGCAAATTTTGTGGATGAATTTAGTTCAGGTTATTTTCAAAAAATATATTTTCTAAACGTCCTCGCTTTGCATTGGGTTTGAGTTTCCATTGCGCAGGAGATTCATATTTTTGAAAGTACAAAAGTAGGCAAAATACTTTTGTTTGGTTGAAGGTACGTCCGAACGATTCCAGTTGAATGTTTAAAATGATGGCACGAATTTTGTGGATGGATTTAGTTCAGGTTATTTTCAAAAAAATATGCTTTTCTAAACATCCTCGCTTAGCATTGGGTTTGAGTTTCCATTGTGTAGGAGATTCCTATTTTTGAAAGCACAAAAGTAGGCAAAATGCTTTTGTTTGGCTGAAAGTACGTCCGAACAGTTCCAGTTGAATGTATAAAAGGATGGCGCAAATTTTGTGGATGAATTTAGTTCAGGTTATTTTCAAAAAATATATTTTCTAAACGTCCTTACTTTGCATTGGGTTTGAGTTTCCATTGCGTAGGAGATTCCTACTTTTGAAAGCACAAAAGTAGGCAAAATGCTTTTGTTTGACTAAGGGCACATCCGTGCTGCCCCAGTCAAACAGGCGACATCCATGTCGCCGTCATGTGATTGAATGTTGTGAAGAACAAGAATTTATTTAGAAATGGCTTTGTTTAAGCTCGTATAAAGTGATTTTCTAGCTTCTAAAATTTCAAATCTATATTGAGCAGTTGTTTCAACATTGATAGCTCCATTTTTACAAAGTGTATAAGCGTTAAATTTTCCGAGTAATTCGCCATAAATTCTTAGCTTTTCTTGTTGTTCAATATATCCATGTAAAAGAAGTAAACCTTCATTTTTGCTAAGCAAATTAAAGTCATTAAAAAGTGTGTGTCTTAGAGGTTTAAGTCTATCTGAAATCTCATTAAGAGCTGGTTGAGATTGTTTTGTTTCAAATTCAAAAATTGCCCAAATTTTTAAAACGAGATGATTTATTTCCTCGAGATCTTTGGAAATATTGGTCAATAAATTACGATTATATAGAAGGTTATCTTTTGCTACTGATGCTGAAATATTTGCCTTTTGATTTAAGTAGGTAATTACGCCAGTTATCAGTGCTCCTAAACCAATTTTTACGGCTGTATCAATTATCTCTAATAAAGTCATATAAATAAAAAACGGTGAATGAATCACCGTTTTATCATGCACTTAAAGGAAAGTGAATCTTATTTCAACATCGGCTTTAAGAACTTCGCTGTATGCGACACTTTATTCTTCGCCACTTGTTCTGGCGTACCTTCGGCAATAATCATACCGCCGCCCGCACCACCTTCAGGGCCTAAGTCTACAATCCAATCGGCGGTTTTAATCACATCCAAGTTATGCTCAATCACTACAATGGTATTGCCCTTATTACGCAGCTCATGCAGGATGTCGAGCAACTTGGCAATATCATGGAAGTGTAGACCAGTTGTTGGTTCATCAAGCACATACAAGGTTTTGCCTGTATCGCGCTTCGCCAACTCACGAGCCAATTTGACACGCTGCGCTTCACCACCTGAAAGTGTGGTTGCAGACTGACCCAAACGGATATAGCCCAAGCCCACTTGGTTCAAGGTTTCCAAACGACGGTGAATCACAGGAATGGCATCGAAGAAATGCATCGCATCTTCAACCGTCATTTCTAAGACATCAGAAATGTTACGACCTTTATAGCCAACTTCTAACGTTTCGCGGTTATAGCGCTTGCCGTGGCAGGCATCACAAGGCACATACATATCAGGTAAGAAGTGCATTGCAACCTTAATCATACCGTCGCCTTCACAGGCCTCACAGCGACCGCCTTTCACGTTAAACGAGAATCGACCTGCAGCATAGCCACGTGCTTTGGCTTCAGGGGTTTGCGCAAACAGTTCACGAATTGGGGTAAACAAACCTGTGTAAGTTGCAGGGTTAGAACGCGGTGTACGTCCAATCGGGCTTTGGTCAATATCCACGACTTTATCAAGGAATTGTAAGCCATCAATTGAGTCAAATTTTTCCGCAGTGAGCGTGGTTGCACCATTCAACTGAGTTGCTGCAAGCGGCAATAATGTCCGGTTAATCAGCGTCGATTTGCCTGAACCTGATACACCTGTCACACAGGTCATCACACCTAAAGGAATAGTCAAATCGACATTTTTCAGGTTATGGCCCGCAGCACCCATCAACTTGATTTGTTCTTCAGGTTTGGGTGGTTGTACACGTTGTTTTGGAACTTCGATTTTTAACTTGCCTGATAAATACTGACCTGTCAGTGAGTCAGGGTTTGCCAAAATTTCATCATACGTCCCTTCGGCAATCACATGACCGCCATGCACACCTGCACCGGGGCCAATATCAATAATATGGTCGGCGGCACGGATCGCATCTTCATCATGTTCTACAACTAATACGGTATTACCTAAGTCACGCAAACGTACTAGGGTTTCCAATAGGCGGTCATTATCACGCTGATGCAAACCAATAGAGGGTTCATCGAGGACATACATCACGCCCATGAGGCCCGCGCCAATTTGCGAAGCCAAACGAATACGCTGAGCTTCACCACCCGACAGTGTTTCTGCCGAACGCGATAAACTTAAATAGTTCAAACCGACAGAGACTAGGAAGTGCAAACGTTCACGAATCTCTTTGAAAATCTTGTCAGCAATTTCGCCTTTGGCACCACTTAAGTTGAGGTCTTGATAATAGCTTTCAGCATCGCCAATCGACATCTTGGTGATTTGCGCGATGGTTTTATCTTTAACTCGGACATGACGTGAAATTTCATTGAGACGTGAGCCACCGCAAGCATCACATGCGGCATTGGATAAATACTGTGCTAAATCTTCACGTACATAGTTGGATTCGGTTTCACGGTAGCGACGCTCTAGGTGAGGTAGAATCCCTTCAAAGGCTTGCACACGTTTGTGCGAACGACCACGTTCATCAATATAGCTGAGGTCAACTTTTTCCTTGCCTGTACCATAAAGGAATTTCTTTTTGGTCTCGGCATCGAGTTCATTCCACGGTGTGTCTAGAGAATAACCAAAATGATCGGCAACTTTTTGGATCATGCTGTAGTAATACGGACGTTGACGGTCCCAACCACGGATTGCCCCTTGGCTAATCGAAACTTCATTATTGGGAATCAATTTGTCAGCACTAAAATGGCTGCGTGTGCCTAAACCATCACAAACAGGGCAGGCACCGAATGGATTGTTGAAGGAAAATAGACGCGGTTCCAGTTCACCTACGGCACGTTCACATTCAGGGCAGGAGTGTTTGGCTGAAAATACGCGGTCTTCTTGTTCGCCTTTCATCCACGACAAAATGGCAATGTCGCCGCCCATGCGTAAAGCCGTTTCAAAACTTTCTGCAATCCGGTTGCCAAGATCATCACGAACCTTAAAACGGTCGACCACCACTTCAATGGTGTGCTTTTTCTTTTTGTCTAATTCGGGTGGCGTGTCAATATCAATGACTTCACCATCGACACGGGCTCGGACGAAACCCTGACCTTGTAATTGTTCAAATAAGTTGGTGTATTCACCCTTACGGTCACGGACCACAGGGGCAAGCAACATAAGCGCCGTACCTTCTTCTAGACCTTTGACCGTATCGACCATTTCAGACACAGTCTGAGCCACCATTGGGAGGTCATGTTCAGGACAGTATGGCGTGCCGACACGGGCATAGAGTAGACGTAAATAGTCGTAAATTTCGGTGATCGTTCCCACCGTCGAGCGTGGGTTGTGACTGGTTGATTTTTGTTCGATGGCAATCGCGGGACTTAAGCCTTCAATCGAGTCGACTTCGGGCTTTTCCATTTGCGAAAGGAATTGACGCGCATAGGCAGATAAGGACTCAACATAGCGACGTTGACCTTCAGCATACAAGGTATCAAAAGCCAAAGAGGACTTCCCTGAACCAGAAAGACCCGTAATGACCACAAACTTGTCGCGTGGAATATCGAGTGACACATTTTTTAAGTTATGGGTACGTGCGCCTCGAATACGGATATGGCTTTGGCTCATGCAAGGGGTCCTAAAATATTCATCGAAAAACCTATATATGATAGCGCATGAAAAATGTTCAAGTGTAATTTAAACCTAGATTTATGCGTGACTTTGTGAGAAAAATGGCCGAATCAAAATATAGCTGTCTGTGCCGATGCCCTAAAACATCCGCAAATCAGCAATCTAGGACTTTTAACATGAAATGGCAACTTCATCTCAATCCAACATTAGGTGTGATGGGTTTATTGATGTGTAGTGTGTTTTTGAGTGCATGTACCCCGAACCACACACCGAAAGCGCAAAAATATGACAGCTTAGAACAAGCAACTTTGGCGCTGAATACCGAAAGTGAAAAAATTGATCTGTATATTGCGAAATTAGGTCAAGCCAAAACAGAAGCTGAAAAAAAGCATCTGGCTTGCGAAAAAATTCCTCAACAGTTTGATTTGGTTTTGGCAATTGTTGAAAACAATCAACATTTGATGAGTGCTGAAGATTTAAAAGTTCAAGCACAGTTTAAGCACATGGCTGAGCAACAAAAGGCGCGCTTTACATCTAGCCTGTGGTGTAAAGGTGCATAAAGATCACGGCACTATGACTGTTTTGAGTTCATCGTTTAAATCTCCTGTGTCATGCGCATAACAATCCATTGGAAAATCTCAGGACTATCGCAGAAAAGGCGTAAAATGCAGTTTTCTCGAAACCATAGAATGCCATGTTGTCCTTATTTCTCAAAAGCTTAATGGGTGCCTTTGTTGTGGTATTAATTGCTTTGCTGTCTAAAAGTAAGGCGTTTTATATTGCAGGTTTGGTTCCATTGTTTCCGACTTTTGCGTTGATTGCTCATGTAATTGTGGCAAATGATCAGGGTGCAGCCGCATTACAAAAAACTGCACTGTTTGGACTCTGGTCTCTCATCCCCTATTTCATTTATTTATTGATGGTGTACCTGCTCGCAACACGTGTAAGTTTAACGGCATGTTTGAGTGTAGCAACGTTGAGTTGGGTGCTTGCTGCGGCTGTTTTGATTTATGCATGGCAGAGTTTTCAGTAAGCATCAAAAGCCTATATCGATGCTGATTTAGATCAATTTTTATGGGTTCTAGATCATTTATAAAACTATAGATTTGGCTAAAATTATGATGAATTTCCAATCGTTAAATGTGTGATTTTAAATGTAAGTATTTGAATAATTAATTATAATTCTGCCAGAACAGAAAATAATCATGATAAGAGCAAATAATGTTAAAACAATTTTGGGTGATCATCAGCCTCATGTTTTTAAGCCAAATCCTGTGGGCTGAAGACAGTCAAATCCTCGCGTTTGAACAGTTTATTGACCCTGCAGAAGAGCAGCGCTATAGCGTGAGCGTGCCTGCGGTCGGGCAAAATGAACAGCTATGGTCTGTGGTCTATATGGTGCTGCAAACCAACCAAGTCCCTGACAATACTGTTCTGGACTTTAAAGTCGTTCCCCAAGGTTTATTATCGAAAAATAATCCTGCACAAAAAATACAAGAGTATGCTTTTGATGGTGTACAGTTGGCACAGAAAAAAGACTATGTACTGTCCCAATTCTCCGATTTGAGTGAACAACTGGAAGATCAAACGGGCAAGAAAGTGCAGGATGCATCAATCTTTGATATTAGTCGTGCCCATGTATATGCCCGCGTAGAAGATTGGGTGCCTGACTATAATGCACAAGCTACTCAACTGAATATTGAACTGGGAAAACTCAATGAAATGCAAGTCAAAGGGCTTTATTTCATTTTAGGCAAAGGTGAAAAGCCCAAAGATTTATTGGCTATTGCTCAACTAGATCCGATGGTCAAATCACAATTTCATTCAGAAGAGATGCAGGAACGCAAAGCAGCACGCAGTGAGTTGCGTGAAGCACGTTTTGCGATTTTTTTGGTGATTATCGCGATGGGGATTTTTCTCGAATGGTATCGTTTTAAACGCTAATGCCTGAAATGATCGTGCATGGTCATTCTAAAAACCGAATCTAACCATATTAAAAAAGGATCTAAAAGCAATTTTAGATCCTTAATTTTTTATACAGTTTAAATCAAAGGTTTATTCTACAGGCCATGTCCGCTGTTGATACGCGCTGTCCCAGAACATCCATTCTAATTTTGCGCCGTTCGTATAAGCCGCATGCATTTTTTCACGTGTATCTGCATCGCAGCGAGCCGCCACTCGATCAATAGTTTGAATCACGTTTTGCACAGCAGTATTGAAGTCTTCACCTGAGTAGGTATCGATCCATGCTTGGTAAGGGTTATTCGGTACAGATTGGCTGACAATGGCTTTGCCGACTTCAGCATAGATCCAAAAGCAAGGCAGGAGTGAGGCAAGGACCACAGGGTAACTTTCTGACCATGCTGTCGCTGTTAGAAACGAAGTGTAATGATGGCAGGCAAGGGTTAATGGGGTATTTTCAAACTGTTCTTTGCTGATGTTGAAACCTTGCATAAAGTCATTGTGCAGACTGCGTTCCACCACGATGGCAATTTTTGCGGCTTCAGAAAACTGAATCACATCGTCGGCATCAAACGCCTTGGCTGCACACACCGCAAGCGCACGACCATAGGCCAATAAATAATGGGCATCCTGAATGACATAGTGGCAAAAGGCGTCGCGGCTTAAACTGCCCTGAGCCAATTCCTGATTAAACGGTAGATGGAGAATCTGCTGATATAACGCGGTATTACGTTGCCAAACTTCTTCAGAAAAACGCATTGAACATTCCTGTCGTTAAAAATGAAAGACGGGTCTACACCATGATGCGATGTAATTGAGAGCCTCCATCTTAGAGTGTTTATTCAAAATGTAACGAATAATTTTTGGTTTCAATTCTGAAAAGCGGCATAATTGCGCCATAAACTTAGCTTCAAACTGGGTATTCCCTCATTTTGAAATCTTATTGAATGAATAGGTCGATCTATCATGATGAAACATTTTGGTTTCTCAATCGTCTTTACGATCGTGTGTCTTGCTATTTCTGCATATTGGGGTCTGAATCATGGCCCAAATGCAGGCGTGCAAGCCATGCTGACAGCACTGACCATTACTGCCATTTTAGCGGTGATGGAAGTGTCTTTGTCTTTTGACAATGCCGTTGTCAATGCATCTGTACTCCGTGGTTGGGATCATTTTTGGAAAATGATTTTCTTAACCGTCGGGATCGTGATTGCTGTCTTTGGTATGCGTCTGATTTTCCCAATTGTGATCGTGGCTGTAACTGCAGACATGGGTGCAATGGAAGTGGTTCAAATGGCGTTGAATGATCCAATTCAGTATTCAGCTAAATTGATGGCACATCATGCAGAAATTGCGGCCTTTGGTGGTGCTTTCTTATTATTGGTGTTCCTGAACTTCTTCTTAGATGAAGGGAAAGATACCCATTGGTTCCGTTGGTTAGAGCGCCGTTTGGCCAATCTTGCAAACGTTCCTGCAATGTCCGTGTTTATTGCTCTAATTGCGTTATTGGTGATGGCGGCAAACGTGGCTGAAGCCTCTCGTTTAGCAGTTGTGATGGCGGGTATTTGGGGAATCGTGGTGTATATCGGTGTCCAAGTACTGAGTCATTTATTGGGTGGTGAACCTGAAGTCGATGAAAACGGTAATGCGGTTGGACATGACGCAAATGGTGTACCGACAGGCGTGATCAAAGCCGGTTTTGGTGGTTTTCTTTATCTTGAAGTACTCGATGCCTCATTCAGTTTTGATGGTGTGATTGGTGCATTTGCGATTACTTCTGATGTGGTAATCATTATGCTTGGTCTTGCCATTGGTGCCATGTTCGTGCGTTCGATGACCATATACTTAGTGGATAAAGGCACCTTAGATGCTTATATCTTCCTTGAACATGGTGCGCATTATGCGATTGGTGCTTTGGCCTTCATTATGTTGGCGAGTGGCACAGGTCTGCATGTCCCTGAAGTGGTAACGGGCCTGATTGGTGTGGCATTTATTGTTTGGGCGGTGATTGCCTCAATTCAATATAAAAAGCGCCAAGAAAGTCTAGGCTAATTTAAATTTGCCTGAAATCTCCCAAAAAGCGCAGCATTAGCTGCGCTTTTTATTTGTCCAATTATCAGGATATTTAAAATCAATAAAAATCCTGCTTCGTTTTAAGCTGAATGTCCTATAATCCCATTCCAAGATTAATGAATTTTTAACCAGCTATGATGAATGCTCTTGAACGACGCTCAACTTTTGCTTTGAGTAGTATTTTTGCCTTACGTATGCTGGGGCTGTTCATGATTATTCCTGTTTTCTCTGTGGCAGGTCAGCAATATGCAGGGGCTACACCGGCACTCATTGGTTTAGCGGTTGGTGTTTATGGTTTGACCCAAGCGATTTTACAGATCCCGTTTAGTTTGATTGCAGACCGTTATAGCCGGAAACCGTTGGTGGTGATCGGGCTGCTGTTGTTCGCTTTAGGCGGTGCAATTGCGGCGATGTCCGATAGTATCTATGGCGTAATTATCGGGCGTGCGATTGCTGGTGGTGGCGCTGTATCTGCGGTGGTGATGGCTTTGTTAGCCGATGTCACACGTGAAGAACAGCGTACTAAAGCCATGGCGATGATGGGGATGAGTATCGGTTTGTCCTTTGTGGTGGCATTTAGCCTTGGACCTTGGCTCACAGGTTTAGTCGGTATCTCGGGTTTATTTTGGGTGACCACCATCATGGGACTTGCCGCGATTGCAATGTTGCTGTTGGTGCCGAAAGTGACACGTCATCACCGAAATTTCCAACAAGGTTATCTGACGCAGTTGAAGCAAGTGCTGAAAATGCCTGATCTAAATCGTTTGCACGTTTCAGTCTTTGCATTGCATTTACTACTCACAGCGATGTTTATTTATGTGCCATCTCAGTTGATTGACTTCGCCAATATTCCCTTGCATTCGCATGGTCTGGTATATTTGCCGCTTTTGGTCGTGAGCCTGTTTTTTGCCTTTCCGAGCATTATTCTGGCGGAAAAATATCGCAAAATGCGCGGCATTTTCTTGACCGCCATTGGTGGCATTATTCTAGGATTGGGCATCTTAATTTTTGGTTTCGAATCTAAATATATTCTGCTTACTGGCTTAGGATTATTCTTTATTGCATTTAATGTGATGGAAGCATTATTACCGTCATGGTTATCGAAAGCGGCTCCAATTCAGTCTAAAGCGACAGCCATGGGCGTGAACGCCAGCAGTCAGTTTCTGGGGGCATTTTTTGGTGGTATGATTGGCGGGCAACTTTTGTTGCTAAATGATACGGCAATGGGATGGGGCATCCTGACAGGTCTAGCTATTTTATGGTTGATCATTAGTTTTGGATTGGCTCAGCCGCGTTATTTATCGTCTATGGTGTTTAGTTTGCCTGAAGATAAAGAAACGGATGAATGGACTTCTCAGCTTTTAGCAATTCGTGGTATTGAAGAAGTTGTGGTGATGTCTGACCAGCAAGTGGCTTATGTAAAAGTGGATAAGCAGCAGATGGATGAATCTGCGCGACAACATTTAACGCACTTGTTAGGGAAAGAGGTAGCCATTTAAGCATAACTCTTATAAAGTAAATAATAGAAACAAATAGGAAGAATACGTCTGATGCGTGGTGTAAATAAGGTCATTTTAGTTGGTACTTTAGGTCGTGACCCTGAAACAAAAACTTTCCCAAATGGTGGTTCTCTCACTCAGTTCTCAATTGCAACGAGTGATTCATGGACTGATAAAAATACAGGTGAGCGTAAAGAGCAAACAGAATGGCACCGTATTGTGTTGCATAACCGTTTAGGTGAAATTGCACAGCAATATTTGCGCAAAGGTTCTAAAGTTTATATTGAAGGTTCATTACGTACTCGTCAGTGGACAGATCAAGGCGGTCAAGAGCGTTACACGACTGAAATTCGTGGTGAACAAATGCAAATGCTTGACAATAATCGCCAACAAGGCGAACAAGGTCAAGGCGGTGATTTTGGTCAGCCTCGTTTTAATAATCAACAAGGTGGTTATAACAATAACCAAAACCAAGGTGGCTACGGTAATAGCTCAAACCAAGGCGGTTATGGCAATAACCAACCGGCTCAAGGCAATAGCTATGGCAATAACAACCCAGGTGGTTTTGCGCCAAAACAACAGCCTGCACCGACACCGGCTCCTGCAGCAGCAGATTTAGATGATGACTTACCGTTCTGACACACTCTAAAGATATAGTTTTGTAAAGTTTATAAAATTATTCTTTAGATATAGTTATTTAAAAGAAAGTTTATGGATATTAGAAATAATTCTGTAAACTTTTTTTTATTGTGATATATGTATATTTAATATTTAGAGTTTCTGTAAATTTTATGGTGTCTGTTAAAAGATTTATAGGTAGTAGTGGAGAAAGATTTGCTGTCTTAATTGATAGTGAAGGTATTCCTTTAACTTACCCAAATCTTTATACAACGATCAATTTTAGAAATCGTGGACATTCAGTTAATACAATTGTTTCAGTACTTGAAGATATTGAATTGCTGTATTACCTTTTAAATAAATTACAGATTAATATTGAGCAAAGAATCAAAGAAAAACTTTTTTTACAATTACATGAAATTGAAGCTTTAGTGAATTTGGCAAATTTTAAACGTAATTATTTACTCAATAAAAAGACTGATCGGAAAATTGTTAGTTTTCCTGAGAAAAGAAGAGAAGCTGTTAGAGCTAAAATAGTAATAAAAAATGACAATGTTTCAAAAAATCTTATCTATCGTAGATTAACTAATTTTGCTGATTATCTACATTGGCTCGAAACTTACCTGTGCAAGGCATCAGCTACAAATACGGCTAAAATAATGAAGGCTCGTAGACCGAGGAAAACTATAGATCATTCTGCTGACTATAAATCCTTTGAACAAGATCAAATAAATTTAATTTTAGAGACTATTGATCCTAGCAATCAAAAAAATATTTGGAGTTCTGATTTTTTAAATTATCGGAATGAATTAATTATTTATCTTCTTTTATATTTAGGTTGTCGAAAAGGTGAGCTGTTAAATATAAAACTTTCTGACTTTGTTCAAAGTAATGGGTCTTTTTATCTCAATATTAAACGGAATCATGATGATGATAGTGATACACGATTATATCAGCCTTTAGTAAAAACTAGGAGTCGAGGATTAGCATTAAACTTAAATTTAAAGAAAAAAATAGACCAATATATTTTGAATTATAGAAGTCACATTGCTAATGCTGAATCTTCAGACTTTTTGCTTATATCAAATCAAGCTACTCCATTGTCTATCAATGCACTAGATAAAATTTTCACTCAAATATCCTCTAGATTCCAGTTTAGAGTACACGCACATGCCTTTAGACATACTTGGAATGATAAATTTACAGATAAAGTGCAACCGTTGATTGATTCTGGAAGGCTAACAGAAGATAAAGCTGAGAATGATCGAGCTTATTTAATGGGATGGATTCCTGGGTCACAAAGTGCTCGAAGATATGCTAAACGTGCGGAAGATCGGAGAGCGATTGAAGTCGGCTTAGGGATACAAAATAAATTCGAGGAAAATGATGAGTAATTTAGCTCAGCAAAATCTTTTTGACATAGATCAAGATACTTTTATTTCATTCAAAGGTTATGAATTTAATCGGAATGATCAAAAATGGGTTCTTGATATTAATAAAACTATGGATATTACTCGAATATGGAATTTTGATTCATCTACACAAATGGATGTGATACAGGTTTTAATTCATTTCGCTAGATTTAGCTCAAGTTCTCATACTGTAAATATGTGTGAATATGTAGGTAAGTACTGGGAAATTACAAGTCTAAAAAGATTTACATTAGAAGGATTGTTAAATTATAAGAACTTCTATTCATCAAAAAATGATGAGTATAAAGTGGCGATGCTACGTGTTTTTTTGAAGAAGATATACGATCTTGGTTATTCTGCTGTAGATGATCAAGTATATGATTTAATCGATTCGTGGCGCTTGAGTGGAAATGAAAAGGGAGCAGCAGTTTTATCGCTAGATCCTGATGAGGGGCCTTTTAGCCCGTTCGAGTTTCAAGCAATTGTAACTAGAACTAATGAGTATTTAGCAGAAAATAAATTATCTTTATATGAAGCAGCCTTAATAAAGGTTTTCTGTGCTACAGGTAGACGACCTATTCAAATTGCTTCACTAAAAGTAAAAGACCTTTATCTTTCAAATAAATATAAGCTGAATAATGGGGAATACCCTTCAGTTTTAAATATTCCTAAAGCGAAGATGAGAGGAAATAGCTTTTTTCGTGCTGCTTTCAGTGAAGTTGGTATTCGTGAAAATCTTGCGGAAATACTGTATGAGCA
Organism: Acinetobacter sp. YH12069; assembly: GCF_013419675.1. NCBI lineage: Bacteria > Pseudomonadati > Pseudomonadota > Gammaproteobacteria > Moraxellales > Moraxellaceae > Acinetobacter > Acinetobacter sp. YH12069. The sequence goes on along the minus strand of NZ_VOZS01000009.1, from coordinate 1,043 downwards.
TATTAAAATTTTAAGAATGAAGGTAGCTAAATTATCAAATCGGGAACTATCAGAACTTGAGTTTAAAGAGCTACCACTATTTTATAGTGTGGATAAGCTGACTGCTTTAGATTGGAATAGGAGAGATTTATTAGAAATTTTATCCTCAGAAATTGTGCATTTGCCAACTTCAGATGTAACTTATAAATTAAAGGCCGCTGTAGGAAGATTAGGTATACGCTCAAGAGAAACAGGTAAACCAATTCATATTACTGCTTATAGATTTAGATATACATTAGGGACAAATGCTGCTCGTCAAAAAGCAGGAATTAATGTGATTGCTAAATTACTTGATCATAGTGATACGCAGAATGCATCTTGCTATGTAGAAAGTGTTCCTGAGTTGGCAGAACAGATATCTGTGATTATGGACGAAAGTCTGCGTAAATATGCTGATGCTTTTCAAGGCAAGATTGTTAAAGATGAAATTGAGGCTCAGATAAAAGTTAAAGATGCGAATAGGATTTCTTGTGTAGAACAGGATTGTAGTGTCGGATCATGCGGGACGCACAACGTATGTCGTGATCATGCACCTATTGCGTGTTATGTGTGTAATAAATTTATGCCTTGGGCTAATGCACCACATCATTTAATTTTAACTCAGCTAATTGAAGAACGAGAGTATCTTGTCCAGATCGGTGTAAGCGTAGAAATATTGGCTATTAATGATAGGGTTATTTTAGCTGTACAGCAGGTTATAGATGCTTGTAAGGAGCTCAATCATGGATAACTTGATCTATTTTACAGCAGATAGTCGTAAATCAGCGCAGCAGAATATAAACGCGTTTATTGCATTTTCTAAGCAATTAACTGAATTAAATACAGATATAGTATTTGAAGATAACTATTGGAAAAAGGAAGTCAACTTTGTAAAGATTGATGTGTGCTGAATTAGCAGGAGACTTTCACTTGGGAGATTCTAGGCAGCTAACCGATAAAAGTCTTCTGCCATTTGATTTGGTGTCTTAAAATCCAAGCCTTTTTGAATTCTTCGCTGATTATAA